>SHYR01000007.1 GCA_009692705.1 Dehalococcoidia bacterium
GCCGGGGTGGCGGAACTGGCAGACGCAGCGGACTTAAAATCCGCGGCCGCAAGGCGTGGGGGTTCGAGTCCCTCCCCCGGCACCACCGCCCGCCTCAATCCTACAGCCTCTCCGCGCTGCTTCGGTGAGCGTGCCGAGATCGTCGGCGGCGCCCCAGCACCCCCAAATGGAGAAGCGCTTGCGATAAGCCTCGAAATCTTCGACGCTGGGCGGAGTGCGATCTGCCAGTGCCATCGTGTCCCCCTGTCCGGCGGCGGCAACGTAGCGCGCGCGGCGCGGGCGCAGGCCGGCGGCGATCCTAGCTAGGCCAGAGCGTGCTCAGTTCCGGGAGGTCAGAGCGATGATGCGACGGATGCGGTTGCCCCTGCTGCTGGCGACGTTGCTGCTCGGCGCGCTGGCGCTCGCTGCGTGCGGCGGCGGCGACAAAAACGAGAAGCCAGCGACGACGACCGCGACGACGGCCGGCGGCGGCACGAAGACCACGGTCGACGTCACGCTCAAGGAGTGGGCGGTGGAGCCGAGCAAGGCCGCCGTGCCCACCGGCAACGTCACCTTCAAGGCCAGCAACAAGGGCACGATCGCGCACGAGCTGATGGTGGTCAGCACCGATCTCGCGGTCGACAAGCTGGCCGTCAAGGACGCCAAGGCAGACGAGAGCAAGCTCAAGGTGATCGGCGAGATCGAGGAGTTCGCGGCCGGCAAGTCGGCCGCGAAGACGTTCACGCTCGCCAAGGGCAAGTACCTGCTGCTCTGCAACGTCGCCACCCACTACGAGCTGGGCATGCGCATCGCTTTCACCGTCGAGTAGCGCCGACCCCCACGACCTGACCGGCGAGGGCCGCCCCGACGGGGCGGCCCTCGCTCTGCGCGCGGCGCGGGGCCCGCCTAGCGCTCGCGCGCCTCGTCGCCGAGCGCGCCCGGCTCGTAATACCGGTTCCCCTCCGCGGAGGGCGGACGGTGCGTCTGCGAGGGCGGCGGGCGGTGGCCCTCGTGCTCGTGCGCGTACTGGTAACCAGCCCCGTAGCCCATCCCCCGCATCAACCCGGTAACCGCGTTACGCAGGTGCAGCGGCACGGCGTCGTTGCGCGTGCGCTCCACATCTGCCGCGGCGCGCGCGTAGGCGGTGAGCGCCGAGTTCGACTTCGGCGCGCGCGCCAGGTAGATCGTGGTCTCCGAGAGCGGCAGGTGCGCCTCCGGCATGCCGAGGAAATGCACCGCCTGCTGACAGGCCACCGCGAGCAGCAGCGCCTGCGGGTCGGCCAGGCCCACGTCCTCCGCCGCGAGGATCACCAGGCGGCGTGCCACGAACAGCGGGTCTTCCCCCGCCTCCAGCATGCGCGCCAGCCAGTACAGCGCGCCATCGACGGAGGAGTCGCGCAGCGACTTAATGAAGGCCGAGATCGTGTCGTAGTGAGCGTCACCCTCGCGGTCGTAGAGCAGCGTCGGATGCTGCGCGCTCTGCTCCACGAGCTCGCGCGTTACCTGCTTCATGCCATCTGGGTCCGGCACCGCAGCCGCGACCGCGAGCTCCAGCATGTTGAGCGCGGCGCGCGCGTCGCCGCCCGCCAGCGCCGCCAGCGTATCGAGCGCGGTGCCGTCGACGGCGATCGGCTGTCCGCCGAGGCCGCGCTCGCGGTCCTCCAGCGCGCGCTGCAGGATCGCGCGCACATCGTCGGCGCCGAGCAGCTCCAGCCGGAAGACGCGGGCGCGCGAGAGCAGCGGCGCCACGACGTAGAACGACGGATTCTCGGTGGTCGCGCCGATCAGCGTGACGGTGCCGTCTTCGACGTAGGGCAGCACGGCGTCCTGCTGCGCGCGGTTGAAGCGGTGCAGCTCGTCGATGAACAGCAGCGTGCGCAGGCCGGCCACGCGGCGGCGCTCCTGCGCGTCGGCGACCGCCTGCCGCAGGTCCGCGACGCCCGAGGAGACCGCGGAGAGGCGGGCGAAGTGCCGCTGCGTGCGCCGCGCGATGATCGCGGCAAGCGTGGTCTTGCCGGAGCCCGGCGGCCCCCAGAGCACGATCGAGGGCAGCTCGTCGCGCTCGATCATGCGCCGCAGCGGTCGCCCCGGCCCCACCACCTGCGGCTGCCCGACGAACTCGTCGAGGTCGCGCGGTCGCATGCGCGCCGCGAGCGGCGCGTCGGCGGAGGCGGGCGCCCACTGGCCGGCCGCGCCGGTGAGGCCGGTGAGGAGGTCGCGCTGCACGCCCGGGGGCGGCTCGCCGCGTTTGCGCACGGGGCTCATGCCGGCAGTCTAGGCGATCGCGGAGGGCCGGAAGGTGCGGCCGCGCTACAATTAACGTTCAGAGCGATGCTCGGCGGGGTACGGGACGGGACGGCAGGAGCGGAGCGCGCGTGACGGCGACGGCGTACGAGACGGTGATCGGACTGGAGACCCACGTCCAGCTCAACACCCGCTCGAAGATGTTCTGCGCCTGCGAGCGCGACTACTTCGACACCGAGCCGAACACGCACGTCTGCCCCGTCTGCCTCGGGATGCCCGGCGTGCTGCCGGTGATCAACGCGCAGGCGGTCACGTTCACAATCCTCACCGGGCTCGCGCTCGGCTGCGCGATCCCGCGGCGGTCGAAGTTCGACCGCAAGAACTACCCCTACCCGGACCTGATGAAGGGCTACCAGATCTCGCAGTACGACCAGCCGCTGTGCACCGGCGGCGGGCTCGAGATCCAGCTGGCCGGCGAGCGCCGGCTCGTGCACCTCGAGCGCGTCCACCTCGAGGAGGACACGGCGCGCCTGCTACACCGCGACGACGGCAGCGGCGAGGGCTACTCGCTGATGGACGTGAACCGCGCGGGCGTGCCGCTGATGGAGATCGTAACGAAACCCGACATGCGCAGCGCCGCCGAGGCGGTCGCCTACATGCGCAAGCTGCGCCAGACCCTGCGCTACATCTGCGTCTCGGACGTGGACATGGAAAAGGGCTCCTTCCGCTGCGACGCCAACGTCTCGATCCGCCCCGTCGGGACGGACCGCCTCGGCGCGAAGGTCGAGGTGAAGAACATGAACTCGTTTCGCGCCGTGCAGCGGGCGATCGAGTTCGAGGTCGAGCGACAGGCGCGCATGCTCGCCAGCGGTGGCAGCGTCGCGCAGGAGACGCGCGGCTACGTCGACGCCACCGGCGAGACGGTCTCGCAGCGATCGAAGGAGGAGGCGCACGACTACCGCTACTTCCCGGAGCCGGACCTGCCCCCGTTGGAGTGCATGCCGGAGCTGGTGGAGGCGCTGCGCGCGCGGCTGCCGGAGTTGCCGGATGCGAAGCGCGCGCGTTTCGAGCGCGAGTACGCGCTGGGCGCGGAGGAGGCGCGCGCGCTGACGGAGACGCGCGAGCGCGCCGGCGCCTTCGAGGCCGCCGCGCGCGCGGTCAAGCCGGGCCGCACCCGCGCCCTCGCGCACTGGCTGCTCGGTGACGTCGCGGCGCTGCTCAACAGCGGGCCCGGCAGCGTCGAGCTCGCGGCCACCCCGCTCACGCCGGAACATCTCGCGCAGTTGGTCGACCTCGTGGAGGATGGCGCGATCACCGCGGCCACCGGCAAGCAGGTGCTGGAGGCGGCCTTCGCGAGCGGCGATTCGCCCTCGGCGATCGTCGAGGCGGGCGGGCTGGGACAGGTGCGCGATGAGGGCGAGCTAGCGCGCATCGCGCAGGCGGTGCTGAACGCCAACCCAAGGGCGGTCGCAGACTTCCACGGGGGCAAGGAGAGCGCGCTCCAGTTCCTGGTCGGCCAGGTGATGCGCCAGACGCGCGGCCGCTCGGACCCACTGTCGGCCGCGCAGGCGCTGCGGCGGCTGCTCGTAGCGTGAATCGGACGTGAGCGGGCTGCGAGCGGGGCCGTTGCCCGCTGTCGGGCGGGCGCGTCTACTGGAGGCGGGGTTGAGAGCAGCGGTGGGCGCATGAGTCGCCAGAGCATCATGAAGTGGCTGTATGTCGGTCTAGGCGTCAAGCGCTGGCTGCTGCTGCTCGCGCTGGGCGTGGCGGTCATGGGCCTGGGCTTCGCCTACCTGCTGCGCGAGGCGTACGTCTCCTACACCTTCCCCAGCTGGGTCTACTGGGCGACGCTGCAGTTCGTCCCGCGCTGGCTGCGTGGCGTGCTTTTCGTGAGCCTCGCCTCAGGCATCAGCATCTACGCCGTCTGGCGGCTCAACCGCTCGCTGATCTCAGTGCTGCTGCCCGCCGACCGGCAGGACGCCCTCGTCGACCGCATCTACTCGGCGCGGACGCAGCAACGCGGCCCGAAGATCGTCGCCATCGGCGGCGGCACCGGGCTCTCCACGCTGCTGCGCGGGCTCAAGAGCTACACCGTGAACCTCACTGCCGTGGTGACGGTCGCCGACGACGGCGGGTCCAGCGGGCGGCTGCGGCGCGACCTCGACGTGATCCCGCCCGGCGACCTCCGCAACTGCATCGCCGCGCTCTCCGACGCTGAGCCGCTGGTCACGAAGCTGTTCCAGTACCGCTTCGACGAGCACACGGGCGAAGGCGGCTCCGGCGTCGGCGGGCACTCTTTCGGCAACCTGTTCATCGTGGCGATGGCCGGCGTGACCGGAAACATGGAGGAGGCGATCCGCGAGACCTCGCGCGTGCTCGCGGTGCGCGGCGCGATCGTGCCCTCCACGCTCGCCAACGTCACGCTGGCGGCGAAGCTCGAGAACGGCACCACGGTGCACGGCGAATCGCAGATCCCGCTCGCGGGCTCACCGGTGCGCGAGCTGATGATCGAGCCCGGCAACGTGCGCTCCAACCCGGAGGCAGTGCGCGCACTGATCGAGGCGGACCTGATCGTGGTGGGGCCGGGCAGCCTCTACACCTCGGTGCTGCCGAACCTGCTGGTACGCGAGCTCGGCGAGGCGCTGCGCATCTCGCGCGCCTACAAGCTCTACGTCAGCAACGTCGCCACTCAACATGGCGAAACCGACGGCTACGACGCGGCCGACCACTACGCCACGCTGCGGCGCCACCTCAGGGGCACCGACTTCGCGCACGTGGTGCTGGCGAACTCCAACCTGCCGTCGGAGCCCCTGCCCGCGGAGTGGCGCTCCCAGCCGGTGGTCGCGCCCGGCGATGCTGACTACGGCCACGCACGCCTCGTGCTCGCCGACCTGGTCGACCAGGAGGTGCGCTACCGCCACCACTCGGAGCGGCTGGCCAGCGCCGTGATGCGGCTCTACTTCGAGCGAGACCTCCGCGCGCGCGCCCGCGAGCAGGTGCCGGCGCTCGCGCCGTAGCGACGCGGCCCCCCTCCCCCGCCCGCTTGCCCGCCGCCGGGCGCGGGCGTAGCCTCGACCCGATGGAACTCCGGGACTTCCTGAGCCTTGCGCAGATCATCGTCTCTTCGCTGCTGATCGTGCTGGTGCTGCTGCAGGTGCGCGGCACCGGCTTCGGCGCCGGCCTCGGCGGCGCGGATGCCGGCTTCCGCACCCGCCGCGGCATGCAGCGCTCTATGCACCGCCTGACGATCGTGGTGGTGGCGGCCTTCCTCTCGATCGCCGCCTGGAGCGTCGCCGCCTCCGGCTAGGAGCGCGGCACGGCGGTGCGGCGCCCGCTCCGAAGCCTGCTCCCGGCGCGGCTGCTCTACCTGCTCGCGCTCGCCGGCGGGCTGGCCGTGATCGCTGGCTGGTACGCCTTCGGCGCTCCCGGCGGCGCGCATGACCGTTATGTCGAGGGCGTGATCGGTGCGCCGAGCCGCATCAACCCGCTGTTCGCCCGTTCGAACGACGTGGACGCCGACCTCGCCGCGCTGATCTTCAGCGGGCTCACCCGCATCGACGGCGACGGCGCCCCGCGACCGGACCTCGCCGAGCGCTGGGAGGTCACGCCCGATGGCCTCACCTACACCTTCCGCCTGCGCCCGGGGGTGCTCTGGCACGATGGCGCGGCGCTCGACGCCGCCGATGTGGCGTTCACGATCGCCCAGCTGCAGGCGGCGGGCTTTCGCGGGCCGCCGGCGCTGGCCGCACAGTGGACAGGGGTGACGGTGACAGTCGCGGACCCGCTCACGCTCGTGATCGAGCTACCGGCGCCGTCCGCCGGATTCCTCGCACGCACCGCGCTCGGCGTGCTCCCCCGCCACCTGCTCACCGGCCTCGACCCCGCGCAGCTGGCCGCGAGCCCGTTCAACCTCGCCCCGGTCGGCAGCGGCCCGTACCGCTTGGCCGCGCTGGACGCGCGCCACGCGGGGCTCGAGCGCTACGCGGGGCACCGCGGGGGCGCGGCGGCGCTGCGCGCGATCGAGCTCCGCTTCTACGCCGACCGCGCGGCGCTCGAGGCCGCGCTCGCGGGCGGCGACGTGAACGCGGCGCTGCTCGCGGAGAGCCCGACGGTCGAGGGCCTGGCAGCGGTCGCCGCGCGCGCCGATCTCGCGGCGACCGCGCTAGTACGCTCCGGTTACACCATGCTCTACCTCAACAACCAGCGCGCCCCGTTGAACGATCCGTCGTTGCGGCGTGCGATCGCGGCGGCCATCGATCGCCGCGCGCTGCTGGAGGGGACGGGCGGCTACGGGGCGGCGGGCGACGGGCCGATCGTCCCCGGGTCGTGGGCCTACGCCCCTGGGCAGTGGCCCGCGCCCTTCGAGGCCGACGCCCTGTTCGACGCGGCGGCGTGGCCGCGCGGCACCGACGGCGTCCGCGCGCGCGCCGGGCGGGCGCTCGCGCTGGAGCTCGTCACCAACGCGGACCCCGCTCGCGAGGCGCTCGCGCGCGCGGTCGCGGCGCAGCTCGGCGAGCACGGCGCGCGCGTGACCGTGGTCAGCGTCGGAGCGGCGGAGCTGATCGCGCGCCGTCTGGAGCCACGCGACTACCAGCTCGCGCTCTTTGGCTGGGACACCGAGGTGGACCCCGATCCCTACGGCGCGTGGCACAGCTCGCAGATCCCCGCGCCCGGCCGCAATGTCGCCGGCTACCGTGACGCGCTCGCCGACCTGCTGCTGGAGGGCGCGCGCGTCACGCTGGACGTGGACGAGCGCCGCGAGCTGTACCGTCGCCTCTCGGAGCGCTTCGTCGAGCACGCGCCGAGCGTGGTGCTGCTCTACCCGGCGCGCGTGTACGTGCACCCTGCCGCGCTCACCGGCCTCACCGATGGCCTGCTGTTCGCGCCCGCCGACCGCTTCCGCGGCGTCGAGGGCTGGCGGCTGGATGGGGGAGGCTAGCGTGCGCGTCGTGTTCTTCGGCTCCCCCGAGTACGCGCTGCCGACGCTGCGCGCGCTGCTCGCGGCCGCGGACTGCGAGGTCGTCGCCGTGGTGACGCAGCCGGACCGGCGGCGCGGCCGCTCGGGCCGGGCGCTGCCGACACCGGTGAAGGCGCTGGCGCTGCAGTCCGGGGTGCCGGTGCTGGAGCCGCAGCGGTTGGGCCGCGACGAGACCGCGCAACTCGCCGCGTTGCGCCCGGACCTCGGCGTGGTGGCCGCCTCCGGGCACATCCTGCCCTCGCACCTGCTGGCGGCGTTCCCCCGCCACGTGCTGAACGTGCACGCCTCGCTGCTGCCGCGCCACCGCGGCGCCTCCGCCGTCGCCTCCGCGATCCTCGCCGGCGACGCCGAGAGCGGCGCGACGATCATGCGCGTGGTGCGCGAGATCGACGCCGGTCCGCTGCTCGGGCAGGCGCGCACGCCGATCGAGCCGCTCGACACCACCGCGACGCTGACGGCCCGCATCGCGGAGCTGGGCGCGGCGCTGCTGCTGCAACTGCTGCCGCGCTGGGTCGCCGGCGAGATCGAGGCGACGCCGCAGGACGAATCGCAAGCCACGTACGCGCCGAAGCTCTCGCGCGCCGACTCGCTGCTCGACTGGTCGCGCCCGGCGGTGGAGCTGTGGCGACGGGTGCGGGCGTTCCAGCCGTGGCCCGCGGCGACGGCGAGCTACGGCGACGAGCCGCTCACGGTGCACGCCGCGTGGCCGCTGGCGGCGACGCCCGGCGCTCCGCCCGGCAGCGTGCTCGCGGGCGACGGCGCGCCGCTCACGCCGCTGCTGCCGGGCCGCGCCGCACGCGCGGTGGTCGCCTGCGGCGAGGGGGCGCTCACGCTGCTGCGGGTGCAGCGCCCCGGCCGCCGCGCGGTGGAGATCGAGCAGTACCTCAACGGCGACCCCGCGCTCATCGGCGCGCGGCTGGGCTGACGCGGCTGCTAGACTTTCTGCTGTGACCACGCACCTGCTGGACTGCACCAGCGACGAGCTCGAGGCGTGGTTCGCCGCCCACGGCGAGTCGCGATACCGCGCGGCGCAGGCCCTGCGCTGGGCGCTGGCGCGCGGCGCGACGTCGTTCGAGCAGATGACGGACCTCCCCGCCGCGCTGCGCGAGCAGCTGGCGAGCGAGTTCACGCTCGCTCCACCGCCCGTGCTCGCCGAGACGGTCAGCGACGACGGCGGCACCGCGAAGGTGCTGCTGGGCCTCGGCGGCGGCGACGCCGTCGAGGCGGTGCGCATGGACTACGACCCGGAGGCGCTGGGCCACGCCGGAAGCGAGCGCTCGACGGTGTGCGTCTCCACCCAGGTGGGCTGCGCGATGGGCTGCGTCTTCTGCGCCACCGGCCAGCAGGGGTTCACGCGCAACCTCACGGCGGGCGAGATCGTCGCACAGGTGCTGCATTTCACGCGTCGGCGGCGCGTCACCAACGTGGTGTTCATGGGCATGGGCGAGCCGCTGGCGAACTACGCCGCCACCGTGACAGCGATCCGCCACCTGATCGACCCCGACGGCCTGCACCTGAGCGCCCGCAGCATCACGGTTTCAACGGTGGGGCTGCGCTCCGGCATCCGGCGGCTCGCCGCCGAGGGGCTGCCGGTGGGCCTCGCGATCTCGCTGCACGCGCCGGACGATGAGCTGCGGCGGCGCCTGATCCCCACCGCGGCGGGCACCACGATCGACGAACTGCTGGCCGCTGCGCGCGACTACATCGCGCGGCGCGGTCGCCGCGTGACCTTCGCCTACGCGCTGCTGGAGGGCGTCAACGACAGCGAGCAGCAGGCGCGCGCGCTGGCCGCCCGCCTGCGCGGCATCCAGTCCCACGTCAACCTGATCCCGTACAACCCGACGGCGGGCGAGACGCTGCGACGCCCTTCGCGAGAGCGCGTGCGCGCGTTCCAACGCGAGCTGCAGGCCGCGGGTGTGAACGCCACTGTGCGCATCGAGCGGGGCGCGGCGATCGCCGCGGCCTGCGGGCAGTTGCGGACCGCGCAGGCCCGGCGGCGCGAGCCCGTCGCGCTCGCCGACGGCAGACCGCGCTAGCCGGAGGTTCCCTCCTCGGCCGCCGGGGCCTCGGCGCCCACCGCGGCCTCCGCGCCCGCCGGCACCGCCGCCACCTCAGCCAGCCGCGGGCGGGTGACGCGCGCGAGCATGATCCCCGGCTCGCTGAGCACGGTCACGCCGGCCGGCGGCTGGAGATCGGCGACCGTGACCTGCTGGTCGATCTCGAGCAAGCCGTCGACGGAGATCTCGATATGCTCCGGCACGTCGGCGGGCAGCGCCCGCACGTGCACAATGTTCACGCCGTGGATCAGCACGCCGCCCTTCAGGGCCACCGCTGGCGCGGCGCCGGTCACGACCACTGGCACCTCCACCTCGATCGCGCGCGTGAGGTCGACCTGGTAGAAGTCGAGGTGCTGGATCAGGCCGGAGTATGGGTTGCGGCGCACGTCGCGCACCATCACCGGGCGCGGGGCCCGCTCACCGGTGACCTGCACCTGGATCAGCGTGTTGGTACCGTGGCTGACAAGCATCTGCCGCGCCTCGCGGGCGGCCATCTGCACCGCGACCGAGTCGATGCCACGGCCATAGATGTTCCCCGGCAGCACGCCGTCGCCACGCAGGCGCTTCACGCGCTTGCCAAGCACCGTGCGCAGCGCCACGGTGTAGGTATCGACACGCCGGGGGGTCGAGGTCGTCATGCCGCATCTCCGCCGCCGGCCAGACCTGGCATCGAGGCCGTGCGCACTGCTCGTGGAACCTACTAGGGCAAGCACTCACGCTATCGAGCGCCCGCGTGTGGGTCAAGGCGGGGGCGCGGCTGGTAGTGGAGTGCCGGGGAATAGCCGGGGACCGGCCGGCCTCGTCGACCGGGGCGAGTGGCTCGCAACCGGGAGCGGCTTGTTACAATAAGCGGGCAGCAATCAGCAGCCGGACCACTGAGGTGCCAAGATGCCTGACAACCACATCGAGCGCGAGATCAACGAGATCCTCTCCGGCATCGAGTATTTCCCCAGCGCGCAGAGTCGGTACGCGCACGCGTGCAAGTGGACGCTCCGCCGGACGGCCGACGCCTTCTCCGACTGGCAACGCTCGGTCGCGCAGCAGCTCGCCCGCGTCTCGATAAGCCAGGTGGTGCTGCTCTCGTTCCTGATGATCATCGGGTCGTTCTTCTTCCGGCGCTTCAGCCCAGTCCTGACGGCATGGGTGCTGCTGGCCGGCGGGGTGCTGTTCGCAGTCTCCTTCGCCGCGCTCGTGTTCTCCTCGCGCGGCGGCGGCAGCGCGCAGCCGCGCTACTGGCGCGGGCGCGAGTTGAGCTACCGCTCCGCCCCGCTCTCCACGCGCATCCGGCGCTGGCTCTCCAACCATAGCCGTCGCTAGACGCCCCGCGCCGCTACCGGCGGCGCGCCGGCGCTGCGCTTGGCGCCTGCGCGCGCGCTCGGGTACGATCTCCGCGTCTCCCCACGGATTCGACGTGCGTATGCAGCGCCTGATCTGGATCGTGCTCGCGATCGCCGCGACCGTGCCCGCGCTCGCATGCGGCGGCTCCGGCGACACCCCATCCGCTGGCCCGACGCCCATCCCCACCGCCGCGCCCTACGCCGTCGAGCCCCAGCCCACGATCATCTCCGCCGGCGGCGCGGCCAGGGCGACCACAGTGGCCGAGCAGGCGTACGTGGTGGTCGCGGGCGACACGCTCTCCGAAATCGCGCAGCGCTTCGGCACCACCACGCAGACGCTGATCGACCGCAATCAGCTCACCGGCCCCATCGTCCGCATCGGCCAGACGCTCACGATCCCGGGATCCGGCGGCGGCGCGCACGTCCAGCCCCCCGCAAGCGCCACCCAGGGGGCGGGCACCGCCCCGGGCGGCGGCGGGAACGCCGCGCAGGTGTATGTGGTGGAGGCGGGTGACACCGCCTGGGACATCGCCGCGCAGTTCAACGTCAGCGTGGAGGCCCTGGCCGCCGCGAATGTGTTCACCACCGCGCAGATGGGCGCCATCCGGCCCGGAGACCGCCTGAACATCCCGCGCCCGCGCTGATCGCGTACTGGCGCGGTGTCCGGATCACCGCGATACTGCCCGTGCGTGCGACCACCCGGGCGCTGGATCCAGCCCTGCCGCCACCGGGGACCATGCTCGCGCCGGCATACGCAGGAGCCGCCAGATGTCGATGGAACAGCAACTGGAACGCCTCGCCCAGCTGAAGCAACGGGCAGCGCTCGGCGGTGGCCAGAGCCGCATCGACCGGCAGCACGCGCAGGGCAAGCTGACCGCCCGGGAGCGCATCGCCCTGCTGCTCGACAACGGCAGCTTCAATGAGCTCGACGCACTGGCCGTGGAGCGCGGCGGTGACGACGGCGAGGCCCTCTACGGCGACGCCGTCGTCACCGGCTGGGGCAGCGTCGACGGCCGCACCGTCTACGTCTTCGCCTTCGACTTCACGGTCTTCGGCGGCTCGCTGGGCGCGGTGGTGGCCGACAAGATCACGAAGACGATGGACCTCGCGGTGCGCAACGGCGCGCCGCTGATCGGCCTCAACGACAGCGGCGGCGCGCGCATCCAGGAGGGCGTGGGCTCGCTCGGCGGCTACGGCGACATCTTCCTGCGCAACATCTACGCCTCCGGCGTCGTGCCGCAGATCAGCCTGATTATGGGGCCCTGCGCAGGCGGCGCGGCCTATTCGCCGGCGCTCACCGACTTCATCTTCATGGTCGATGGCAGCTCCCAGATGTTCATCACCGGCCCGGACGTGATCGCCTCCGCCACCGGCGAGACCACCACCGCCGATGACCTCGGCGGCGCGATGACCCACGCCGCGAAGTCCGGGGTCGCGCACTTCGCGATCAAGGGCGAGCAGACTTGCATCGAGGAGGTGCGCCGCCTGCTCAGCTTCCTCCCCGCCAACAACCTCGAGACCCCTCCTTACGTCGACACCGGGGACACGGTCGACCGCCGCATCGACGACATCCTGTCCGTCGTGCCGGAAATCGCGACCATGCCTTACGACGTCCGCGACGTGATCGAGCGCGTGATCGACAACGGCGACTTCCTGGAGGTGCACGCGGCGTTCGCGCAGAACATTGTGGTGGGCTTCGGTCGCATCGGCGGGCACAGCGTGGGGCTGGTGGGCAACCAGCCGATGTACCTCGGTGGGGTGCTGGACATCGACGCCTCGCGCAAGGCGGCGCGCTTCGTCCGCTTCTGCGACGCGTTCAACATCCCGCTCGTGACCCTGGTCGACGTACCGGGCTATCTGCCAGGCGTGTCGCAGGAATGGGGCGGGATCATCACCCACGGCGCGAAGCTGGTATACGCATACGCCGAGGCCACGGTGCCGAAGGTGACGGTGATCACGCGCAAGGGCTACGGTGGCGCTTATGTCGCCATGGGCTCCAAGCACCTCGGCGCGGACGTGAACTACGCCTGGCCTGCCGCGCTAATCGCGGTCATGGACGGCCCCAGCGCGGTGCGCATCATCAACCGCCGCGAACTGAACGCCGCCGACGACGTCGAGGCCACCCGCGCCAAGCTGGCCGCGGACTACAAGGAACGCTTCGAGCACCCGTACATCGCAGCCGCCAAGGGCTACGTGGACGACGTGATCGACCCTCGCGACACCCGCATCAAGGTGGCGCGGGCACTGGCGATGCTGCGCAACAAGTCCCAGATCCTGCCCGCCAGGAAGCACGGCAGCGTGCCGCTCTAGCGCGCGGGCGGCGGGCCGGGCGAAGCCGCAGCAGCCCTCTCGCTCGCGCCGGGCGGGCCGGCGGCGCAGGCCCGGCCGGGGGCGCCCCGGGCACGCGCCGGAGCACCCAAGGCCAGCGATCACCGTATACTTCACACGCCCGGCGCTGCGCCGACGGCAGCCACGGGTAGCAGCTTCGAGAGGCGCCATGGCCAAGATCCGTGTTGACAACCCGGTCGTCGAGATCGACGGCGACGAGATGGCCCGCATCATGTGGGGCTTCATCCGCGAGAAGTTGATCCTCCCGTACCTCGATATCGACCTCAAGTACTTCGACCTCAGCATCCAGTCACGCGACGCCACCGCCGACCGCATTACGGTGCAGTCCGCGGAGGCGATCCAGCGCTACGGCGTCGGTGTGAAGTGCGCCACGATCACGCCGGACGAGGAGCGGGTGGAGGAGTTCGGCCTCAAGCAGATGTGGCGGTCCCCGAACGGGACGATCCGCAACATCCTCGGCGGCACCGTGTTCCGGGAGCCGATCATTTGCTCGAACGTCCCGCGGCTGGTGCCGAACTGGGAGCAGCCGATCGTGATCGGCCGCCACGCGCACGGCGACCAGTACCGCGCCACCGACTTTCTGGTCCCGGGCGCGGGCAGGCTCACGATGGTCTTCACCCCCGCCGACGGCGGCGCGCCGGTCGAGCGCGAAGTGATGCGGTTCACCGAGCCCGGCGTGGCGATGGGCATGTACAACCTCGACGACTCGATCCGGGGGTTCGCGCGCGCCTGCATGAACTACGCGCTGGACCGCGGCTGGCCGCTGTATCTCTCCACCAAGAACACGATCCTGAAGGCCTACGACGGCCGCTTCAAAGACCTCTTCCAGCAGGTGTTCGACGCCGAGTTCGCCCAGAAGTTCGCGGAGGCGAGCATCAGCTACGAGCACCGGCTGATCGACGACATGGTGGCGCAGGTGCTGAAGGGCCGCGGCGCGCTGGTGTGGGCCTGCAAGAACTACGACGGCGACGTGCAGTCGGACATCGTGGCGCAGGGCTTCGGCTCGCTGGGCATGATGTCCTCCGTGCTGATGACGCCCGACGGCCGCACCGTGGAGGCAGAGGCGGCGCACGGCACCGTCACCCGCCACTACCGCCAGCACCAGGCCGGGCAGCCGACATCCACCAACCCGATCGCCTCGATCTTCGCGTGGACCCGCGGGCTGGCGCACCGCGCCAAGCTGGACGGCAACGCTCCGCTGGACCGCTTTGCCCAGACGCTGGAGCGCGTATGCGTGGGCACCGTGGAGGCCAACTCCATGACCAGGGACCTTGCGCTGCTGATCGGCCCCGACCACCCGTGGCTCACCACCGGCCAGTTTCTGGACAAGGTCGACGAAGGCCTGCGACAGACGATGGCCGTCTGAGCGCCGCCGGGAGCTGCTCGCGGTCATTTACGGCTCAGGATCGCGAGCGCACGCCGTCGCGGTCGCCGGGGCGGCGGCGAGCGGCGCGCCCGCCGCAGGTGCAGAGAGTGAAGTGATCTTGCAAGGAGTGATTGTGCAAGGAGTGAACGCGTGCGCAAGAAGGTAACGATCGTCGGCGCCGGCATGACGGGCACCGCCATCGCCCAGTTGCTCGCCGCCCGCGGCATCGCCGATGTCGTGCTCGTCGACATCGTCGAGGGCCTGCCGCAGGGCAAGGCGCTGGACATCGCGGAAGGCAGCCCCTGGGTGGGCTTCAGCAGCTCCGTCACCGGCACCAACGACTGGGCAGCCACCGCCGGCTCCGACGTGGTCGTGGTCACCTCCGGCGTGCCGCGCCGGCCAGGCATGACGCGCGAGGACCTGCTGGGCACTAACGCCGGCATCGTGCGCGCCGTGGTCGGCAGCGCGGCCAAGCACTCGCCGCAGGCGGTGCTGATCATCTTCGCGAACCCGATGGACGCGATGTGCCACGTCGCCTTGCAGGCCAGCGGCTTTCCTGCCGCACGCGTGGTCGGCCAGGGCGGCATGCTCGACAGCGGCCGCTACCGCACCTTCATCGCCATGGAGCTGGGCCTCTCCGTGCGCGACATCAACGCCTGGGTGGTCGGCGGTCACACCGAGGCAACGATGGTCCCGCTGGTCTCGAACGCCAACGTCGGCGGCGTGCCGCTGGCCACGCTGATGCGCCCGGACCGCGTGCAGGCGATCGTGGAGCGCACCAAGCGCGGCGGTGCCGAGATCGTCGAGCTGTTGAAGACGGGCAGCGCGTTCAACGGCCCTGCGGCGGCGACCGTCGAGATGGTGCAGGCGGTGCTGCTCGACGAGCGGCGCGTCCTCCCGTGCTGCACCTTGCTGGACGGGCCGTACGGCGTGAAGCAGGCCTTCATCGGCGCGCCGGTCACGCTCGGCGCCGGCGGCATTCAGCGCGTGCACGAGTTCAAGCTCAGCGACGAGGAGCAGGCGGGCATGGCGGCCGCCGCCAAGGCCGTGCTCGAGCTCGTCGCCGCCACCCCGCGGGCCTGACGGCCGGCGGCGACCAAGCGCGATCACCCGATCACGGAGGCGTACGAGGCGCACAAGAGATGACCACGAAGACCAGCCCCGCCACCACCCGCACCGAGTCCGACAGCATGGGCGCCATCCAAGTCGCCACAGACCGCTACTGGGGCGCGCAGACGCAGCGCTCGCTTGAGAACTTCAAGATCGGCACGGAACGCATGCCGCGCGCGATCATCCGCGCGCTCGGCATCATCAAGCACGCCTCCGCCACCGTGAACCAGAGCGTCGGCAAGCTCGACGCGAAGCTGGCGGACGCGATCCGTGCGGCGGCGCAGCAGGTGAGCGACGGCGATCTCGACGACCACTTCCCGCTGGTGGTGTGGCAGACCGGGTCTGGCACGCAGACCAATATGAATGCCAACGAGGTGATCTCCAACCGCGCCATCGAGCTGCTCGGCGGCGAGCAGGGCTCCAAGCGGCCGGTCCACCCCAACGACCACGTCAATATGTCGCAGTCCTCCAACGACGTCTTCCCGGGCGCGATGTCGATCGCCACGGCGGAACAGGTCGTGCACGTGCTGGCGCCCGGGCTGCGCCACCTGCACGCCGCGCTGGCGGCGAAGTCGAAGGCGTTCGAGGGCGTGGTCAAGATCGGCCGCACGCACCTCATGGACGCCGTACCGCTCACGCTCGGGCAGGAGTTCTCCGGCTACGCCAAGCAGGTGGAGTACGGCATCGCGCGCGCCGAGAGCACGCTGCCGCGGCTCTACGAGCTGGCGCTCGGCGGCACCGCCGTCGGCACCGGGCTGAACACCCACCCCGAGTACGCGGTGCGCGTCGCGGCCGAAATCACGCGCATGACGGGACTGCCGTTCGTGACCGCCCCGAACAAGTTCGAGGCGCTGGCGGCGCACGACGCGCAGGTGGAGCTCTCCGGCCAGCTGAAGACGATCGCCGTCTCGCTGATGAAGATTGCCAACGACACGCGCCTGCTCGGCTCCGGGCCGCGCGCCGGCCTCGGCGAGCTGCTGCTGCCGGAGAACGAGCCGGGCTCCTCGATCATGCCGGGCAAGGTGAACCCCACCCAGTCGGAGGCGCTGACGATGGTCTGCGCGCAGGTGCTGGGCAACGACGTGGCCGTGAACGTCGGCGGCGCCACCGGGCACTTCGAGCTCAACGTCTTCAAGCCGGTGATCGTCTACAACACGCTGCAGAGCATCCGCCTGCTGGGCGACGCCGCCGTGTCCTTCACCGACAACTGCGTGGTGGGGATCGAGGCGAACACCGCGCGCATCGAGGAGTTGATGCGCTCCTCGCTGATGCTGGTGACCGCGCTCAACCCGCACATCGGCTACGACAACGCGGCGAAGGTGGCGAAGAAGGCCCATCTGGATGGCACCACGCTGCGCGAGGCCGCGATCGCGCTCGGCCTGCTCACGGGCGAGCAGTTCGACCAGTGGGTACGGCCGGAGGAGATGACGAAGCCCTAGTGGGCCTTGGCCCGGCCGGAGCCTGGAGCATGGAAGCCCCTTAGGCCAGCGGCGGCGGCTGCTGCCGCCCGACCAGCCACGCCACGACCGCGGCGATGCCGCCCGCGACCGCGCCGGTGACCGCGGCCGGCGGATCGCTAACGATGCCCATCACGGCACCAACGATCAAGCCGACGACCACCCCCGCACCGATGAACGAGAAGAGGGCCGTCACGTCGAACTCCTCACAAACTTCCTCACGAACTACAGGCGCGGCGCCGGCGCGTCGCCCGCCACCTGTGATAGCCGATCAGCGGCCTCGACGCTACCCAAGCAGCACCAGCGCAGCCCAGGCCGTACCAGCGATGGCGACGACATAGGACAGCACGCTGATCGGCGTGTGCAGCGACTTCAGCCCCATGTCCACCAGCGTGTGACGGAAGCGGTTCGCCCAGTGCATGAAGACGAGGAACGCGAGCGCGAACAGCACGAGCCGTATCAGCGCGTTCGAGAAGATGTCTTGCAGGTGCGAGAATGCGATCTCGTCGGCCGGCAGCACGAAGCCGGTGAGCACGATCAGCACCGGCAAGAGCAGCGCGGCCAGCATGCCGCCCGCCGAGAACAACGACCAGAAGAGCGGCTCGTTCGAGTAGCGCATCGTGGTTCCCCGTCCGGCCCTCAGTCCAGCAGGAACAGCGCGACGACGACCACCGAGGCCCCGAGCAGAGTGGCGTAGGCGCCGCCCATCAGCAGCACCGGCGGCACCTTCTCCTCGCCGATGCGCAGCGGCATCGCCTTCGGCACCGCCTGGAACCACGTCACGGTGTGCAGCAGCGCCGCGGCCAGCGCGACGGCGTGGAACGCGATCATCAGCGGCGACTTCAGCACGCCGAGATAATCGTCATAGGCCTCGGGGCCGTCCAGCACCTTCGACACCAGCACGAGCAGCAGCACGGTGTAGACGGCGAAGATCGTCGCCGACCACTCGCGCAGCATGAACACGCGGTACGGACCGCGCCGCAGCCACCACGTGTTCGAATGCGGGCGGTGGAACGGCTTCGCCATTCAGCGGTTCCCGAATGGCAGCAACGAGCGCATGAAGCCCACTGTGCTCTGGATCTTCGCCTGCTGGATCGCGCCGGCGGGGTCCACGTGCTTCGGGCAGACCGCGCTGCACTCGCCGACGAAGGTGCAGTCCCAGATGCCGTCGTCCGCCCACACCACCGGGTAGCGCTGACTGTTCCCCTGGTCGCGGGAATCGAGGTTGTAGCGCTGCGCCAGCGCCAGCACGGCCGGGCCCACGAACTGCTCCTCGTGCTGGTACACCGGGCAGGCGGCGTAGCAGAGCATGCAGTTGATGCACATGCTGTACTGCTTGAAGGCCGCGAGCTGCGCCGGCGTCTGGCGGTACTCGCCAGACGCCATCGTCTCGGCCGCGGTCTCGCGGATGATCCACGGCTTCACCGAACTCAACTTCTGCATAAAGTCGTCCAGCACCACCACCATGTCGCGCTCCACGGGGAAGCCGCTGAGCGGCTCGACACGGATCGGGCCCGGCAGATAGTCGCGCAAGAACGCCGCGCACGTGAGTTTCGGGTAACCGTTCACCATCATCCCGCAGGAGCCGCACACGCCCATGCGGCAGGACCAGCGATAGGTCAGCGAGCCGTCCACGCGGTCCTTGAGGTAGTTCAGCGCGTCCAGCACCACCCAGTCCTCACGGAACGGCACCTCGTACGCCTGGAAGCGCGGGCGCTCGTCGCGGTCTGGGTGGTAGCGAAAGAGCTCGAGCGTGATGGTATCTGGCATCTGTACCTTCAGCCCTTCAGCTCATGCAGCCGTGAACGATCACGAACCGGAGTGCGCGGCGGGTGGCGTGCGCGCCGGCTCCTCTGCCCGCCCGTAGACACGCTCGCCGGGCGGCCAGCTTGTGATCGCCACATCCGCGTAGTCGATGCGCGGCGCGGCGTCCGTGTGGTGCGCCAGCGAGTGCCGCAGGTAGTGCTGATCGTCGCGCTGAGGGAAGTCCGTGCGCTGATGCGAGCCGCGCGACTCCTTGCGCTGGAGCGCGGAGTGCGTCAGCGCCTCAGCGATGTGCAGCATGAACTCCAGCTCCAGCGCGGATGTGAGCTCTGTGTTGAAGCTCAGGCTATGGTCGTCAAGCGTGATGTTGGCATAGCGCTGCTTCAGCTCAGCCACCTTGTCCGCGGTCGCCTGCAGCGAGGACTGCGTGCGGTAGATGCCGGCGCCCGACTCCATCGCCAGCTGGAGCTCGGTGCGGATCGTGGCGATGCGCTCCGTGCCGCCGTGCTTGTTGATCAAGTCGTGCGCGATGCGCTGCTGCTCCACATCCGCCTGGCGCTCCAGCGCCGCGCGGTTGAGCCCGGGATGCGAGCGCGCCCACTCGGCCGCGTTGCGCCCGGCGATCGCGCCGAACACCAGCAGCTCGGTCAGCGAGTTGGAACCGAGGCGGTTCGCGCCGTTGATGCTGACGCAGGCGCACTCGCCGGCCGCGTAGAGCCCGGGCAGCACGGTCTCGGCGCTGATGTTGGTGCTGATGCCACCCATCATGTAGTGCACGACGGGACGCACCGGGATCGGCTGATGCACCGGGTCGATGCCGGCGTAATTCTTCGCCAGCTCGCGCACGAACGGGATCTTGGAGTCGATCTTATTCTCACCGAGGTGGCGCACGTCCAGGTGCACGTAGGTGCCGTAGGGCCCCTCGAAGACGTTGCCCTTCTCCTGCTCGTGCATGAACGCCTGCGAGAGGCGGTCGCGCGGACCCAGCTCCATGCTGCGCAGCTGCGGGTGCCGCTGGTCGCCGACGTCCAGCGGCGTGCCGAGGTTGTAGTCGGCGAGGTAGCGCTGGCCCTTGTTGTTGACCAGGATGCCGCCCTCGCCGCGCGCCGCCTCCGTGATCAGGATGCCCGTGCCCGGCAGCCCGGTGGGGTGGTACTGCACGAACTCGAGGTCCTTGAGCGGCACCCCAGCGAGGTACGCCATGCCCAAGCCGTCGCCGGTCTTGATCGCGGCGTTGGTCGTGAACGGAAAGATGCGGCCGCCGCCGCCGGTGCACATGATCACGGCTTTTCCCAGGATCGCGCGCAGCTGGCCGGTGCGCAGCTCGATCGCCACCACCCCCTGGCAGCGGCCGTCCTCGACCAGCAGGCGCGTGGCGAACCACTCGTCGTAGCGCTTCACCTGCGTGTGCTGGAGCGAGGTCTGGAACAGCGCGTGCAGCATGTGGAAACCGGTCTTGTCGGCGGCGAACCACGTGCGCTCGTTCTTCATGCCGCCGAAGGGCCGCACCGCGACGCTGCCGTCGGGCTCGCGGCTCCACGGGCAGCCCCAGTGCTCAAGCTGCACCAGCTCGCGCGGGGCCTCGCGCACGAAGAGCTCGACGGCGTCCTGGTCGGCAAGCCAGTCGGCGCCGGAGATGGTGTCGAAAGCGTGCTCGTCGAGCGTGTCGTTGGGCTTGATCACGCCCGCCGCGCCGCCCTCCGCGGAGACGGTGTGGCTGCGCATCGGGTAGACCTTCGACACCATCGCAATGTCGAGGCCGGGGTAGGCCTCGGCCGCGGCGATCACGGCGCGGAGCCCCGCGCCACCGCCGCCCACGATCACGATGTCGTGCTGGAGGGCTTCAGCCACCTGTTGCTCCGGGCGCTATCCGTTGGTCAGCCCCGCGGGCGTGTGGTGACTATTCGCCGCGCCCGGCGCAGGGTCAAGCCCCCCGCCTGCGCCTGCCCGGCGCGAGCGCTGTGGCGTCGCCAGAGCGTCACCGCGACGAGCGTCTTGGCGTCGCGGATCTCGCCCCCGTCGATCGCCGCCTCCAGTTGCTCGAGCGTGAACGCGAGCGGCTCGGACAGGCGCTCGTCAGCGTCCGGCGGCAGCGGGTCGTAACGCAGGCCGGTGGCGAGGAAGAAGTGCATGTACTCGTCGCAGAAGCCGGGGGCCATCCACGAGCCTCCCAGCGGCTCCAGCGCGGAGGCGGCGTACCCGGTCTCCTCGCGCAGCTCGCGTGCCGCGGTCGCCGCCGGCGACTCGCCCGGTTCGAGCTTGCCAGCGGGGATCTCCAGCATCGCGCAGCCCGTCGCGTAGCGGAACTGGCGCACCAACAGCCAGCGGCGCTCCTCGTCGAGCGCCACCATCGCCACGGCGCCGCTGTGACGCACGAGGTCGCGCGAGACCGGCGGCTCGCCGTCGTAGCGCACCTCCAACCGCACGACATCGAAGAGGTGGCTGCGCAGCAGCGTCTCGGTCTCGGTGACGACCGGCGTGGGGACGGGATCGCTCACGCGCCCGCCGGCCGCAGCTCGAGCGTCATCGCGATCTCCTCGCAGCCCGGGAACTTGGGGCAGCGGTAGCATTCGTTCCACACCTTGCGCGGCAGGCTCATCACGTCCGCCTGCACGAAACCCAGCCGCTCGAAGAAGCCGGGCCGGTACGTGAGCGCGAACAGGCTCGACAGCCCCAGCCCCCGCCCCTCTTCCACGCAGGCGTTCACCAGCACCCCGCCGTAGCCCTGCGACTGGCGGTCCTCCGTGACGGCCAGCGAGCGCACCTCCGCGAGGTCCGCCCACATGATGTGCAGCGCCACGCAGCCGACCACCCGATCCCCCTCCCGCACCACGAAGAAGTCGCGCAGATTCTCGTAGGTCTCGCCGAGCGTCCGCGGCAGCAGTTCACCCTTCGCCGCCCAGAAGTTTACGAGCTCGTGGATGCCCGCCACATCACGCACGGTGGCGCGCTCCACGGTGACCGCCGTGGCTGGCGTCGAAGCGATGGGCGCGGTCTCGGCGGTCATGGTGTGAGGACCATTCGGCACCAATCGGCGGCACTCGACACATTGTGCGGCGTGGCGTCATGCGCGTCGCAGCCAGCATAGCGTGGGCGGCGCGTGCCCGGAAACCGTGCCCCGCTAGCGCTCATCCGCCTGCCGGTCGGGGGAGCCGAACACATGGTCGGCGCGCAGCCAGCCGAGGCGGCGCGCGACGTTCGCGTAGAACTGGCTGCTGCCGCCCAGCCGCAGGAAATCGGCGGTGCGCGGCGAACGCGAGACCTCCACCACGGCGCCGGACGGCACCGGCTGCTCGAGCTGGCCGTCGACCGTGATGTAGGCCTCGAACCCGCGCGCGACCTCCAGCTGCACCCGTGTGTCGGCGGGGAGCACGAGCGCGTTGTTGCGCGAGAGATGCGGTGCCACCGGCACCAGCACCATCTCGTCGGAGGTCGGGTACAGGATCGGGCCGCCGACCGAGATCGTGTAGCCCGTGGACCCGGTGGCAGTGGCGACGATCACGGCGTCGGCGCGGTACTCGGCGATCAGCACGTTCTCGATGCGGACCCCCACGGAGATCGTGCGTCCGAGCCCGCGCCGCCCGATCACCACGTCGTTGAGAGCGTGCGCCGCCTCTCGGCCGCCGAACTGTGCCTGCACCATGGTGCGGCGCTCCAGCCGTGCCTCGCCGTTCAGCACGCGCGCCAGCGCCGGCTCCGCCTCATCCGCGGTCACCTCGCAGAGGAAGCCGAGCCGCCCGATGCGCACGCCGAACACCGGCGTGCCGACGCGAGCCGCGATCTCGCAGGCGTGCAGCACCGTGCCGTCCCCGCCCACGCATACCAGCAGGTCCGACCCCGGCACCTGCTCCGCCAGCGAACGATCGACGTGCTCCCATGCCAGCGCGGCCAGCCAGACCGCGATGCCGCGCTGGCGCGTCTGCTCGGCCAGCCGCTCGGCCAGCGGGCGCGCGCCCTCCAGCGCCGGGTGGTAGCAAAAGCCCACGCGCTTCATGGCCGCCGCAGCCAGAGGAAGAACTCGCGGTTGCCGGACGGGCCGAGCAGCGGCGAGCGGATCACGCCGCGCACGCGCAGCCCGGCGTTAATCGCCCACAGCGCGACGCGCGCGACCGCCGAGGCGTGGACCGTCGCCTCCTCCACCACCCCGCCGCGCGGCACCTGCGCGCGCGCGGCCTCGAACTGCGGCTTCACCAGCGCCAGCAGGTCGCCGCCGGGGCGCACGCTGCGGAGGACCGCGGGCAGCACCGCCGTCAGCGAGATGAACGAGAGGTCCAGCACCGCCAGGTCCACCGACGGCTGCAGCGGGGCCAGCAGCCGCACGTTCGTGCGCTCCAGCACCGTCACGCGCAAGTCGGCGCGCAGGTGCGGCGCCAGCGCACCGTAGGCGACGTCCACCGCTGTCACGTGTGAGGCCCCACGCTGGAGCAGGCAGTCCGTGAACCCGCCGGCGGAGGCGCCCGCATCGAGGCACCGCGCGCCCTCGACGCTGACGGCACAACGCTCCAGCGCGCCGGCGAGCTTCTCGCCGCCGCGGCTCGCGTAGCGCCCTCGCTCGCGCAGGCTGAGCGCGACGCCGGCATCGACGTGCGCGGCGGCCGCCGCCGCCGGGGCGCCCGCGATCAGCACCGCACGCGCCAGCACCAGCGCGCGCGCCTCCGCGCGGTCGGCGGCCAGCCCGCGCTCCACGAGCAGGTCATCGAGGCGCGGACGCGCGTTGCGAGCGGGCCGGCGGCCGGTGGCGGGTGGAGGGGGCGTCGGCATACGGCGAGGATAGCACCGCCCCCGCCTGCTGACGGCGGGCGGCGGGCGGCTGGCGGCTGGCCTACGCCGACTCCTGGACGGCTTCGGTGTCGCTCTCGCCACTGTCGACGATCTCCTCACCGGACTTCGTCACCAGCAGCGGGCGCCTGTGGCCGCGCACGGTCTCGGCGGAGACGACGCACTTCACGATGTCCTGGCGCGTCGGCGCCTCGTACATCACGTCCAGCAGTAGCTCCTCGACCACGGTGCGAAGCCCGCGCGCGCCGGTCTTGAGCGTGAGCGCCTGCACCGCGATCTCGTGCAGCGCATCGTCGGTGAACACGAGCTCGATGTTGTCGAGCGCGAACAGGCGCTGGAACTGGCGGGCGACCGCGTTCTTGGGGTGCGTCATGATCATGGTCATCATGTCGACATCCAGCGGGTCAAGCACCGACATCACTGGCAGGCGGCCCACGAACTCCGGGATCAGCCCGAACTGCAGCAGATCGTCGTGGCTGACGTGCTGCAGGATCTCTGAGCGCTCGCGCTCGCGATCGGCGGCGCTCGTCTCGGAGCTGGGGCCGAAGCCCAGCCGGCGCATGCCCAGTCCGCTGCGGCGCGAGATGATGCGCTCCAACCCCTCGAAGGCGCCACCCACGATGAACAGGATGTTCGTCGTGTCGATCTGGATGAAGTCCTGGTGCGGGTGCTTGCGGCCGCCCTGCGGCGGCACGCTGGCGACGCAGCCCTCGATGATCTTGAGCAGCGCCTGCTGCACCCCTTCGCCGGAGACGTCGCGGGTGATCGATGGATTGTCGCTCTTGCGCGCGATCTTGTCGATCTCGTCGATGTAGATGATCCCGCGCTCCGCCTTCTGGATGTCGAAGTCGGCGGCCTGGATCAGGTGCAGGAGGATGTTCTCGACGTCCTCGCCGACGTAGCCCGCCTCGGTCAGCGCGGTGGCATCCGCGATCGAGAACGGGACATCGAGGACGCGCGCCAGCGTGCGCGCGAACGCGGTCTTGCCCACGCCGGTGGGGCCGATCAACAGGATGTTGGACTTCTCCAGCTCCACGTCGGCCTGGTGCGGGGCGTCGATGCGCTTGTAGTGGTTGTAGACGGCGACGGAGAGCACGCGCTTGGTGCGCTCCTGCCCCACGATGTACTCGGCGAGCTGCTGCACCAGCTCGTGCGGGGTGGTCAACCGCTTGCGTTCGCCGCGCGCGGCGGTGCGCCCGCTCTGCGACTCCTCGCTGATGATCTCCCGGCAGAGCTCGACGCACTCGTCGCAGATGTAGACGGCGCCGGGCCCCGCGATCAGGCGCTTGACCTGGTCCTGGTTCTTGCCACAGAACGAGCAGTGGTACTGGACGCGGCTGCCGCGGCCTGTGGTCCCAGTCGCCATCTGGCCTTCCCCTCAGCCCAGCGCAGTCTTAGCGTACACCGCTCATCCGCCCGCGTTACGGCTATTCGATCACGACTTCTTTTCGATCACGCGGCGGGCCAGGATGGCGTCGACCAGCCCGTAGTCCAGCGCCTGCGCCGCGCTCATGTAGAAGTCGCGGTCCATGTCCGCATTGACCTTTTCGGCTGGCTGGCCGGTGTTCTGGATCAGGATGTTCCGGATGATGTCGTTCTCGCGCAGGATCTCCCGCGCTGCGATCTCGATGTCGCGCGCCTGCCCCCCGACCCGGCTCAACATCGCCTGGTGGAAGTGGACGGTGGCGTTCGGAAGCGCGTAGCGCTTCCCCTTCTGCCCGGCCGAAAGCAGCACCGTCCCCATCGAAGCGGTGATCCCGACGGCGATCGTGGAGATATCCGGCTGCACCAGGTGCATCGTGTCGTAGATCGCCAGTCCGGCGGAGATCGAACCGCCCGGCGAGTTGATGTACAGCTGGATGTCGCGGTCCGGATCCTCGCGCGCCAGGAAGAGCAGTTGCGCGACGATCGAGTTCGCCACCTGGTCGTCGATCGGCGTACCGAGGAAGACGATGCGCTCTTTCAGCAGCAGCGAGTAGATGTCGTAGGCACGCTCGCCGCGCGCGGTCTGCTCGACCACCATCGGGACGATGGCCTGTGGCGAAATAATCACTGCGTAGCCCGTTCTAGGCGAGCGGTCGCGGCTCCACGCCGTGCTCGTCGCCCTGCTCCGTGTCCGGCTCCTGCGTGTCTCCCGACTGCTCCGACTGCTCCGACTGCTCCGACTGCTGGGCGTCCCCGGCCGCTGCCTCGCCGCCCGCGGCGGCCTGTGCGCCGCGCCGGCGCCGCGTGCCGCGCTGCCGTGACGCCGCCTCTTCCACCGCCTCCGCCGGCTGCGAGCAGATCTCGGTCAGGCGGTCCAGCGCGCGCTGCGTGGTGAGACGGTTGCGAAGTGATGCACGCATCTCCGGCGTGTCGAACATGCCCCGCAACTGGGCGCGCCGCTCATCGTTGCCCTCGGCTGTATCGTCGGTGCCACCGAGCGTCCCGCCCAGTATCAGCTCCAGCTCGCCATCGATGTCCTGCTCGGTGATCGCAATCTGCTCGCGGCGCACCAGCTCGCCGAGCACCAGCCCGCGCCGCACGTCGAGATCCGCCTGCTCGCGCAGCGCGTCGCGGACTTCCTGCTCCGTCTTGCCCACGCGCTCCAGCCAGCGGGCCAGCTCCTCGGGCGTGTGCGTGGCGTGGTTGGACTGCTGATCCAGCAGGCGATCGATGTCGCGCTCGACCAGCACCTCGGGGTAGTCCAGCTCGGCGCCGGCGACCAGCAGGTCCACAAGCTCGTCCTGGTACTTGCCCAGCGCCGCCTGCTCCAGTTGCCGCTGGAGGTTGTCGCGCACCCGCTCGCGCAGTTGCTCGACGCTGGTCACGCCCTCCTCGTCGATCGACTGCACGAAGTCGTCGTCCAGCTCCGGCAGCACCTCGTGCTTCACTTCGTGGATGCGCACCGTGTAGCTCACCGTCTTGCCGGCCAGCTCCGTCGCCTCAAAGTCCGCCGGCAGCGCGAAGGAGAACTCGTGCGGCCCGCCGCGCTCGAGGCCGGCGAGGTGCTCGAGGAACCCGGGCAGCGAGACCTGCGTGCCCTGCTCCACGCGGAACTCCGCGTCCTGCTCGGAGTGCGGCTCGGCCTGCCCCTCCACGGCAGCGGTGACGTCGGCGCGCACCGTGTCACCCCATGCCACCGCGCGCTCCACCGGCTCCAGCGTGGCGAAGCGGCGACGCAACGCCGTCAACTCCTGCTCGAGCCGCTCAGCGGTGGATTGCACCGGCTCGCGCGGCGCGCGCAGCGAGCCGTAGTCCTTGAGATCGATCGTGGGACGCACCGGCACGCGGACGTTGACGATCACCGGCTCCAGCGATTCGAGTTCGAACTCGGGCTGGCCGATGACATCGATCGCCTGCGCCGCGATCGTCTCGCTGTAGAGAGCGGGCAGCAGCAGGTCGAGCGCCTCCTGCAGCAGCGCGGAGCGGCCGACGGTGCGCTCCACAAGGTCGCGAGGCGCCTTGCCCGGCCGGAAGCCGGGGATGCGCACCTGCTTGGAGACGCGCTGCACGGCCCGGCCCATGGAGGCTTCGAGGCGCTCTTGTTCGACCTCGAACTTCAGGGCAACTAGAGACCGTGGCAGACGCTCTGTCGTCACAGGCAAAGGCGAAACCCTTTAATCGCTCGCTGAATCAAGTCTGACTGGTGAAGTTCTGACTGGTGAAGTTCTGACTGGTGAAGTATAGCACCGCTCGCCGCAGCGGCCGCGCTCAGGGAATCCCCCCGATGGCCGTCAGCGGCCCCGTACCGCGTCGTTCAGGCCGTCGCCGAGCAGAGCGAAGGAGAACAGCAGCGCGGTGACGAACGCCGCCGGCACCATCAGCAGGTGGGGATGCGTCTGGAACATGCGCACGCTCCCCGCCTCGAAGATCATCGCGCCGAACGAGGCCGCGGGCGGCTGCACGCCGACGCCGAACCACGTCAGCACGATCTCGGATCCGGCGATCGCGCCCAGACCCCCGGAGACCGACAGGATGATCAGGTTCGACACGTTCGGCAACAGATGCCGCGAGATCACGCGCCGCGGCGTAGCGCCGATGGCGCGAGCGGCGAGCACGAAGTCGCGCTCGCGCAGCTGCAGTACCTGCGAGCGGATCAGGCGCGCGGTCCCCACCCACGAGAACAGCGTGAGCGCCCCGAAGACCGTGATGTAGGATGCGGCGCCGGTGGCCGTGAGGCCGCTGACGAAGGTATGGGTGTCCACCCAGCGCGTGAGAGAGCTCACGCGCTCGCCGAAAGCGGCGTTGATCAAGATCAACAGCATGATGTCGGGCAGCCCCGCAAAGACATCGCCGGCGCGCATCACCACGCTATCGATGCGGCCGCCGCGGTAGCCGGCCAGCAGCCCCAGCGCGTTACCAAGGATCAGCGAGCCGCTCAACACCACCGCCAGCGTCACTATCACGGTCGTGCGCGCCGAGTACATGGCGCGGCTGAGCATATCGCGGCCGAGCGTGTCGGTGCCCAGCCAGTGGTCGGCCGTGGGGCCCTCCCACTGGCGGTCGAGGTCCTGCTGCGAGTAGGAGTACGGCGCGAGCACCGGCGCGAAGATGCCCATCATGTAGATCGCCGCGATCACCACCAGCGACGCCATCGCGGCGCGCTTGCGGCGCAGCCTCGACCACAGCAGCGCGCCCTGGCTCTGACCGCGCGCCGGCACGGGCTGGTCGAGCGGGCCGGCGGCGGCGGTGGCGGTCACGTCGTGCTCTCCGCGCCGAGGCGGACGCGGGGGTCGATGAAAGCGTATGCGATCTCCGCCACCAGGTTCACCAGCACGAACGCCGCCGAGACGATCACGGTCAGCGCCAGGATCACATCGTAGTCGCGGCTGCGCACGGCCTCGAAGGTGAAGCGCCCGATCCCGGGGATGCCCAGCAGCGTCTCCGTGAAGAACGCGCCGCCGAGGATGCCGGTGAGCGCGAACCCGATCACAGTGACGATCGGCAGCAGCGAGTTCGGCAGCACGTGCTTGAGCGCCACCGTGTACTCAGAGAGGCCCTTGGCGCGCGCGGTGCGCACGTAGTCCTCTCGCAGCACCTCGAGCGCCGTGACGCGCACGAGGCGCGCGATGCTGGCGAATCCGGGCAAGGAGAGCACGAACAGCGGCAGGTAGAGGTGCGGGTCCGGGATCGGCACGGCCACCACGCCGCGAATCCAGTAGATGTCGACCAGCCCGTCCCAGCCGCCGGTGGGCAGGATGTCGAGCCGCAACGCGAACAGCCACAGCAGCGGCGGGATCACCACCAGCACCGGCAGCGCCTGCATGAACAGCAGCACCGAGATCACCAGCGGGTCGATCCAGCTGCCGCTCGCCCGCGCCGCTAGCAACCCCAGCGGGATGCCGAGCCCGAACACGATCAGCAGCGAGATGAACCCGAGCTGGGCGGAGACCAAGATCTTGCCGCGGATCAACTCGCCCACGGAGTAGCCCTGCTGCAGGAACGACTGGCCGAAGTCGCCGCGCACGGCGCGGTTCACCCAGCGCACGTACTGCTCCACGAGGCTGCCATCCAGTCCGCGCTCGGCCCGCACACGCTCCAACACCTGCGGGTCGCGGAACTGCCCGGCCGCCACCGACACCGGGTCGCCGGGCCCGAAGCGCGCGATCGAGAACGTGAAGAAGGTAACCAGCAGCAGGTGTAGCGGCAGCCAGGCCAGCCGCCGGGCGATGTACGATGCCACAGGACGCTACCGGTTCAAGCGCACGAAGCGCAGGCGCGGGATCACCATCGGTGGCACGAACCACCCCTGCACGTCCTTGTTCACCACCACATGGGACTGCGCGAAGTAGAGCGGTATCCACGCCACATCGGCGATGATCAGCCTCTCCGCCTGCTGGTACTGCTGCACCCGCTGCACCGGATCCTTGTTCACGCGCGCGGCGTCGAGCAGCTTATCGACCTGCGCGTTGGAGTAGCCGAGGTCGTTCAGCGACGACGCGGAGTGGAACTTCAGGTCGATCACGTCCTCAGCGTCCGGGTAGTCCATGATCCATCCGGCGTTGAACATCTGCAGCCGCCCCGAGTCCTGATCCGCGAGGAAAGTCGCAAAGTCCGTCTGCCGGATCTCGACCCGGAGCCCCAGCTCGGTCTTCCACTGCTCGAGGAACGCCTGTGTGTCGATGCCGGCCTCGGCGCCACCGCCCACCTCGGTGAGTATGATCGGCGGCAACTTGTCGGCGGACCCGTACTTCGACGCCTTCAGCGACGCGCGCGCGGCCGCGGGGTCGAAGGGCAGCGATTTGTCCTCGGCGGTGAAGCCGGGCAGCTGCGGCGGCAGCACGCCTGTGGCCGGCAACCACATGTTGTTGAACGTGACCGTCGCCACCTTCTTGCGGTCGATCGCCTGCGCCAGCGCCCGGCGCACGTTCACGTCGTCGAACGGCGGCACCTTGGTGTTGAACGCGATGTAGAAGATGGTGAACTGCGGCGCCTGCTGGTAGAGCTTGCTGAGGACGTTCGACGGATCGCGCGCACGCTCGATGTCGGCCAGGCCGATGGCCGCGACATCGAGCTCGTTGTTCTCGAAGCGCGTGAGCGCGGAGCCGCCCTGCAGGTCGTACAACACCTGCGGCAGCGGCGGCGCGCCACGGTAGAAGCGCTGGTTCGCCTGCAACACGATGCGCTCGCCCAACCGCCATTCCTTGAGCTGGTAGGGCCCGGTGCCGTTGGGCTTGCGCGTCCAGTTGCGCGGGTTGCTCTCCAGCTGCTGGCGGTCGACCACGAACGCGGTCGGGTAGCTCAACTTGGCCAGGAAGAGCGGCGGCGGCAGCGCCTCCTTGAGGCGGATGCGGATCGTGCGCTCGTCCACGACCTGGAGGCCGCGCACGCTCGGCGCCTGCCCGAAGAACCGCTCGCGCACGCCGTCGATGTCCCCGAGGTATGCCAGCGCCGTCGTCGAGGGCTGCGTCGCGCCCACCGGCACCGGCGATGCGGCACGGTCGATCGACCACTGCACGTCGCTGGCGGTGACGCGGCGGCCGCTCTGAAACACCGCGTTGTCGCGCAGCTTGAAGGTGAAGGTCAGCCCGTCCGCGCTCACCTCGTAGGACTCGGCGAGGTCGAGCTGGAGGCTGAGCTTCTGGTCGATGGTGACGAGGCCGCTGAAGAGCTCGACGATGTACTCCGCCGAGGTGGAGTCGCCGGCGAGTGCAGGGTCGAGCGTGATCGGGTCGGCGCCGGGTAGCCGCAGCACGGCGCCCGCCCCGCTCTTGGAGCCGCCCGCGCCGGTGCCGGTGGTAACGCCGCTGGGCGAGCCCTCGTCACCGCCGCGGCCGGAGAGCAGCAGCACGACGGAGAAGCCGCCGATCACCAGCACCAGCGCGGCGACCACGCCGAGCAGGATCGCTAACAGACGGTTCGGACTCATCAGGCGGCTCCGCTACACAGTCGAACGTGTGACGATCGGACCGAATAGTACCGAATGGTGGCGAGAGAAATGGTGGTGAGAGAGCAGAACGGCGCCCATCATACCGCAGGCCGCGCCAATGCCCCCGCCGCCGCCTGCTCGGCGTCCGGCGCCAGCGCGACGTGCACCTCCGCCAGTTGCGCAGCCGCCACCGTCGAGGGCGCGCCGGTCATCGGGTCGGAGGCGGACTTCGTCTTCGGGAACGCGATCACCTCGCGGATGTCGCGCTCGCCCGCCAGCAGCGCCACCGTGCGGTCGATTCCGGGGGCCATGCCGCCGTGGGGCGGGGCACCGAAGGTGAACGCGGTCAGCATGTGGCCGAACTTCCGTTCCGCCTCGTCCAGCGGGATGCCGAGCAACTCCAGCACCTTCAGTTGTACGTCCCGGCGGTGGATTCGGATCGACCCCGACCCGATCTCCTGCCCGTTGCACACCAGGTCGTAGGCCTGCGAGCGCACCGCGCCGGTGTTCGAAGCCAGCAGCGGCACGTCCTCCGCGAACGGCGCCGTGAAGAGGTGGTGCACCGCCCCCCAGCCGCCGGTGGTGGCGTCAGGCTCGAACATCGGGAACTCGGTGACGAAGGCGAACTCCAGCGTCGAGGGGTCGGCCAGCGCGTGCTCCTCCGCCACCTGCCGCCGCAACGCGTCGAGCACCTTCGAGGTCACCGCGTCGCGATCGGCGGCGAGCAGCAGCAGGCTGCCGCGCTCCGCGCCGCAGCGCCGCGCCAGCTCCGCCACCGTCGCGGCGTCGAGGAAGCGCGCCGCCGGGGAGCGCACGGCGTCCATCGCGAGACCCTCGACGGGGCCTTCGCCGTCGATGGCGATCCACACCAGACCGCCCGCCCCCTGCTCGCGCGCCAGCTCCACCAGCCGCTCGAGGCCGCGCCGCGGCGTGACGGCGGCGCCGGGCACCGCGAACCCGCGCACGCGGCCGCCGCCCTCGATCGCGCGCCGGAAGACCTGAAACTCGCTCGCCGCCAGCGCCGAAGTGAGGTCGGCGATCGCGAGGCCGTAGCGTAGGTCCGGCTTGTCCGAGCCGTAGCGCTCGATCACCTCGCGGTAGGTGAGACGCGGGAACGGGTGCGGCAGCCGGTACTGCGGCCCCAGCTCGGCGCACAGCGACGCGTACAGCGACTCCACCAGCGCCATCACATCGTCCTGATTGACGAACGAGAGCTCGAAGTCGAGCTGCGTGAACTCGGGCTGGCGATCGGCGCGCAGGTCCTCGTCGCGGTAGCAGCGCGCGATCTGAAAGTAGCGCTCGAAGCCCGCCACCATCAGCAGCTGCTTCCACTGCTGCGGCGACTGCGGCAGCGCGTAGAAGCGCCCCGGGTGCACGCGGCTCGGCACAAGGTAGTCGCGCGCGCCCTCCGGCGTGGGCACGTTCAGCACCGGCGTCTCGATCTCGATGAAGCCCTCGCGCGCCATGAACTCGCGCATGAACCGCACCACACGGTGACGCAGGCGCAGGTTCGACGCCATACGCTCGCGGCGCAGGTCGAGGTAGCGGTAGCGCAGCCGCGTCGCCTCGTCCACCGGCGTCTCCTGGTTGACCGGAAACGGGGGTGTCTCAGAGGCGTTGAGCACCTCCAGCTCGGCGGTCGCCACCTCGATCGCGCCGGTGGGGAGGTCGTCGTTGCGCGTGCCCTCGCGCCGGGGTACCACCTCACCGGTGACGCGCACCACGTACTCGGGCCGCAGCTCCTGCGCGGTGGCGAAGGCGGCGCTCGAGCGCTCGGGGTGCACGACCACCTGCACGAGGCCGCTGGAGTCGCGCAGGTCGAAGAAGATCAGCCCGCCGTGGTCGCGTCGCCGGTGCACCCAGCCCGCGAGCGTGACGCGGGTCCCGGCGTCGGACTCGCGCAGCTCGCCGCAGCCGTGGCTCTTCATGCTCGTGCGCATGCCGCCGAGTCTCGCACGCGCCCCCGGGCGCGGCAACGCGCGCCCCGGCTTGGCGCACGAGGAGGGGCGACGGACCAGTACACTGCCGCGAAGCATCGTGGTTTCGGGAGACCGCGGGGGGCGTTCACAGCGCAGACTCGCCGCGATCACCATCGCCCCGCTGGGAAGTTGAGGAGACGCGCTCATGGACGCCGAGTGGGGGTCTCTACTGCTGGCGCTCGTTGCGGCCGTCGCAGCGGGACTCACGGGTGTTGGATACATGATCAAGATGAGGCGAAGAGCGGCGCCGAACTGAGCTCGCAATGCGCCGGGAGTTCAGAACCAACGAGAACTTCGGCGAGATCGCCAGCTGGATCGAGCACTACAGCGCGGACGGCAACACGCTGCGAGCACTCATCGAACAGCTTATTCCGCCAGAGGCGGATCCATACACGTTGAAGTTCGACGATACAGAGCGGGAACTCAACCAGCGGCTGGACAACTACCTGAACTACCTCGATTCCGTCGCCTCCATGTACTGGCGCGGATGACTGAAGCGCGACGATCTCTTCGGCTGGTACTACTACATCGCGCGACTGAATGCCGCCGACACCAAGTCGCTCTGGGAGTACGTGAGCGCAGCCACTGACAGCGCGACCGCAGAGCATCCCACGCCCAACTACATATGGCACGACCTTGTAGAGCTGGCTGGGGACTTGCGGCGCAAGCGCCCCACACGCCCCTACGGCCGAGCGCGCGCGACGGACGAGGGTCTGGGCTACCTCGGCATCCCGTAGCCGAGCTGCTGCAGCCGGCCCGGTCGCGCGGCCCGTCCCGTCCCGTCCCGGCTGATACCCTGAGCGGGTGAAGGCCCCGCTCGCGCTCTACGTGCACATCCCCTTCTGCACCGCCAAGTGCGGCTACTGCGACTTCAACTCCTACGCCCACCTCGACCACCTCGTGCCGGGCTACACCGCCGCACTGCTGCACGAGCTCGCGCTGTGGGCGCCCGCCGCGCGCGACCACCGCGTCACGACTGTGTTCTTCGGCGGCGGCACACCGAGCCTCACCAGCCTCGACGACATGCGCGCGATCACCGCCGCGATCCGCGAGCGCTACGAGCTCGCGCCGGACGCCGAGTGGACGCTGGAGGCGAACCCCGGCGAGCTCACCCGCGAGCACCTCGAGGGGCTGCGCGCGCTGGGCCTCAACCGCCTCTCGATCGGCGTGCAGTCGCTGCACGACGACGAGCTGCGGCTGCTCGACCGCATCCACAGCGCCGAGCGTGCGCTGGAGGCGGTGCGCGCCGCGCGCGCGGCGGGCTTCGACAACCTCAACCTCGACTTCATCTTCGGGCTGATCGACCAGCCGCTCGCGCGCTGGCAGCAGACGCTGGAGCGCGCGCTGGAGCTGCGCCCCGAGCACCTCTCCTGCTACGCGCTCACCGTGGAGCCCGGCACCGCGCTCTACTACCAGGTGTCGAAGGGCCAACTCCCCGCCCCCGACCCAGACGTCGCCGCCGACCAGTACGAGTGGACACGCGATCGCCTCGACGCCGCGGGCTACCGCCAGTACGAGATCTCGAACTGGGCGCTGCCTGGGCGCGAGTGCCGTCACAACCTCGTCTACTGGCGCGCCGAGCCGTACCTCGGGCTCGGCGCGGGCGCGCACTCCTTCTTCGCCGGGCAACGATTCGCCAACATCGACGCCCCCAACCGCTACATCGAGGCCGTCGAGGCGTCGCACGCGCAGCGGCAGGCCACCGGCGGCGGCACGCTGCAGCAGATCGCCGGCGGCGAGACCCCCGACGACGCCATGCGGCGCGCCGACGCCATGATCCTCGGGCTGCGGCTGCTGGAGGGCGTCTCGGTGGCCGAGTTCCGCGAGCGCTTCGGCGTCACGCCGGAGGCGGCGTTCAGCGCGGCGATCGAGCGCCACCGCGCGCTCGGGCTGCTCGAGCAGGCGGGCGACCGCCTGCGACTCACGGCGCGCGGGCTGCTGCTCGCAAACGAAGTCTTCGTCGACCTGCTGCCGGAGCGCTCGGCCGCTGCCACTGGCACCTGAGCAGCGTCGAACGAACGGCGCACGCGCCTACGCGCCCGCCTGCGCCGCCCTCTCGCACCCGCGCCGAGTGTCGATAATCCCCCCATGGGCGACTCTCCCGCCAACGTCCGCCAGTTCCGCGAGGCACGGCGGCGCGCCCCGAGAACGAGCGCCTCGAGCGGCTCGCGGCGGCGATGATGGCGCCCCGCGATCCGTACGCCAGCGCGCGGGCGCTGCACGAGTGCTGGGACCTGCTGAGGCGCGCCGAGCTCACGCTCGACGAGCTGCTGAAGCGCGTCCGCCACCTCGACGAGGGGCAGTTCCGCTTCTGCGCCGCTGAGTGCTGGGAGGGCGTGCCCGCGCTCGGGCGCGATCACCCGGCGGCGCGCGGCGTCAAGCGCGAGCTGATCGAGCTGCTGGGCGGCGACGCGAACGCGCGCTCGACCTGGATAGTCACCGACTGGAACCAGGCGCTGCGCCGTCTGATCGAAGCCGGCGACGAGCCGGGCATCGACGCCATACTGGCGATGCCGGAGGCGCTCCACGCCGCGCAGTTCGTGATCGAGCGCGAGCTGCCAGCCTGCCGCGGCTGCCTGTGCGGAGGCACGCTGCGCCGTCGCGCCAGCTAGCAGCCCCCTACCGAGCCAGCCCCACCGCCTCGCGCACGGCGTCCAGCAGCGAGGTGATACGGCCAGGCCACGGCGGCGCGCGCGCCCCTACCGCACCAGCCACACCGCCTCGCGCACGGCGTCCAGCAGCGAGGTGATACGGCCGGGCCACGGCGGCGCGCGCGCCCCTACCGCACCAGCCTCACCGCCTCGCGCACGGCGTCCAGCAGCGCGACGGTACGGTCGGGGTCCGGCGGCTCGCGCCCCCTATCGCACCAGCCCCACCGCCTCGCGCACGGCGTCCAGCAGCGCGCTGACGTCCGGCCCCGGCGGCGGGTGCAGCGGCTCCGGGTCCGGCGCCGGCTCGTCGCCCAGCAGCAGCTCGCAAAGCGCGCTCGCGCACCACGCCAGCGCGTGCGCGTCGTAGCCACCTTCGAGCGCCACCACCACCCGCCCCGCGCACAGCGCGCCCGCGGCGTCGAACACCAGGCGCGCCGCGCGCGTGTAGCCGTCGGTGGTGACCGCCAGCGGCGCCAGCGGGTCGCGCGCGTGCGCGTCCCAGCCGCACGACACCAGCACGAGTTGCGGGCGGAAGCGCTCCAGCGACGGCACCACCACGCGCTCGAAGGCGGCGAGCAGAGCGTCGTCGCCCGCGCCGTGCAGCAGCGGCACGTTCACCTTCGTGCCCTCGGCGGCGCCCTGCCCGCGCTCGCGGTAGTGGCCCGTGCCGGGGTAGAACGGCGCGGCGTGGGTGCTGACGTAGAGCAGCCGTGGGTCGGCGTCGAAGATCGCCTGCGTGCCGTTGCCGTGGTGCACGTCCCAGTCCACCACCGCCAGCCGCTCGACGCCTGCCGCGAACGCCGAGGCGGCCGCGATCGCGACGTTGTTCAGCAGGCAAAAGCCCATCATCTCGTCGCGCGTGGCGTGGTGGCCCGGCGGGCGCACCGCCGCGAAGGCCGTGCGCGCCTCGCCGCCCAGCACGGCGTCGAGCGCCGCCAGCACCGCCCCCGCCGCGCGCCGGGCGGCCGCGGGCGAGCCCGGCGTGACGTACGTGTCGGCATCGACGTGGCCGCCGCCGCGCGCCGCCAGCGCCGCCTGCGCATCCAGTAGCGTGCGGTCGTGGACGCGCAACAGCTCGGCGTCGGTGGCCTCGCGCGCGGGCAGCGCGAGCATGCGCGGTCGCAGCCCGCGCGTCTCGAGCTGCCGCAGCACCGCCGCCACGCGCTGCGGGCGCTCCGGGTGCCCCGCCTCGGCGTGCTCCTCGGCGGATTCGGTCGCTAGCGCGAGGGGGTGCATGGGAGGCTCCGACTGCCAAGATGGTAACACCGCCGCCTGAGCGTTCGCATGGAAACATGAGAGCGTACCGACGGAAATTGTCGCACACAGACTGCGCTCGAATGCGTGAGGCCACCGCTAGAAGCCATGGTACGGTGGCTACATGATGCACGTAGTTCAGGCGCCCGCTCTGCTTGCCAGGAATACTTGCCAGGACTAGGAGCCGCCCATGAACAAGCGCGATTGACTATTGAGCTTCTTTGACCAAGATCTCGACCCACTTAGGATTCAGAAATGGATGTTCCTCTTCGCCAAGGAATATGGCGCTTTCGAGGCCGTGTGTATGAATTAATGACATACAACTGGGGCCCATACAGCTTCGAAATATATGACGACCTCGAGCTACTACACGGCAACGGACTGGTCGAACGCGTACCTGTCCCAGTCAAGTCGTGGTCGAAGTACCGAAGAACTGCTGCCGGTGACGAGAGAGTGCGGATCCTGAATAGTCGCGCATACAACAAGGTCGCCAAATACCTGAACATCGTAAAGGATGCGGTAACTAAAGAGCAGACTTTTAACAGTCTGCTGCGTAAGATTTACAGAGCCTATCCAGAATGCGCTACCAAGAGCCTCTTTCGCTGGTAACAGCACCTGAGATGCCCACATCCGGGACCGTCATCGTCGCGCTCATGTACAACGATGGTGTCTTAATCGGTTCGGACAGTCAGGCGACAGACACCACAACTGAGGTCAGGTGGCTGGTCCGCAAGATCGAACAGGTCAAGAATCACCCAGTCGTAATCGGCTATAGCGGTTCAGTTGGATCCGCACAACGCACGACCGACCGACTCGCTCAACTCAATCTTACAAAGAATATGTTCGACAAGAGTGACAGCTTTCTGGCTGCTCTGGATAAGGCGTTCGCAGAGGAATACACCTCCATACGCAGCCGGTCACACCCTCCCGTGATGTTCCTACCAAATATCACCACTGGGCGCTCGGCGCGCTTTGGACCGAGGGGCGGCGTGCATTCTTGAGTACGAAATAAACGACGAAAGCAGTTGGCACGAGTACTTCCATACTATCGGCAGCGGAAGCCGCACAGCCTACGCGGTGTACAGAACTCTCGGTGGACAGAAGCTGAGAACGCTGGCGGAGCAGACTACCGTAGCCGCAATTCTCCGGATCATTCTAACAGTTATAAGCGTCGATGTAATGGGCATTGGTGAGTCAATTCTACTCTGGCGCATTAGCGCATCCGGGTGCCACGGTTTTGGCGTCGACGAAATAAATGCACATTCCCAGTTCGTCGACAGCTGGCTTGACACGGAACAGGATGCACTCCTCGCCCTGGACAGATCCACCCGGCGGTAAACCACACTACCTTCCCCTACACTCTCCCCATGTACGTCATCGGCACCGCCGGGCACGTCGACCACGGCAAGTCGCGCCTCGTCGAGGCGCTGACCGGCACCAACCCCGACCGCCTCGCCGAGGAGCAGGCGCGCGGCCTCACCATCGAGCTGGGCTTCGCCTGGCTCACCCTCCCCTCCGGCCGCGAGGTGTCGATGGTGGATGTGCCCGGCCACGTCCGCTTCGTGCGCCACATGCTCGCCGGCGCGGGCGCGATCGACCTCGCGCTGTTCGTGGTCGCCGCCGACGAGGGGGTGATGCCGCAGACCCGCGAGCACCTCGCCATCCTCGACCTGCTCGGCGTCGCGCACGCCGTGGTCGCGCTCACCAAGTGCGACCTCGTCGACGACGCGGAGTGGCTGGAGCTGGTCGAGGAGGAGCTGCGCGATCTGCTCGCCCCCACCACGCTCGCCGGCGCACCCGTGGTGCGCGTCTCCGCCATCACCGGGCAGGGCCTCGACGCCCTGCGCGCCGCGCTCGACGCCGCGCTGGACCGCGTGCCGCCCCCGCGCGACCGCGGCCGCCCGCGGCTCGGCATCGACCGCGTGTTCACGATGGCGGGCTTCGGCACCGTGGTCACCGGCACGCTGCTCGACGGCCGCCTGCGCGTCGGCGACAGCGTGGAGGCGGTACCGGGCGGCCCCACGGCGCGCATCCGCGGGCTGCAGACGCACCGCAGCGAGCGCGAGCAGGCGGAACCGGGCACGCGCGTGGCGGTCAACCTCGCCGGCGTCGCCGTCGAGCAGCTGCGGCGCGGCCAGGTACTCGCGCCCCCCGGGCGGCTCGCGCCGGTGCGCTCGCTCGACGCCCGCGTGCGCGTGCTCGATGGGCGCGCGCTGCGCCACAACCTGCGCGTGACGCTGCACACCGGCGCGGACGAGGCGGAGGCGCGCGTGCGCGTGCTCGGCCGCGCCCCCGCCGCCGAGGACGGGACGGACGGCGGGCCGCTCGGCGCGCTCGCCGCCGGCGCGGAGGGCTGGTGCCAGCTCGTGCTGCGCGAGCCGGCGGCGGTGCTGCCCGGCGACCGCTTCGTGCTGCGCGTCTCCGACGAGACGGTGGCCGGCGGCACCGTCGTCGACGTGAACCCGCCGCGCCACCGCCGCAGCGACCCAGCGACGCTCGAGCGGCTGCGCTCGCTGGCCGCCGGCACGCCGGAGGCGCGCGCGCTGGCGGCGTTGCAGCGCGTCGAGCCGTGCGACTCCGCGGCGGTGGCCGCCGCCGCGGAGCTCGACGCCGAGGCGGCCGCGCAGGCGCTGGTGGCGCTCGTGGCGCAGGGCGCGGCGCGCGGGCTCCCCACCCCCGGCGGCGAACCCGCGAGCACGATCTACGCCAGCGTCGAGGGGCTGCGGCGGCTCTCCGCCCAGCTGACGCGCGCGCTGGAGGACCACGAGCGCGAGCATCCGCTGCGCCACGCCATGCGCCGCGAGGAGCTACGCTCGCGCCTCGGTCTGCCGCAGCGCGAGTTCGCGGCGCTGCTCGATGCCATGGGCGCGGCGCTAGCGCTGCGCGGCGAGGGCGGCCAGGGCGTGGCGCGCGCGGGCTGGATGCCGCAGCTGACGGCGGCGCAGCGCCGGGCCGCCGAGGAGACGGTGGCGACGCTGGAGCAGGCCGGCATCGCGCCGCCGCGGCTGGAGCTGGACCCGGAGCTGGTCGCCTACCTCGACGGCGCCGGGCTGGTGATCGACTGCGGCGACGGCGTGGTGCTCGGCGCGCGGGCGTTCGAACAGGCGCGGCGACGCGTCGAGGCGACGCTGCAGGGCGGCGACGGCACGCTGGCGGAGCTGCGCGACGCCCTCGGCACCAACCGCCGCGCGGCGCAGGCGCTGCTCGAGACGCTGGACCGGCGCGGGGTCACGCGCCGGGAGGGCGACGCCCGCGTGCTGGCCGGCCGTACCGCGTGAGGCGGACGCGCGACGTGGCGCTGGCACTCACGGCGCGGGCTCAGCCCTGCGGGTATCCCAAGTCTTCGAGCCGCGTCGAGTTCCGCCTCGGTGAAGAATCTCTGCCATTCCGGCCGAGTCACAAGCGCCTCAACCGACAGGTCAAGGCGGTCGCACAACCACAGCCGCGTGAGGCCTTCCTGTGGCTCGTTCGAGCTCAATAAGCGATGAGCGGTCGCGAGACCGCCGTCAGCGCGAACCATCTGGATGAACCGAGTCGCGTAGTAGTGACAATCCAGCGCAGCGGCTTCGTAGATGTTCTCCATGGCCGCCTGGAAACCTTGTTCGTCTGCGTTCACCGCACGAGCTAGCTCGCGGGCGGCTGCGGCTGCGGTGCGCCTCGACGCCCGAGCGGGAGCAGGCGGCGGCGCAGGCGGCCGAAGTCGCCCGCCTCCCACGACACCAGCAGCTGCGCGGCCACGCCCACGCTCGAATACGTGCCGGAGATGATGCCGATCAGGATCACGAGCAGGAACGACTGGATCGTCGCGCCGCCCAGCAGCAGCAACGCCAGCACCGTCAGCAGCACCGTGAGCGACGTGTTGAGCGAGCGCGCCAGCGTCTGGATTAGCGCGGTGTTGACGTTCTGCGCGAACGGCGCGTGCGGCGACAGGGAGACGTTCTCGCGGATGCGGTCGAACACCACGATCGTGTCGTGCACGGAGAAGCCGATCACCGTCAGCAGCCCGGTGACGAACATCAGGTTGATCTCGACGCCGAACAGCTTGCCGAAGAGCGAGAACGCGCCCAGCACGACGATCACGTCGTGCAGCAACGCGACGATCGCGCAGGTGGCGTAGCGGAACGGCCGCGCCATCGAGGAGAACGCGAAGGCGATGTAGCCCATGATGAACAGCGCCGCCATCACCACCGCCACGCTGGCGTTGCGCACCGCCGCGTTCGAGACCACCGCCGAGACCGCTGAGAACTCCAGCACCTCGAACGCTCCGAAGCGGTCGCGCAGCGCCTGCTCGATCGTCGCGCGCTCGGTCGATGCCTCTGCGGGCGTCGCCGTGGGGGCGGCGGCGGGCTGGAAGTCGTGCGTGTCGGACTCCAGCAGGTAGCCACCCACCGCACCGGCGCCGACGCGCAGCACGGTCGCGCCGACGTCCTTCTGCGCGCACTCGGCGTGGCGCTCGCGCACCGTCGCCGCGGTGTTCGCAGCGACCTCGCCGACGATGTCGCCGAAGCTGCACGGATCGCCGAGGAACGGGCGTCGCAGCCGCACCTGCCCGGTCGCTCCGACGGCGCCGAGATTCACCGTGCCGAGGTCCGGCAGCGGCACCGGCCCCACCGGCGCGGCCTGCGGCCCGCTGGGCGTGACCTCCGAGAACGACCCCGGCGGCGCTTTCAGCTCGCTGGTGCGGATCAGAAACTGGTTGCCGCCGGCGGACTGGATGCGCGCCTCCGCGTGGCCGAGTTGTGCGTATGCATCGCGCAGCTCGGCCTGATCGACGCGCTGCTCGAACCGCAGCTGGGTCGTGGTGCCGGAGGTGAACTCGATGCCCGGCCTGAGCGCGGGCGGGACCGCCAGCAGCACCAGCGACGCCAGCACCACCAGCCCGCTGCCGGCGAAGAGCCAGCGCCGCCCGCCGATGAGGTCGATGGCCCTCATGAGCCGTCACCAGCCGGCGCGGAGCCCGTGGCCGCACGCGCGCTCCCGCCCAGCCAGTCGTAGCGCCGCGCCAGCCGCGTGCCGACCAGCAGGCGGAGCAAGGCCCGCGTGACCGTGATTGCCGAGAACATCGACATCCCCACGCCGATCGCCAGCGTGACCGCGAAGCCCTGCACCAGCGGCGCGTCGAAGGCGCCGAGCAGCGGCAGCTCGATGCCGCCGCCGAGCACGAACAGGATCAGGCAGGTGATCAGCGTCGCGACGTTGGAGTCGCGAATCGAGGGCCACGCACGCCGGAACCCTGCGTCGATGGCGGCGATATAGGAGCGGCTGGCGCGCAGCTCCTCCTTCATGCGCTCGAAGATCAGGATGTTGGCGTCGACCGCCATACCGACGGAGAGCACGAACGCGCCGATGCCGGCCAGCGTAAGCGTGACCGGGATGAGCTTGAACACCGCGATCGTCACGATGGCGTAGACCCCGAGCGCGATCGACGCCAGCACGCCGGGCAGCCGGTAGTACAGCACCATGAACAGCACGACCAGCAGGAACCCGATCTCACCCGCCAGCACCGAGCGTCGCACGGAGTCCTCGCCGAGCGTCGCGTCCACGGTCTGCTCCTGCAGCACGGTCAGCGTCAGCGGGAGCGCCCCGGAGTTGAGCTGGATCACCATCTCGCGCGCGCGCTCCAGCGTGACGCCGGTGATCACGCCACGGTCGCTGATCACGCTGCTGACGATGGGCGCCGAGATCAACTCGTCGTCGAGGAAGATGCCGAGCGGCAGCTGGAGCAGGCGGGTCGTGATCTGCTGGAAGAGCCGCCCGCCGTCGCCCTGAAACTCGAACGCGACCGCGGGGTTGCCAAGCTGGTCCGTCTGCACGAAGGCGTTCGGTTTGAGGTAGTTGCCCTTCAGCGCCAGCGGACGGCCATCGGCGGTGCCGTACGCCTGCGCCCACTGCCCCTGCGCGTCGCAGGGCTCACCGGAGACCGGCTGCGTGATCGCGGCCTGCTGGCAGAAGCGCAGCAGCGCCGTGCGCCCGAGCAGCGAGCGCGCCTGGTCCGGCGTGAGCCCCGGGAGCTGCACGGCGATGTTGCACGTGCCCTGGCCAGTGATCTCCGCCTCCGCCACGCCGGAGGCGTCGACGCGCTTGCGCAGCACGCGGATCGTCCCTTCGACCGCGTCCGCTGTGCACTCCTCGCCTTCCGGCAGCTTGCCCGCGAGCAGCAGTCGCGTCCCGCCCTGGAGGTCGAGGCCGAGCCGCAGATCGCGCCGCTCGAACCCGCCGATGCTGATCCCGTGGCCCCGCGGCCACGGGATCGCGGACGGCAGCACGCGGGAGGGATCGCCGGGCCAAACGAAGTAGAGCGCGGCCGCCGCCAGCAACAGGATGCCGAGCACCGGCAGCCAGCGCCCGCGCGACGGCACCTACGCCTCCCCCGCCGGCTGCCGCACGGACCGCGGGGCCTGCTTCGTGATCTGCTCCACTGCGGCGGGGGTGCCGCGCAGCCGTACCCCGGGGGCGATCTCGAGCACAAGCTCCATCGGCCCCGCGTCGGTGGTGCGAATCTCGACCACGGTGGCGTAGAACCCGCCCGTCGTCAGCACCTCGTCGCCCGGCGCGAGGCTGGAGACGTCGCGCCGACGCCGGCGCTGCTGCTGCAGCACCGGGCGCAGCAGCACAACGTAGAACGCGACCACCACAGCGACGAGGACGAAGATGCTGGCGTCCACTAGCGAGCGTCAGCGGTGGCCGGCGCCGCGCCGACCTCCCGCTCCCCGCTGCTCCACCCGCTGCTGTCGAGCTTCTGTAGATCGTCCATGCTGTCCAGCCGGTCGACGTAGAGCACGCCGTTGATGTGGTCGACCTCGTGCTCGAGCGCCTGCGCGAGCAGGCTGTCCTCCGCCTTGACGCGGATCTCCTTGCCGGTGATGTCCAGCGCTCGCACGGTCACCCGCCGGGAGCGTATGACCGCGCCCCGATAGCCGGGCACCGAGAGGCAGCCCTCCCCTTCCAGCCGGCGCTCGCCGGAGCGCCGCACGATCGTCGGGTTGATCAGCGCGAGCGGCTCCTGCTCGGGCATGCCGAGCACGACCACGCGCAGGCTGACGCCGATCTGCGGCGCCGCCAGCCCCACCCCCTGCGCGGCCACCATCGACTCGATCATGTCGTCGACCAGGCGGCGGATCGAATCGTCGATGCGCCGAACCTTCTTCGCGGGCCGGCGCAGCGCTGGGTCGCCGAGGTAGCGGATCGGGCGCACGGTCATGGCCGCGACTCCGCCCGCCCACCGCCGGCGCGAGGCTGAATCTGTGCCACATGGTGGCGCACCAGTTGGCGCATCGAGAGGCGCATCAGGTGCCGATTGTAGCCCAGCCCACCGGCAGCGTCCCGCGCACACAACCGCCGGGGCACGCTCACGACACCGCCACCGGGTCGACGTCCACGGTCCACCCCGGCGGCAACTCCCGCCCGCGCAGCAGCGCCGCGGGGTCCGCGCCGCGCAGCAGCAGCGACCAGCGGTGGCGCCCGCGCACCCGCGCGACCTGCGGCCGCGAGGGGCCGAGCACGTCGAGGTCCGGCAGCCCGGCGGCGGCGGCAGTCAGCTCGCGCGCGACCCGGCTCGCCTCCTCCGCCGCGTA
>SHYR01000034.1 GCA_009692705.1 Dehalococcoidia bacterium
GAGCGCGCCTGCGCGCCCGCTGCCGCGCCCGACGCGCACCGCCGCCGCCGGGGGGAGCACGCGATGAAGTTCGCGCTGGCCGGCGGTGGCACCGGTGGGCACGCCTACCCAGCGATCGCGGTCGCCGAGCGGCTGCGCAGCCGGATCGACACGCAGTTCGTGTACTACGGCTCCGAGCGCGGCCCCGAGCGCTCGCTGGCGGCGGCGGCCGGCATCCCGTTCCACGCCATCCCCGCCTCTCAGTTGCGCGGCCGCTCACCGTGGCGCGTGCTGAGCGGCGTGGTGGACCTCTGGCGAGGCGAGCGCCGTGCGCGTCACTGGCTGCGGGAGGACGCACCCGCCGCGGTCTTCGCCACCGGCGGCTATGCCGCCGCGCCGCTCGGCCGCGCCGCCCGCCGCGGGCGGGTTCCGCTGCTACTGTTCCTGCCCGACGTACGGCCGGGCTGGGCCGTGCGCTTCATGCAGCGCTACGCCACCACGATCGCGTGCTCGGTGGAGGCCTCGCTCGAGTACCTGCCGCCGCACCGCACGGTCGTGACCGGCTATCCGGTGCGCCGCCAGTTTGCGGAGGCGACGCGCGACGGCGGCGTGACGCGCTTCGACCTCGACCCCAACCTGCCGACGGTGCTCGTGGCCGGCGGGTCGCTGGGCGCGCACCAGATCAACCTCACAATCGCGCAGTCCCTGCGCGAGCTGCTCCAGCGCGCCCAGTTGCTGCACATCTGCGGCCGCGACGAGGAGCCGTGGCTTGCGCGCGAGCGCGAGCGCCTCCCGGAGTGGCAGCGCGGCCGCTACCACCTCGCCGGCTACACGGAGGACATGGCGTGGGCGATGGCCGCCGCCGACGTGGCGGTGACACGCTCCGGGGCTTCCGTGCTCGGCGAGCTGCCGATGACGGGACTGCCCGCGATCCTCGTCCCGGGCGCGTTCTCCGACCAGCACGCCAACGCCGCCTACCTCTCGCAGCTGGGGGCGGCGATCACGATCCCGACCGGCGAGCTGGACGCGCTCGCGCCCACCGTGCTCGCGCTGCTCGACGACGCCGACCGCCGCGCGACGATGGCGGACGCGATGCGCGCGCTGGTGCGCTCAGATGCCGCCGAGCGGCTGGCGACGATGCTGCGCGAGATGGCGGCCTGACGATGCGCCTGCGCTCGCGCTCCGGCCGCGACAGCGGCGTGCAGCCGGCGGGCCCGGCGATCCCGCAGCGCATCCACCTGGTCGGCGCCGGCGGGATCATGATGTCGGGCATCGGCGAGATCCTGCTCGCGCGCGGCCACACCATCACCGGCTCCGACCTCGCGCCCTCCGAGCACGTCGAGCGCCTGAGGGCGCGCGGCGCGACGATCTATGGCGGGCACGCCGCCGCCAACCTCGGCCTCACCGACCTCGTGGTGGCGACCGCCGCCGCGCGCAACGACAACCCCGAGATCGCCAGCGCCCGCCAGCGGAGCATCCCCGTGATCCTGCGCGCCGAGATGGTGCAGCGGCTGATCAGCGACCGCCGCGTGCTCGCCATCGCCGGGACCCACGGCAAGACGACCACCACCACGCTCGCCGCGCTGATGACCGTGCGCGGCGGCCTCGACCCGCTGGTGCTCGTCGGCGGCGACTCCCCCGAGCTCGGGGGCAACGCGCGCGACGGCAAAGGCGACGTCGCGGTCGTGGAGGCCGACGAATACGCGGAGGCGTTCCTCCAGTACGAGCCCCGGCTGGCGCTGATCACGAACGTGGAGCCGGACCACCTCGACTACTACGGCACCGCGCAGCGGCTGTTCGACGCCTTTCGCGCCTTCGCGGCGCGCGTGGTGCCCGACGGCACGCTCATCGCCTGCGCCGACTCGCCGCAGGCGGACGCGATCGCGGCGGAGCGCCGCCGCGCCGGCGCGCGCGTCGAGCGCTACGGCGTCGACGCCGACGGCGAGTGGCGCGCCCTGCGGCTGCGCCTCAACGACCTCGGTGGCTACGACTTCATTGCCACATTGGAGGGCACGGAGCTCGGCCGGGTCTCGCTGCGGGTGCCCGGTCGCCACAACGTCGCCAACGCACTCGGCGCGCTGGCGCTCGCCATGCGCGCGGGCGTGGACTTCACCCGCGCGGCCCAGGCGGCGCAGCAGTTCACCGGCGTCGCCCGCCGCTTCCAGTTCGTCGGCGAAGCGGCAGGCGTCACGCTGATGGACGACTACGCGGTCCACCCGACCGAGGTGCGTGCGACGCTCAGCGCAGCGCGCCAGCGCTTCGCGGGGCAACGGCTGGTGGCGTGCTTCCAGCCGCACACCTACTCGCGCTCCACGTACTTGCTGGACGGCTTCCGTCACTGCTTCGAGGGCTTCGACGCCCTCTACGTGCTGCGCACCTACGCCGCGCGCGAGCGTGCCGACGCGGGCATGGACGCGCGCGCGCTGGCCGCGGAGATCGCCGGGCCCCCCGCCGTCTACGTGGATTCCTTCGAGGCGGCGGTGGACCGCATCGCCCCGGAGCTCGTGCTCGGCGACGTGTTCTTCACGCTCGGCGCGGGCGACGTGACGGAGCTCGGGCCGCTGTTGCTGGCACGGCTGGGAGGCCGGCCGTGAGCGGGCGGCAGCGGCTGGCCGTGATCTGCGGGGGACGCTCCCCCGAGCACGAGGTCTCGGTCACCTCCGCTCGCGGCGTGATGCGCGAGGCGGACCCCGAGCGCTTCGAGGTGGTGCCATTCGGGATCACGCGCGGCGGCGCCTGGCTGACGCCCGCCGAGACGCGGCAGCGGGTCGCGCGCGTGGAGGCCGGCGAGACGCGCTCGCTCGGCGAGGAGCGCGGGCACGGCGCCTTCACCTACCCCGCGGCGCTGGCGGCACTGGCGGAGTGCGACGTGGTGTTCCCGATCGTGCACGGAACCTTCGGGGAGGACGGCACACTCCAGGGGCTGCTGGAGATGGCGGAGCTGCCGTACGTCGGCTCCGGCGTCGCCGCCAGCGCGGTCGGCATGGACAAGGAGCTGATGCGCGCGGTGTTCGCGCGCGCCGGACTGCCGCAGCCACGCTACCTCGTGCTGCGGGACGCGGAGACACGCACGCTCTCGGACACCACCGTGCGCGCGCTGGAAGGCGATCTCGGCTACCCCTGCTTCGTGAAGCCCGCCAACGGCGGCTCCTCCGTCGGCGTTAGCAAGGCGCGCTCGCGCGAGGACGTCGGCGCCGCGCTGGCGACCGCGGCCGCGCACGACCGCAAGGTGCTGCTGGAGGAGGCGATCGAGGGCCGCGAGCTGGAGTGCGCGGTGCTGGGCAACGCCGACCCTCGCCCCTCCCCGCTCGGCGAGATCCGACCGCACGACGAGTTCTACACCTACCGCGCGAAGTACGAAGACGACCGCACCGACCTGATCGTGCCCGCGCGCGTCTCCGCGCGCGTCGCGGCCGCCGTGCAGGAGCACGCGCTGCGCGCCTACCGCGCTGTCGATTGCGCGGGACTGGCGCGCGTGGATTTCATCATGACCGCGAAGGAGGAGCTGCGCACGCTGGAGGTGAACACTCTCCCGGGCTTCACCCCGATCTCGATGTACCCGCGCCTCTGGCAGGAGGCCGGCCTCAGCTACCGCCAGTTGATCAGCCGCCTCGTCGAGCTGGCGCTCGAGCGCTTTGAGGAGCGGCGCGATGCCTAGGCTCTGGCCGCGGGAGCGGCGGCTGGGGACCGTGCGGCGCGCCCCGCCGCGACCGCGTTTCGAGCTCGCGCCCGCGCGCCGTTCCAGCGCCCGGCTGCAGCTGCCCCACCCACGCCTGAAGCGGGTCGCGATCGGGCTCGCGCTCACCGTGGCGCTCGCCGCCGCGGGCTACGGCGCGTGGTGGGTGCTGCTGGGCGACGCGCTGCGAATCCACGACGTGCGGGTTGCCGGCACGCAGGTGGCCGGCCCCGCGGCGGTGGCCGCAGCGGCTGCGGTCGGCGGACGCTCGCTGCTCACGCTCGACGGCGGCGCGGTCGCCGCGCGCATCTCGGCGCTGCCTGAAGTACGCAGCACGGAGGTACAGCGCCGCTGGCCGCACGGCGTGACGATCACCGTGACCGAGCACCAGGGCTGGGGCTACTGGCAGGCCGGCAGCGTGCGCCGCGTGATCGACGCCGACGGACAGCCGCGCGAGCGCGCCCGCCCGCCCGCCGCCGGCGCCCCCACGATCATCGCGATCGCCCCCACTGGGCCCGGCGCCACGACCACGACCGCCGCCGACACCGCGGCCGCGCCTGACGCCGACACGGTGCGCCTCGTCGAGCGCCTGCTCGCCGGCGGCGCCTTCGAGCGCCTGCACGTGACGCCGGCCGGCTTCGAGTTCCGGCGCGACCGCGGGCTCACCATGCTGGTACAGGGGGGACCGAGCGTGCTCTTCGGGGACGGGCAAGACTACGACTTCAAGCTCGCGGCCTGGGGCACGCTGCTGGAGCAGATCGCCGGACGGCGGATCGAGGCGCAAGAGCTCGATCTGCGCTTCGGCCCCCAGCTGGTGCTGCGATGATGGTGCTGCGATGACCGCCACGATAAGGGCGCGAATGGCGCGGGAGCGGTGTCGCTGATGGCGAACACCACCTTCGCCGCGATCGACGTCGGCACCACCAAGGTCTGCACGGTGGTCGGTGAGGTCACGCCCGCGCGGGAGCTGCGCATCCTCGGCGTGGGCGTGGGGCCCTCGGCCGGCATCTCCAGGGGCATGGTCGAGAACATCCATGCCGCGATCGATGCCATCGCCTCCTCGATCGAGCGCGCCGAGCGCGCGTCCGGGGCGCGCATCCTCTCGGCCTACATCGGCATCGCCGGCCCGCACATCTCCTCGATGAACTCGCGTGGCATCGTTGCGATCGCCGACCCCCGCAACCCGATCACGGCCGGCGACGTGCGGCGCGCGCTGGAGAGCGCGCGCATCGTCAACGTGCCGAACAACCGCGAGGTGATCCACGTCATCCCGCGCTACTACGTCGTGGACGGCCAGGACGACGTGGTGGACCCGGTGGGGATGTACGGCTCCCGCCTGGACGTGGAGACCCACGTCGTGACCGCGGGCTCCTCGGCGATGAACAATCTGGTGCGCTGCGTGGAAGGCGCCGGGGTGCGCGTGGAGTCGGTGATCCTCGCGCCGCTTGCCTCCGCGGAGGCGGTGGTGGAGCCCGAGGAGATGGAGCACGGAGTCGCGCTCTGCGACATCGGCGGCGGCACCACGGACATCGCGGTGTTCGTGCGCGGCGCGGTGGTGCACACCGCGGTGCTGCCGGTGGGCGGGCTGCACATGACCCGCGACCTGGTGGTGGCGCTGCGCATCCCGCAGCGCGCCGCCGAGCAGGTGAAGCGGGAGTACGGCCACACCATCCCATCGCTGGTGGACGAGTCCGATGAGGTGGCCGTCGACTCCTTCGGCGCGGACGGCCAGCGCGCCGTACCGCGCCGCATGATGGCGGAGGTGCTGCAGGCTCGCACCGAGGAGCTGCTCGAGATGGTGCGCGCGGAGCTGCGGCGCGGCGCGCAGCCGGAGGTGCTCTCCGCCGGCGTGGTGCTTACCGGCGGCGCCGCGAGCCTCGGGGGCATCGAGTTGCTGGCGGAGGACGTGCTCCAGCTGCCGGCACGTATCGGCCGACCGCGTCAACTCGCCGGCCTGTCCGACATCCTTCACGACCCGGCATACGCGACCGCGGTCGGCCTGCTGCGCTGGGCGCTGAGGGAGCAGGAGATCATGCTGCGCTCGTCGACGCCGGCGGCGCCGCTGGGTGGCCTGATCAAGCGCATGGCGCACCTCCTGCGCGTGGTGCTGCCGCAGTGAGCACGGGGACGCACGAGCCGCGGCAGCGGGGCCGCGGCGCTACGACGGGAGCGAACGAATGACCAGCAGAGGACACGCAGCCCCCGGGTCGATGGGCGCGGGCACGCTCTTCGACTACCTGCAGCGCGCCCGCGAGCAGGCGCTCGCCGCGCCGGACGAGGCACCGCCGACGCCCCTCACCGCGGCACGGGTGCGCGCCAGCCTGGACCTGCGCGCCGGCCTGCCGCCGCCCGGTAGCGCTTCGGAGTTCGACCGCATCGAGGCGGTGAGCGCGGCGGAGGTGCACGCGGAGGCGCCGTTCGAGCGGAATGCCGCCGTGGCACCCTCGCCGGCGCGGCAGCAGGGGCCGGACCGGCTGCCCGGCCAGCAGGAGCAGCGAGCGGAGGCGGTAGCGGTGGCGGCAACAGGGGGAGACACGACGCCGGCGCAGGACGGCGGAGCAGGCGGCGGGCGCGACCGGGACGCGACCCGCCCGAGCACGACGGAGCGGCATCGACGGGCGGCGGGGGCCATCCAGCGATCGCAGGCAAGCGGCGGGCACAGGCGTCCCGCGCAGGCGGAGGTAACCGGCATGGCATACGACTTCAAGACCCTGCCCCCGATCAAGGTCGTGGGCGTCGGCGGCGGCGGCTCGAACGCCGTCAACCGCATGATCTCGGCGCGGTTGCCCGGCGTGCAGTACGTGGCGATCAACACCGACATGCAGGCGCTCGATCTGAGCAAGGCCGAGGTGAAGGTGCGCATCGGCGAGCGCCTCACCAAGGGCCTCGGCGCCGGCAGCGACCCGCTGCGCGGCCAGCGCGCCGCCGAGGAATCGCGCGACGATATCGCGGAGGCGCTGCGCGGGGCCGAGATGGTGTTCGTCACCGCCTGCCTCGGCGGCGGCACGGGCACCGGCGCCGCCCCGGTGGTGGCGGAGATCGCGCGCGAGCTCGGCGCACTCACCATCGGCGTGGTCACCAAGCCGTTCACGTTCGAGGGTGCGAAGCGCCGCCAGCAGGCGGAGGAAGGGGTGCGCGACCTGCAGGCCAAGGTCGACACGCTGATCGTGATCCCGAACGACCGCCTCCTACAGATCTGCCCGCCCGACGTCACGCTGGCGGAGGCGTTCCGCACCGCCGATGACGTGCTGCGCCAGGGCATCCAGGGGATCAGCGAGCTGATCACGGTGCCCGGCGCGGTGAACTTGGACTTCGCGGACGTTCGCAAGATCATGTCGGACGCCGGCCCCGCGCTGATGGCGATCGGCGTCGGCCACGGCGAGCAGCGCGCCACCGATGCCGCCCGCGCCGCGATCGCCAGCCCCCTGCTGGAGGTGGACATCACCGGGGCGACCGGCGTGCTCTTCAACGTCACCGGGCCGGCGAACCTCGGCCTGCGCGAACTCGACGCGGCGGCGCGCACGATCGCCGAGGTGCTCGACCCCGACGCCGAGATCATCTTCGGCACCGCCGTCGACGAGTCGCTGACCGACGAGGTGCGCATCACCGTGATCGCCACCGGGTTCAGCGGCGCACGCTCGCTCAGCGCGCGCGGCGCGCAGTACAACGGACGTGGCCCCGACCCGATCAAGCTGGCGGACATCCAGCCCGACCCCGTGCTGGAGCAACTGACCGAGGCGGACCTGCCGACGTTCCTGCGCCGCACGTTTCCTGCGCGGTAGCGCCGCGGCGACTGCTGCGACCCCGCACCAGCACGCAGTGAGCGAGGGCGGCCACGTGGCCGCCCTCGCCTTTCGGCAGCTACACCGCGCACGGCCCGCCCGCGGCGGCGTTCGTCCACGCTTGTCCACAGCGGCGCGACCGCCCCCGCAGAGCGGTGGACACCTTCGCCACAGACTGTGGACGGGCGGCGTTGTCCACGCACGCGCGCGCGTGCTTTACTGCCCTTCGCGCCATCCAGCCAGCAACTCCCATCGCACAAGGTCGTTCACATCATGAAGTGCCAGCGCTGTGGCTCCTCCAGCACCCTCGTGCAAAGCGAGAACGAAGTCGACGGCACGCTGCGCCGGCAGCGGGAGTGTGGTGACTGCCACGAGCGCTTCGCCACCGTCGAGCAGGTGCAGCGCGCGATCGTGATGGTGCTCAAGCGCGACGGCCGCCGCGAGCCGTTCCAGCGCGAGAAGCTGCTCGCCGGGCTGCGCGTCTGCGCTCGCAAGCGCCCCCTGCCCGCCGGCGCGATCGAGGCGATCGCGGACGATATCGAGCACCGGCTGCTCGCCGCCGCGCGCAGCGAGGTTCCCAGCCGCGTGATCGGCGAGATGGCGATCACGCGCCTGAAGCAGCTCGACCCGATCAGCTACATCCGCTTCGCCTCCGCCTACCGGCAGTTCGTATCCCTCGACGACATGCTGCACGAGCTGGCCCAGATCGCGTTCGACCCTTCGCCGCCGGCCGAGCAGCCGCGGCTGTTCGAGGACGAGTTCGACCGCCTGCTCGCCGCGCAGGGCGCTTCGGAGCGCGTGCCGACGCCGATCGCGAGCGCGCGCTCCGCCACCATCCGCTAGGGCGCATCCCGGCCCCCGCTCGCCAGTCGGCCCGACCGCTCCGTCGATAACGCACGCGGCGAGCGCATCGCGCCCGCCAGCGAGCTAAGATCGATCCGCCGAGGCTGGCGCCGCGCTCGCCGCTGTGGTAAAGAACATCTGTTCTCCAGCACCTGTTCGCCACGGCGGCCCGCCGCCTCCCGGCTCGAAGGATCGACTTATGGTTTCGCGCCTGCGCGTCACCGCCCACCCCGTCGCGCTCTCGGAGAATGCGCGCACCGTGCTGGCTCGCCGCTACCTGCTGCGCGACGACGCAAACCGTGTCGTCGAGACGCCCGAGCAACTGCTGGCGCGCGTCGCGGAGGCGATCGCCGCCGCCGAGCCGGACGCCGAGGCCGGTTCGCGCTGGGCGCAGCGCTTCTACGACGAGATGGCGGCGCTGCGCTTCCTGCCCAACTCCCCCACGCTGATGAACGCCGGCACCGGCCGCGGCACACTCGCCGCCTGCTTCGTGCTGCCGGTCGAGGACACGCTGGAGTCGATCATGTCGACCGCGCAGGCGGCGGCGATGGTGCAGAAGTACGGCGGCGGCACCGGCTTCGCGTTCTCGCGGCTGCGCGGCACCGGCGAGCCGATCGCCTCCACCAACGGCTCAGCCTGCGGCCCCGTCTCCGTGCTCCAGCACTACGACGATGTCTCGCGACTGGTGACGCAGGGCGGCAAACGCGAGGGCGCGAACATGGCAGTGCTGCGCGCCGATCACCCCGACGTGCGCGCCTTCATCCACGCCAAGGACGACGGCGTCAGCGCGCAGCGCTTCAACATCTCGATCGCCCCGAGCGCTGGCGTGGGGTTGTGGCGGTTGATCTCGTCGATGAAGATCAGCCCCGGGTCACCGCTGCACCAGGCGGCACGCGCGATCTCGTCGAGCAGCGCGCGCGCGTCCTCGCTGCCGCGCGGCTCGCC
>SHYR01000008.1 GCA_009692705.1 Dehalococcoidia bacterium
TGTGCTCGACGAGCTCACCGCGTGGTGCGAGGGCGAGGGGGTGAAGCGCCTTGATGAGATCGTCGGTGTAGCCCGCCGGCGCGACTGATGCGCCTGCCCGTGCGTGTCCCTCTGCCCCGCCGTCTGCCGCTCGGCTCGCTCGCGCTTGGTGTGGTCGCCTGCGCCGCCTGGTACGTGACGGCGAGCCGGCTCGCGTACCGCTGGGGCGTGCAGGATGGCGCGCCGGCTGTCGGCGCGATCGTCGCCTTCGCGGTGGCGGTCACGCTCTGGCGCTGGACGCGCGGCGACCACGAGCAGGCGGCGCTCGCCGCGCTGCGCTGCCCGCGCTGCGGCGAGGCGCTGGCCACGGCGCATGATCACGCGCGGCCGGGCGGGGTCGGCGTGGGCGTGCAGCGCTGGGCCTGCGCCGGCTGTGGCTACGAGCACGTCGAGGCGTTGACGTGCCCGCAGTGCGCCGCGTAGCGTCGGACCGGTCCGGGGTGTAGCTCAGCCTGGCAGAGCGCTGCGTTTGGGACGCAGAGGCCCGCAGTTCGAATCTGCGCACCCCGACCACATTCTCAGGTGCAAAAGAGGGCTGCGAGCGGGCGTCGCGTACTTACGCGCCCCGGATGGCAGCGCCGAACGCCTGATCGATACGATCCGCGGTCGCCTGCCGCTGGGCGGCGAGGACGTGCACATACAGGTCGGCCGTGAGCGTGTAGCTGGAGTGCCCGAGCATCTCCTGTGCGTCGCGGAGCGACCCGCCGGCTGCGAGCAGCGCGATGTAGAGATGACCGTACGCCACCAGCGAGCGCACCGCGCGTGCGAAGCCGCTGTACAGCCGCTCAGGGTCGATCGTGGACTGCACCACCATCGCCACTTCGGCCAGGCCGGAGATCTTGGCCTCTCGACGCTCACGCAGGCGCAGCAGCGCATCCACCTCCAGGCGGCGCGCCACCGCGTGGGAGAGGTGCGACAGCAACTCGACGTGACGGCTCCCCCAGCGCGCGCCGCACGGGGTCATGACGCAGAGCGTGGCGGCGATCGTCTGCCTGATCCCTGTCTCCGGTGCGCTGCCGTGCGGTGGCGCTGCGCCGGCCCGGTCCACGTCGAAGCACAGCACCGGCGCCAGCACCATCGTGCCGACTCCGGCCGCGGCCAGCGCGTGCGAGAGCGGCGCCTCGCCGCCCTCGCCGAGCACGAGCGGGTGCCAGCGGTCGGAGACCAGTGCCGGGGCGCCGTGCAGGGCGCGTGCGATCGCGTCGCGCGACTCGTCGCCACGGTGGCGGGCGTAGAGCGCGAGCCGCTGCGGCAGTGCCGAGCGCTCCGGCCGGCGCAGGAGCGCGACCACCATGGCGTCCATCCGCGTGCCGGCCAGCGCCAGAGCGTCGCCGAGCGTCTTCGCGGCGTCGGAGGCGCCCAGCGCACGGTTGACGTCGCTGAGCAGCGCCGCGGCCATCGCGCCATCGAGCGCGTCGCGGCGCAGGCGCGCGTTCTCTCTCGCCATCCGCAGTTCGCGGCCGATCTCCGTCACGAGCGTCGCTGCGAGCAGGAGCACGGCGAGCCAGTGGTGCAGCGGGATCAATCCGGCGAGCGCGAGCAGCCCAGCGGCCAGCGCCGCGAGCGCGCCCAGCCGGCGCAGCTCGAAGAGCGCACGCGCGGCCTCGCGCCGCTCAACGCCGAGCGGCGCGTTGTCGCTCCGGGACGCCCTTGTTAGCATCGTCGGGGGCCACATGCTCGAACGACTTCCTCCCTACGTCCTGGTCGCCCGCATCGGGTCGGTGCTGGGCATGTCGTTCTCGCTGGCGATCGGGCTCTTGCTGCTGCTCGGCGGGCTGTTGCTGCCCGCCGCGATCGCGTTCCTGCTCTTCGTCCCCTCGTTCGCGCTGATGCTGTTCGCCGAGCGCATCGCCGCCGCCAGCCTCGATCTCGAATAGCGCCGTGTGACCGCGCGGCCCGCCGCCGCGCGGCAGGGCGCGCGCCCACTGGCGGGCTGGCATGCGGACCCCCCGCGTCTGAATTGTCGGCGGGCATGCCCAGATTCCGCACGCCACGTCGCGAACGCGCGCCGGCAGTGGCCGCACGGGCTGAGCGCCGGCGGTGGCTGGCGCGAAGCTAGTTGGCCGGTTGCTCCAGGACCTCGATGCTGAGGATGCGCTCGCCGGGCGGCTGGCTCGCCTGCGTGCCGTCGCGAGGGGCGAGCGCCCGCAGCACGGTCAGCCCCTCCATCACCCGGCCGAAGACAGTGAAGTCGCCGTTGAGGAAGGGGGCGGGCCCGAGCGTGATGAAGAACTGGGAGCCGTTCACGTTTGGGCTCGACGGGTTGGACTTCGCCATCGAGATCACGCCGGCCTCGAAGTCCAGGCGGTTGCTGTCCTGCTGCACCTGGTAGCCGGGGCCGCCGAAGCCGGTGCCGGTGGGGTCGCCGCCCTGTGCGACGAAGCCCGGCACCACGCGATGAAAGGTCAGCCCGTCGTAGAAGCGCTGGCGCGTCAGGAACACGAAGTTGTTCACGAGCGTCGGCGCCTCTTTCGGCAGCAGCTCGATGCGCACCGTGCCGCGCGTGGTGTGAATCAGTGCCTGGTACTGGCGGCCGGTGTCGATGCCCATCGGAGGCGGGGCGCTGTATGAGCGCTGGATCGGCGGTTCGGGGCTGGCTGTGGCCGTGGCCGTCGCGGACACCGCCGGCGTCGGGGTGCGGTCGTCCTCGGTAGAGGTGTTACTGGTGCCGGCCTGGATGCCGCAGAAGGCCGCGCCCAGGCTCCCTAGCATCACGGCGATGCCGATGATGTAGAACAGGCGCTCGTTGTGCTGGAACCACCCCATCACGCCCTGGGGTCGCACGCGCCCCACCGGCTCGTACACGGGGCGCGTGCGGCGAGCGTTCTGGCGCGCCTGGCGGCGTTGCTGCTTGCGTTGGCTCATCGATCCCCCTCGCCGGGCATCGCGACGGACTGTGGGTAGCGGGCGACCGCGGCCCGCCGCGCGCAGACGCGCTGCCGAAGCCTCGGAGCAAGCGGCTGGTACCCTCGGCAGGATTTGAACCTGCGACCCCTGGCTCCGGAGGCCAGTGCTCTATCCGCTGAGCTACGAGGGCGCATCGCCAGTGTAGGAAGCACTGAAAGCGAGGCGCAACGGCCCCCCGGCGCCTCAGTCGTGGCCGCGGCGGCGGTACTGGATCGCCTCGGCCAGGTGGACGATCTCGATCCGGTCGGAGCCCGCGAGGTCGGCGACTGTGCGCGCCACCTTCAGCACGCGATGAAACGCGCGCGCGGAGAGCCCCAGCTGCTCCATCGCCGTGCTCACACGTCGGCGCGGAAGGCGGAGATCACGCCGCGGATGCCCTCGAGGCGGCCGACCAGGCGCGCGAACTGCGGGCCCCCATCGGTTTCGAGCGTGATGTGCACGGTGGTTGTGCGGTCGTCGTGCTCCTCGGTGCGGACGCCCACCATGTTCACGCGCTCCTCGGCCACCAGCGTGCTGATGTCGCGCAGCAGGCCCACGCGGTCCCACGCCTCCACGCGCACCGAGGCGGCGTACAGGTCGCCGACGGGGCCCCAGTCGCACTCCACGAGGCGCTCGGCCTCGGCGTGCGTCGCGTTGCGGCAGTTGAGGCGGTGCACGGTGACACCGCGGGCGCGCGTGATGTAGCCGATGATGCCGTCGCCCGGCAGCGGGTTGCAGCACCGGGCGACCAGCACGTGCAGCCCGGCGGTGCCGAGCACGCGCACCCCGGTCGCGCCGCGCACCGGCACGTACGAGGGCAGCGCCACCACCGATGGCCGCGGCGCGGGCGCGCGCTCCGCCAGGCGGTTGCTGAGGTGCTGGAGCGAGACGTCGCCGTCCCCGATCGCGGCCAGCAGGTCGTCGACGGACTCGTAACCGAGCTGCTTCGGCAGGTCGTCGGGCATCGCCTCCACGCCCAGGCGCTTGCGCTCGCGCTCGAACAGCTCGTGGCCGCGCGCGATGTTCTCGTCGCGCTGCTGGCGGCGGAACCACTGCCGCACCTTCTGCCGCGAGTGGCTGGAGCCGAGGTAGCCCAGCGCCGGGATCAGCCAGTCGCGCGAGGGCCCGCGCTCGCCGCGGCCGCGCGTGATCTCGATCACGTCCCCGTTCTGGAGCTTGGTCGTGAGCGACACGAGGCGGCCGTTCACCTTGGCGCCCGAGCAGTGGTGCCCGAGGTCGGTATGGACGCGATAGGCGAAGTCGATCGGCGTGCAGCCGGCCGGCAGCACGATCACCTCGCCGCGCGGTGTGTAGACGAAGAGCTGGTCGCGGAAGACGTCGGTCTTGACCGACTCCAGGAAGTCGTCGGTGCCCGACGACTCCTGCTGCCACTCGACGAGGTGGCGCAGCCACGCCATGCGCTCCTCGTACTGCTGGTCGCGCTTGCGCGGCTCCTCCTTGTACTGCCAGTGCGCGGCGACGCCGTACTCCGCGACCTCGTGCATCTCGCGCGTGCGGATCTGCACCTCGAAGGCATGCGTGCCGGGGCCGAGCACGCTGGTGTGCAGCGAGCGGTACAGCGACTCCTTGGGGTTCGCGATGTAGTCGTCGAAGCTGCCGGGGATGGGGGGCCACGTCTGGTGCACGACGCCGAGCGCGCGGTAGCATTCCTCCACGGTGTTGGTGAGCACGCGCAGCGCCAGCAGGTCGTAGATCTGGTCGAGCGACTTCCCCTCGTCCTGGTAGCGCTTGATCTTCTCGTAGGTGGAATAGAGGTGCTTGACGCGCCCCGTGACCTCGGCGCCCTCCAGCCCCGCCTCGGCCAGCGCCGTGCGCAGCAGCCCCTCGACGCGCCGCACGAAGCGCTCGCGCTCCCCGCGCCGCGATGCCATCAGCTCCGCCACGCGCCGGTAGTCATCCGGCTGCAGGTAGCGGAAGGCGAGGTCCTCCAGCTCCCACTTGAACTGCCAGATGCCGAGGCGCGCGGCGAGCGGGGCGTAGATGTCCATCGTCTCGCGGGCCAGCGCGATCTGGCGGTCGGGGGGCAGGAACTCCAGCGTGCGCATGTTGTGCAGGCGGTCGGCGATCTTGACGATCACCACGCGCACGTCCTCTGCCATCGCCACGAACATCTTGCGGATCGTCTCGGCGTCGGCGGCGGTGGGGTCCTTGGCGCTGATCTTGTCGATTTTGGTCGCACCCTCGACTAGTGCTGCCACCTCCGGGCCGAAGCGCTGGCGCAGCTCGGTGGCCGGGATCGCGCAGTCCTCGATCACGTCGTGCAGCAGCGCCGCCGCGATGGTCTGCGCGTCCATGCGCAGCTCCGCGACGAGCGTGGTGACGGCGACGGGGTGGGTGATATAGGGCTCGCCGGAGAGGCGCTTCTGCCCGCGATGGCTGCGCTCGGCGAACTCGTAGGCGGCGCGAACCGCGCTCACGCGCTCGGGCGGCAGATAGGACTCGAGCGCCGCGAAGAGCTCTGGCACGCCGGCCGGGGCACGATCAGAGACGACCATCCTCGGATGAGCCTAACACGGGCGTCGCCGGGCCGTCTGGAAGCCGCCGCGCCCCCTGCCAGCCACCGCCCCCCTCGCTCCCGCCATCGATGCCCTTCCGCAGCCTCGGAGCCGCCCGTAGAGTGGCCCCATGGCTGACCTGCGCGCCCCGCGAGGCATGAACGACCTGCTGCCGGAGGACGCGCCGCTCTGGCGCCACGTGCGTGACACTGCCGAACGCGTGGCCGCGCTCTTCGACTACCGCCCGCTCGCCACTCCGATCGTCGAGGATGCCGCGGTCTTCGAGCGTAGCGCCGGCCAGGAGAGCGACATCGTCGCGAAGGAGATGTACCGCTTCGAGGACCGCGGCGGTGGCACGCTCGCGCTGCGGCCCGAGGGTACGGCGGCGGTCTGCCGCGCCTACCTCGAGCACGGCATGGCGAGCCGCCCGCAGCCGGTGCGGCTGTACTACCTCGGCCCGATGTTCCGCTACGACCGTCCGCAGGCCGGGCGCTACCGCCAGCTCTGGCAGTTCGGCGTGGAGTGCATCGGCGACCCCTCGCCCGCCGCCGACGTCGAGGTGATCGAGCTGCAGCAGACGCTCTACGAGCAGCTGGGCCTCGCGCCGCTAGGCCTCGGCAGGCTGGGCGGGCTGACACTGCGCATCAACTCCATCGGCACCGCCGAGACGCGCCACCGCTACGTCGAGCTGCTGCGCGAGCACTTCCGCCCGCACCTCGCCACGCTCTCCGCCGACTCGCAGCGGCGCTTCGAGGCCAACCCGCTGCGCATCCTCGACTCCAAGGAGGACGCGCGCCACACCGCCGTGCTCGACGCGCCGAGCATCCTCGACCACCTCGACGCCGAGGACGCGGCGCACTTCGCGCAGGTGCGTGCGCTGCTCGACGCGCTGGGCATCGCCTACGCCGTGGACCCGCGCATCGTGCGCGGCCTCGACTACTACGCGCGCACGGTGTGGGAGTTCGAGCCGCCGGGCGCGGGCGGCCAATCCACCGTCGGCGCGGGCGGGCGCTACGACGGGCTGATGGAGCTGCTCGGCGGCCCGCACACGCCCGGCACCGGTTTCGCCACCGGCATCGAGCGCATCGTGCTCAACCTGCGCGAGCGCGGCCTCGAGCGCGCGCCCGCCGCGCCCGACGTGGTGACGGTGCCGCTGGGCGAGGCGGGGGCGCTGGCGGCGGCGCGGCTGGCGCGCACGCTGCGCTCGGCGGGGCTGGTGGTGCGCGCGGGCACGCCGGGGCGCTCGCTGCGCGCGGCGCTGCGCGGCGCAGACGCCGTGGACGCGCGCTACGCCGTGATCGTCGGCAACGAGGAGGCGGCGGCGGGCACCGCGGTGGTCAAGACGCTGCGCGCCGGCGGCGAGCAGCGCACGCTCCCCGCCGACGAGGTCGCGGCGGCGATCAGGCGTGGGGACTGGTAGTGCCATGCGGTGGGTGCCGGATTCGTGGCGTTGGCAGCCGTCGCCTTCACTGTCGGGGCGTTACAGGGCGGCCGTGGCGATGGCGCGAGTCGTTGCCTCTGGATGGGCGCCGCGTTATCAGTGCTGATTGCGGTGGTGACCGGAGCACTTTGGCCACTGAGCGAATCGGGCTTTTAGCAGCGCATCCCGGTTGCGGTACGGCTCCCAATCTATCGTCGGAGAGTACGTGGCAACGACCCGCCTGCGTCCGTTGCCGCGCCAGTGGTGCATGACCAGGAAGAGCTCATTAGGACCGCCAAGGCATGGTTCCTGCCCACCTACGAACTGGCGTACGAATCCCTTTACGAAATCTACAAGAGGTTGCCCAAAGGCGGGGAATTGCCGCAACTTATCGCGATCCTCCTAAACAGGGCGGTCATTGAGCCAGCTGCCAGTGCGCAGACCGCGGTACAAAACCGGCTGAATGGCAGAGAGCAACGGACTCTCGACGTGCTCTGCGGTGACTTGATGAAAAGTATCAATGGCTCCTTGCGTGGAACCTTTCTCTCGGCAGGCTCGCGGGCGTGCCCTTCGCCAGCACCGCGAAGTTCACAGAGTGGGCGACCGCGGACGAGAAGTTTCGTGACAGGCTGCGTGATTTGGTTGCCGGATCGTCGGTACCGGCGCTAGGCGACGCTGTTCGATGGGTCGGTTGGGGTGACGGGGTGCGGCGCGATCTCGCCAGCTACGACACCGAAGATGTCAAACCATCGCCGGCAACCGGCACGGACGCGTCGGATCAGCGCGGGTCGCTGATCGTGGAGTCTGATGGCGTGCTGTGGCGACACACCGGCAACTACGACTACGCTGGCAAACCAAGAGTCGAGGCAGAGTGTCCTCAGCACCGAGTGCCCTTGCTGACAGCGACTGGATATCTGCTGGTGGGCCACCGATCCCAGGGTTGCATCCAGGACTACTCTTCTGCCCGGACGGGCCGGACGGCGGGCACACTCTGACGTTTGCGCATTCCAACGGCGTGTGGGAAGCGAAGCCGCAGGCTGTGGCGCTGATGAGCGCGAAGCTCCGAGACTAAGGAACGTCGAGTTCATGATCGACGTCGATCTCCGTCTGTCCCAACCCGTTCCACTGCTATCCTGATCGCATGTTCGAACGCTTGGCCGAGATCGAAGCGCGCTACGAGGAGCTGACGGCGCTGCTCGGCACGCCGGAGGTGGTCGCGGACCACCGCCGCGTGCAGGAGCTGGCGCAGGAGCGCGCGCGCCTCGAGGCCACGGTCGCGCTCTACCGCCGCCACCGCGATGCCGCGCGGGCGCTCGACGACGCGCGCACGCTCGCGGAGTCGCGCGACGAGGAGGAGCGCGCGCTGGGCCGCGAGGAGGAGGCGCGCCTCGCCCCCAAGGTCGAGCGACTGGAGCAGGAGCTGAAGCTCTCGCTGCTGCCTCGCGATCCCGCCGACGAGCGGGACGTGATCGTGGAGGTGCGCGCCGGCACCGGCGGCGACGAGGCGGCGCTGTTCGCCGCCGATCTCTTCCGCATGTACTCGCGCTACGCCGAGCGGCGAGGCTGGAAGACCGAGCTGCTGAACACCTCGGAGGCCGGGGCCGGGGGCTACCGCGAGATCGTGTTCGAGGTGCACGGGCGCGGCGCCTTCTCGCGCCTCAAGCACGAGTCGGGCGTGCACCGCGTGCAGCGCGTGCCGGAGACGGAGGCGCAGGGTCGCATCCACACCTCGACGGCCACGGTAGCGGTGCTGCCGGAGGCGGACGCGGTGGAGGTGGAGATCGATTGGTCGCATGTGCGCATCGACATCTATCACTCCGGCGGCGCCGGCGGCCAGAACGTGAACAAGGTAGCGACCGCGGTGCGGCTCACGCACGCCCCCACGGGCATCGTGGTGACCTGCCAGGACGAGCGCTCGCAGGGCAAGAACCGCGCGAAGGCGGAGGCGGTGTTGCGCGCGCGCCTCTACGCGCTGGAGCGCGAGCGCGCCGCGGCGGCGGAGGCGAGCACGCGCCGCTCGCAGGTCGGCACCGGGATGCGCGCGGAGAAGATCCGCACCTACAACTTCGCGCAGGACCGCATCACCGACCACCGCGTGAACTTCACGCGCCACGGCATCCCGCGCGTGCTCGACGGCGAGCTGGACGAGCTGATCGACGCCGTCGCGCTGGAGGAGCAGGCGCGCCTGCTCCAGGCGGCGGCCTCCTGAGCGGCGTGTGACCGCTCGACGCCCCCGGCGCTCCCCTGCCGCGCGGGCGGCGGCGACGCCCGCGCCGCCGCGCCTCGCCGCGCGCCTGCACGACACGGCGCAGCGTCTGCTTGCCGCGCGCGCCTCGTGGGGCCGCGACGAGGCGCGGCTGGAGGCGGAGCTGCTGTACGCCGAGGCGGCCGGCTGGGACCGCGCGAAGGTGATCGCCGAAGGGGCCGCGCCCCCCGACGCATCGACGCTCGCGCGCTTCGAGGCGCTGCTGGCGCGGCGGCTGGCGCACGAGCCGCTGGCCTACATCCTCGGCCGTCGCGAGTTCTACGGGCTCACCTTCGAGGTCGGCCCCGGGGTGCTGATCCCGCGGCCGGAGACCGAGACGCTGGTGGAGGCGACGCTGGCCGCGATCGCGGCGCACCGGCGCGCGCGGCGCCGCGTGCGCGTCGCCGACGTCGGCACGGGCAGCGGCGCGGTGGCGCTGGCGGTGGCGCGGCACGCGCCCTCGGCGGAGGTCACGGGCATCGATGCCTCGACGGAGGCGCTGGCGTGGGCTGGGCGCAACCGCGCGGCGCTGGGGCTGGTGGCGCGCGTGGTGCTGCTCGCGGGCGACCTGCTGGAGCCGGTGACGGAGCCGCTGGACGTGGTGGCGGCGAACCTGCCCTACATCCCGACCGAGGAGTACGAGGCGCTGCCCGCCGAGATCCGCAAGGGCGAGCCGCGGCTGGCGGTGGACGGCGGCGAGGACGGCCTCGACGCCATCCGCGCGCTCGTCGCACAGCTGCCCGCCCACCTTGCGCCGGATGCCGCGGCGGCGCTGTTCGAGGTGGGCGCGGGACAGGCGGGGGCGGTGGCGGAGCTGCTCGCCTCGACGCTCGGGGGCGAGGCGAGCGCGGTCAGGACGCACCGCGACCTCAGCGGCACGCGGCGGGTGGTGGAGTGGCGGCGAGGGTACTGAGGGCGGCGGTACAGCTCGTTGAGCACGTGCGACTCACAGCAGCGCGAGGGTGTCCTTCGTAAGGTCGGTCACCCCGAGGCTGACGATCCCAAGCCATCCGATCCGCGCGGTCCACATCGTTGTCCAATGGCGGGCGTAGCCCGCTAACGACGGTGAGCGTGCGATAAAGCGACCCGCGACGACGACCATGGCGGTCGGCACGATCAACAGCACAAAGAGCGACGGGAACAAGAAGACCAGCAGCGGAAGTAGTGCGAGCCGCGCCGGGGCTGTGCGGAACCATCCCCCGGGTCGCTCGGCCCACTCGGTGGCCAGTGGTGCATGAAACCAAACAGCGCGGGGATCGCCACGAAGAGGGCGATCGCCAGCCATACCGGGCGGAGCCGGGTGAAGTCGATCCCCTCGGTGCCCACGAGGCCCGCACCCACCACTACGCCTGCCGCGAGCCCGCACCCGAGTACGCGCAGCCACCGGGGGCCAATCAAGAAGCGCCGGACGGCGAGATAGACGAACGCGCCGATCACCCAGATTCCACTCGTAGACAGAATCAGGTTCGCGGTCCCAGCGAATGTGATCTCCCCGATCGGGAAGCCATCATCGGTGAGCACACCATGCATCGCTGGATCGGACGTCAGGAACAGCAGTCGCATCGCCAGGCGACTGCCGAGGCCACCGATCACCGCTCCCAAAAGGAGGCCGACCGCGGTCGCGGCGGCCAGCGTGCGGAGCAGCGGTTCAGAGTCCCTGAGGATGACGGCACCCGGAATGCGCCTCATCGCCAGGGAACTCGCGACCGCCCCGGGATCTGCGCCCTAGCCCCGCGTGCCCTGCGCGATCTGGTAGAGCTTGCCTTCAGTCTTGATCGCTGGTGCGATCACCATGCGCGCCGTGTGGAACTCGCGGATGGTGGTCGCGCCGCAGGTCGCCATCGAGGTGCGCAGCGCGCCGAAGAGGTTCTCGGTGCCGTCGGTGCGCGAGGTCGGCCCCATCAGCAGCTGCCGCAGCGAGTGCTGCTGGCCGACGTGCACGCGCACCCCGCGCGGCAGCTCGGCGTTCGGCGTCGCCATGCCCCAGTGGTAGCCACGGCCCGGCGCCTCGATGGCGCCCGCGAAGGGCGAGCCGATCATCACGGCGTCGGCGCCCGCGCAGATCGCCTTCGAGAGGTCGCCGCCGGTGCGGATGCCGCCGTCGGTGATGATCGGGATGTAGCGGCCGGTGCGCTCATAAAACAGGTCGCGCGCGTAGGCGGTGTCGATGGTGGCGGTGATCTGCGGGATGCCGATGCCCAGCACCTCGCGCGAGGTGCAGGCGGCGCCCGGTCCGACCCCGACCAGCACGCCGTAGATGCCGGTCTCCATCAGCTCCAGCGCAGCCTGCACGTCGACAGTGTTGCCGACGAGCACCGGCACGGGCGCGATCTGCTTCACTAGCTCGTCGAGCCGCAGCCCGCGCAGCGAGCGCGAGACGTGGCGCGCGGTGGTGACGGTGGACTGTACGACGAAATAGTCAACGCCGGCCTCGATCGCGAGCGGCGCGAACTTCTTGGTGTTCTGCGGCGTGGCGCTGACGGCGGCGACGCCACCGCCCGCTTTGATCTGCTGGATGCGCTCCCCCACCAGCCGCAGGTCCACCGGCCGCTCGTAGACGCGCTGGATCACGGCGGTGGAGTCGCCCTGGCTGGCGGCCGCGATCTCCGCCAGCGCGTCATGGGGGTCCGCGTAGCGGGTCTGCAGGCCATCGAGGTTGAGCACAGCGATACCGCCGAGCGCGGAGAGCGCGATCGCGAACGCCGGGTCGACCACCGCGTCCATCGCGGACGCCATGATCGGCAACGCGAAGCTGAGTTCTCCAAGCGTGAACGAGGGATCGACCATCTCCGGGTTGGTGGTGACGGCGCCCGGTACGATCGCCACGTCGTCGAACCCGTACGCCTGGTCGAGGCTCTTGCGCGCTGCGCTGCTATTCGCCGTGAGTGCGGCGAGCGACTGCGGCTGCGTCCGGACGTCTCCTGCTACCACGGCCGCCCCCCAATTCCATCGCCCCGTGTGGATGCCGAGCCCGCCAGGGCGAGGGCGCTCGTGCCCCGGAAACGGCGAGACCCCTCACAGTGCGAGGGGTCTCGATGGCACAGGCCTCCCCACGATACCGGGGGGCCGAAGAGCCGCGTTCCGAGCATGGGTGCCCGCCACCCCGTTGCTGGAAATGATTTCCCAGAGGTTACGCCCGCCCTCGGCGCCGGTCAAGAAATCGTTCAGCAATGTAAGCACTTCATGCGCGCCGAGCGAACGCCCCCGACTGGATCGCGTGGATCAAGAAAGCCGCAAGCACCACGGCAGCACGCGCCTCCTCGTCGGAATGCTGAGTGGGTTTCGACGGATCATCGGTGCCATGCCGCTGGTGCGACTGCCACAGCAACGCGAGCCACGTGCCGAACGCCTCGACTCCGTCCACGGGCTGCTGCCCCTGAGGCGGTGTCGGTGTCAAGCGGACCGTATGCGCGCTCGCGTTCCGGCGCACCTGCATGATCATCTTTCCGAGTGTGGCCCCGGAGTCGTTCGGGATGGTAATCGGTTTCAGCGCTGCCTCGACAGCCTGCACGGCGTGCTGGTATGCGGCCGTTGCGTTGGGACTGCGCCCGAACGCCAGGGTCCAAGCGTTGCGCACGTGTTCCGCGGCGCTTCCTCCGTGGCCGATCACCGCGTCGACGGCAGCCGACAGCTCCGGGCTGACGCGGCGTGTGAGGCCGGCGTTCGCACCCCCGTCGAGCCGCAACTCCCATTCGAAACCGGCCTCATCAAGCGCTTTGTGCAACATTACACGCGAGATGGTATCGACATCGCACTCCATCAATAGGAAATCGACGGCCTCCAGCGCCGTCTCACCCGAGCCTTTGAGGCACCATTCCATGAATGGTGCGAAGTGCGGTCTCGTCTGGGCGACCCAACGGTCCGAGATGCAGCACCGTTTCGATGCGCCGCAGTGTGTATTCGTCCGGGACGATCCATCCGTCGCCTGCTCTTGCGTGTGTGAGATTCTGCTCGATGAACCCTTGGAGAGTCTCACGCAGCCAAGGCGGAACCCCAGAATGGAGTGCGTCGTACTCCTGACGTGCGGGACCCTCCCGTGCGAACAAGGGGCGGAAGCCTTCCGAATCGACCATCGCGCATGCTCTCCGACTGCGGGGACCGTCCTCTTACCCCATGCTACGATGCCGCCCGATGCCCGACAGCCCTCGCACGATCCTCGTCTGCGTTGCGTGGCCGTACGCGAACACCCCCCTGCACGCGGGACAGATCGCGGGCGCCTACCTGCCCGCCGACATCTTCGCGCGCTACCACCGCATGCGCGGCGATCGCGTGCTGATGGTCTCCGGCTCCGACGCCCACGGCACCCCGGTGACGCTCCGCGCCGAGCAGGAGGGCACGACGCCGCTTGCGATCTTCGAGCGCATGCACTCCTCGTTCGTCGACACGTTCGAGCGCCTCGGCATCTCCTTCGACATCTTCACCTCCACCAACACCGAGGACCACGTGGAGGTGACGCAGGACATCTTCGAACGCCTGCTCGAGCGCGACTACATCTACGAGGCGGAGCAGACGCTACTCTACGACCCAAAGGCGAACCGCTTTCTCCCCGACCGCTACGTCGAGGGCACCTGCCCCCACTGTGGCGACCCCGGCGCGCGCGGTGACCAGTGCGATCACTGCGGTCGCGCGCTGGACGCCACCGAGCTGCTCCAGCCGCGCTCGCGGCTCTCGGATGCGACGCCGGAGCCGCTGCCGACGAACCACTTTTTTCTGCGCCTGAGCGCGTTCAACGAGCGCCTGCGCGAGTGGGTGGAGCCGCAGGCGCACTGGCGGCCAGCGGTGCGCAACTTCACGCTCGGGCTGCTGCGCGAGGGGCTGCACGACCGCGCGATCACGCGCGATATCGAGTGGGGCGTGCCGATCCCGCTCGAGGGCTACGAGCAGAAGCGCATCTACGTGTGGTTCGAGGCCGTGATTGGCTACCTCTCCGCGACCAAGGAGTGGGCGGAGCGCTCCGGCGACCCCTCGGCGTGGGAGGCATTCTGGCGCGACCCGGAGGCGCGCTCCTACTACTTCCAGGGCAAGGACAACATCACCTTTCACACCACGATCTGGCCGGCGATGCTGATGGGCTACGAGGGGCTCAACCTTCCCTACGATGTCCCGGCGAACCAGTACGTCACGATGTCCGGCTCGAAAGCCTCCTCCAGCCGCAACTGGGCGGTGTGGATGCCGGACTACCTCGAGCGCCACGACCCCGACCCGCTGCGCTACACGCTCACCGCGATCATGCCCGAGACCTCCGACACCGACTTCACCTGGGCGGAACACCTGCGGCGCAACAACGATGAGCTGGTGGCGCGCTGGGGCAACCTCGTGCACCGCGTGCTCACGCTCACGCGCCGCCATTTCGATGCGCGCGTGCCGGAGCCGCCCGACGAGCTCGCCGCGAACTCGCGCGAGCTGCTGGCGCGCCTCGACGCGGCGTTCGATGCGGTGGGCGCGGCGATCGAGCAGGTGCAGCTGCGTCACGCGCTCGGCGCGGCGTTCGCGGTCGCGCAAGCGGCGAACCGCTACCTCGACGAGCGCGCACCGTGGACGGCGGTGCGCACGGACCGCGCCTCGGCGGCGGAGACGCTGCACACGGCGATCAACGTGGTGAGTGGGATCGCCACGCTGCTGCAGCCGTTCCTGCCCTTCACTTCCCCCGAGGCGTGGCGGCTGGCCGGCAACGCGGGCTCGATCGAGGCCGCCGGCTGGCGCCGCACGCCCGTCGCGGCCGGAACGCCGCTGCCGGAGCCCGCGCCGCTCTTCCGCAAGCTCGACGACTCGATCGTGGCCGAGGAAGAGGCGCGGCTCGGGCGGTGATCCCGTGACGCCACCCGCCGCGGTCCCCCCTCCCCTCCTGCCGCTCGACGCCCCGCTCGTCGACGCGCACGCGCACATCTCGTCGCGGGAGTTCGACGACGACCGCTCCGCGGTGCTGGAGCGCGCGTGGGACGCCGGCCTGGTGGCGATCGTGGAAGCCGGCACCGACAGCGCATCGAGCGAGCGCGCGCTCGCGTCGGCGCGCGCGCAGCCGAGCATCCACGCCACCGCGGGCCTGCATCCGCACGACGCCAGCCGCCTGGAGGCCGAACGGGGGCCGCTGCGCGTGCTGCTGACTGGCGGCGGCTTCGCGGCCGTGGGCGAGATCGGGCTGGACTTTTACCGCGAGCTCTCGTCCCGCGCAGAGCAGTACGCCGCTCTGCGCTGGCAGCTCGCGCTCGCCCGCGAGCTGGTTCTGCCGGTGGTGATCCACGCCCGCGAGGCGGACGCGGAGTGCTATGCGGAGCTCACCGTCTGGGCGGCGCATGCGGGCCGCTATCTCGGCCCCGGGCGCGAGATCGGGATGCTGCACTGCTTCGCGGGGGACCCGGAGCTGGCCGCGCGCTACATCGAGCTGGGGTTCCTGATCTCGGTGCCGGGCACGGTCACCTACCCCGGCAGCGAGCGCGGCCGCGCGGTGGCGCGCATGCTCCCGCTTCCGGCTATGCTGGTGGAGACGGACTGCCCGTACCTGCCGCCGCAGCCATACCGCGGGCGGCGCAACGAGCCCGCGTACGTGCGGCGGACAGTGCAGGCGGTGGCCGAGCTGCGAGCGTGCAGCGCGGAGGAGGTGGCCCGGGCGACGGCGCAGAACGCCGCCCGCCTGTTCGGCTTCACCCTCCCCGCCAGCGTGACGGGGTCCCCATGACGATCACTCAGCGCGACATCGACCGACGCCTGCTCGGCGGCGTCTGTGCCCGCCTCGCGCGACGCTACGACTACGACGTGACCGGGGTGCGCGTCGCCACCGTGGCGCTCGCGCTGCTCACCGCCGGGCTGGGCGGCGTGGCGTACGTGGCGCTCTGGCTGCTGCTGCCGCCCGCCACAGCGCCCATCGCTCCCGCCGCGCCTGCACCTGCCGCGGCGCTGTACGGACCGGTGGCGGGCGATCTTCCGCGCGTCGACGAGGCGCTGCGCGCGCTGGCGGAGGTGAAGTCCCCGTGGCTGCGACAGATGATCGAGACGGTCGTGGGCGGCGGCGGGAAGCGCATGCGCCCCGCGATCGCGCTGCTGGCGGGCCGCTTCGGCAGCTACGACCTCGCGCTGCTGGTGCCGCTGGCGGCTAGCGTCGAGCTGCTGCACACGGCGACGCTGGTGCACGACGATGTGATCGACGGCGCGACGCAGCGGCGGGGCCAGCCGACGCCGTCTGCGCTGTTCGGCAACGCCGCGAGCGTGATGCTCGGCGACTATCTGTTCGCGCATGCCGCCGACCTCGTGGCGCAAACCGGCAACGTGCGTGTGATCCGCAACTTCGCCGCGACGCTGCGGGTGATGGCCGGCGGCGAGCTGCAGCAGGACCTCTCTGCCTTCGAGTACTCTGAGGACGTGCAGCGCTATCTCGAGCGCATCGGCGGCAAGACGGCGTCGCTGTTTGCGACGGCGGCGGAGGGCGGGGCAATCATAACGGGGGCGACGGAGGCCGAGGTGGCGGCGCTGCGGCGCTACGGCGAATCGCTCGGCACGGCGTTCCAGGTGGTCGACGATGTGCTGGACCTCACCGGCGACCAGCAGGAGATGGGCAAGCCCGTCGGCTCCGACCTGCGCGAGGGGACGCTGACGCTGCCCGCCCTGCTCTACCTGCAGGACGCGCCCGCCGATAACCCGGTGAAGCGGGCCTTCGACGACCCTTCAGACGAGGAACTGCTGGAGCGCGCGATCGCCGCGATCCGCGCCTCCGACGCGCTGCCAGGCGCGATGGTGGCGGCGCGCGGCTTTGGCGACCAGGCGCGCGAGGCGCTGGCAGCGCTGCCGCCGGGTGAGGCGCGCACGGCGCTTGAGGGCCTGATCGATTACGTTCTGGAGCGCCGCAGCTAGAGCGCGGCGACTGGGTGCTGGAGCGCCGCAGCTAGCGCGCGGCTCCCGCGTCGCGCTCGGCAGCGGCGGTCGCCGCCATCCCAGCCCGCCGCGCTTCCGTGATGAACCGCTGGCCGGTTAACTCGCGCTCCGCGACGCTCTCGACCAGGCGGTGCATCACGCGCTCCAGCGCGGCGGCCAGCGGCGGGGTGAGGCGGATGCGCGCCGCCTGCTCGTAGGGTCCGTCCTGGATCGCTCGCAGCACCTTCAACGTGGCGGCATCCAGCGCAGCGGCATCAGGATGCGCGGGGCGGCACGCGGGGCAGACGAGGCCGCCGCCGAGCGCCGACCAGGCGATCGCCTCCGCCGACACGGCCGCGCCGCAGCCGATGCAGTGCCGCCACTCGGGCCGGAAGCCGGCGGCGTCGAGCAGCGCCAGCTCGAAGCTGCGTGTGACGAGGTGCAGGCCGTCGCCGCGCGTGATCCGCAGCAGCGCGGCGTGTAGCAGCGCGTAGAGATCACCCGTGTCCTCCTGCTCGATCGTGAAACGGTCCGCCATTTCGGCTAGGTACATCGCGGTGCTGAGGCGGTCCAGGTCTTCGTGCAGCCCGCCGAAGGCGTCGAGCGTCTGTGCCTGGGTGACGATGTCGAGCGTGCGGCCGTGCGCGAGCACCACCTCCACGCGCGTCGCGGGCTCCAGGTGCCCGGCGAGCTTGCTGCGTGGGCGGAGCACGCCCTTCGCGACGGCGTCGCGCTTGCCGCGGCCGGGGGTGAGGAAGGTGACGATGCGGTCGGCGTCACCGAGGCGGCGGTGACGCAGCACCAGCGCCTCGGTCTTGATCACGCGGGGAACGCGGGCGGGCATCGCGGGGTGAGCGGCTGCGCTGCGGTGAGCGCTAGCGCCGCCGCCGCGCCTTCAGTTTCTCCGAGAGCCACAGCGAGCCGAGCACGGCCAGCGAGAACTCGGAGGCGAAGAAGAGCGTCGCTTCGAGCGACGCACGCTGGAAGGAGAACAGGATCACGACGGCCACGAACGTGATGCCGGCGCCCAGCCACCAGACCGCGCAGCTCCGCCACCAGCGGATGAGGCACCGCAGCAGGTACATCAGCGCACCTCCTGCCGAAACTCGATCGCGCGCCCAAGCGTGAGGTCGTCGGCGTATTCGAGGTCGGCGCCCGCGGGGAGGCCGCGCGCCAGCCGCGTCACGCGCACGCCGAGCGGCTGCAGCAGTCGCGCGAGGTACATCGCGGTGGCCTCGCCCTCGAGGTTGGGGTTGGTGGCGACGATCACCTCGTGCACCTCCGTGTCGACGTCGCGCAAGCGGGCCAGCAGCTCGGCGATCTTGACATCCTCGGGGCCCACGCCGTCGGCCGGCGAGATCACGCCGTGCAGGACATGGAAGAGCCCACCGTAGCCGCGTGTGCGCTCGATCGCCAGCACGTCGAGCGGCTCCTCGACGACGCAGATCACCGTGCGGTCACGCGAGGGGTCGAGGCAGATGGAGCAGGGCGACTGGTGCGAGACGTTAAAGCAGCGCTCACAGAGCCGCACGCGCTCCTTGACTTCGATCAGGGCGGCGGCGAGCGTGCGCGCCTCCTCCTCGGGGGCACGCAGCACGTGGTAGGCGAGGCGCTGCGCGGACTTGGGCCCGATGCCGGGCAGGCGGTGGAAGGCCTCGATCAACCGCGCGATCGGCGAAGCGGTCGCGTCGGCGCGGCGGTCGTGCAAGCGGCCCTACTCCTGCGCGCGGCGGGCGCCGAGCTTGAGCGCCTCGTCCACCAGGTGGCCGCCGCCCTGGGGCGTGGCAGCGGCGGCTGCGCCGGAGGGCTGGAGCGCTTCCCACAGCACGGGCTGCACCTCGATCGGGCGGCCGACGATCTCGGAGACCACCTCGCGGATCGCCTGCATCACCTTGCCGTCATCCACCGTCTTCACCATCTCCACCAGGTTGGCGTAGCGGAACCCGATCTGCAGTGTATCGGCGTCGAATGACTTGATGTAGCACGGCGAGTTCAGCAGCGCGCCAGCGCGGAAGTGGCGCTCGCGCGCCGCCTCCTGGATCGCGCCCCACTGCGCGCGCACCGCGGCCAGCTGCGGCGACACTTCCCCCTCGCTGAGTGGCAGGAACGCGCGCGACGTGGTGCGGCCACCCCGGCCCTCGGGGGCGTCGGGCGGCGGTACGATCGCCGCCGGGCGACGCTCATCGCGCAGCTGCGGGCCCCGGGGCGCGGTCGGCGCGCGCGGCGCGCGGGGGGCACGCGCGGCGACCGGCTGCGCGTGCTCACGGGCGGTCGGCGTGGGGCGCGGGCGTTCGCGTGGTGCCTGCGCGGCGGGAACGGGCGGCGGGGGCACGGCGAGTGCGGCGTCGTCTGCCCCCACGGCCAGCGCGGCGAAGGCGATCTCGGCGGGCAGCGCGTCGTAGGCATCGCCGGCGAAGTCGACCTCGGCGAGCGCGCGCAGCGCCGTCACCACGTCGTTCGCCGAGCAGCCGCTCGCGGTCGCGCGCAGCGCCGAGAGCTCGGAGTCGGCAAGCTTGAGCTGGGCCTCGCCGCCGGCCTTCAGCAGCAGCAGGCTGCGCAGCGTATCGACCACCTGGCGCAGGAAGGTGCGGATCTCGAGGCCGTCGTCGCGCGCACCGGAGAGCACGGCGAGCCCGGCCGCGAGATCGCGCTGCACGGCGGCGCGCGCCAGCGCGCCCGCGCGGGCGTCCACGGCTAGCCCGAGGCCGTCGCGGATGGCGTCCAGCGAGAGCTCGCGGCCGTGGTAGGCGGCAAGCTGGTCGAGCAGGCTCACGGCGTCGCGCAGCGAGCCGGTAGCCTGCCGTGCGATCAACTCGAGGCCGCCCGCGGCCACGGCCAGATATTCACCGCGCGCGATCGCGCCGAGGCGCTCCGCCACCGCGTCGAGCGCGATGCGACGGAAGTCGAAGCGCTGGCAGCGCGAGAGGATGGTCGCCGGGAGCTTGTGTGGCTCGGTAGTCGCGAGCACGAAGATCACGTGCGGCGGCGGCTCCTCGAGCGTCTTCAGCAGCGCGTTGAACGCCGGCTCGGTGAGCATGTGGACCTCGTCGATGAGGTACACCTTGTAGCGCGCGCGGTTGGGTGAGATGCCAGCGTTCTCACGCAGCCGGCGCACCTCGTCGATGCCGCGGTTCGAGGCGGCATCGAGCTCGATCAGGTCCAGCGGCTCCCCGGCGAGAAACGCGACGCAGGTCGCGCAGGTGTTGTCTGGCTCGCCGTCCTGTGGCGTGGGGCAGTTGACCGCGCGCGCCATGATGCGCGCGGCGCTGGTCTTGCCGGTGCCGCGCGGACCGGAGAAGAGGTACGCGTGCGCGGGCGCGCCCGCGCGCACGGCGTTGCGCAGCGTGGTGGTCACCGGTTCCTGGCCGACCAGCTCGTCGAAGCGGCGGGGCCGCCACTTGCGGTACAGCACCTGCTGGCGGACAGGCTCCAGCCGCGACGGACCGGCCGCCTCCGGTTCGAGTTCGGCGCCGAGCAGCGGCATGGTGATCGGGTCGGTCAACGCGCCCCCGCAAGCCCGGGGGGAGTCCGGGCGCGGCCAGTGTACACGAGGCCCGGCGGCGGCCGCGACGCTCAGGCGCGGTCCTCGTGCCCACGCCAGGCGTGTACGCGGGCGCCCAGCTCCAGCTCCTCGCGCGCGCGCATCGCCGCGTCCTCAGCGGCCGTCTCGTGGTCGTAGCCGAGCAGGTGCAGCAGGCCGTGCAGCGCGAGATGCGCTAGCTCCTCGTCGAGCGCCAGCCCCGCGCGACGCGCTTGCCGCCGCGCAGTGGAGACCGAGACCGCGATGTCGCCGAGGTAGCGCGCGCCGCCTTCGGCCGGGTCGCCGCCGGGGAACGGCTCGCCCTCCGCGCCCTCCTCGCCTTCCGCGGTGGGGAACGACAGCACGTCGGTCGGCTCGTCGAGGCCGCGGTGCTCGCGGTTCAGGCGCCGCAGCAGGGCGTCGCCCGCGAGCACGAGCGTGAGCGAGGCGTCCCCCGCGCCCTCGGCCGCCAGCACGCGTTCCAGCAGCGCGCGCAGCGGCTCCGGGGCGAGGCCCCGCGTGGCCGGCCCCTGGAGCTCGATGGCGATTTCGGGTGGCACCGGTGTCGGGTCGGAGCGCCCGCGCCGCCGGGCTACTGCAGCGCCTCGGCGGCGCGCTGCGCGGCCGAGATCAGCGGCGCGGGCACGAGGCCGAAGAACAGCACGCCGGCGGCCGCGAGCGTGAGCAGGCCCTGCACCGGCAGCGCCGCCGTTATGGAGGTGCCCTCCAGCGGCTCGTCGAGCACGATCGTGCGCGCCCAGCGCAGGTAGTAAAAGGCGGAGACGGCGGTGTTCAGCACCGCGACCACGACCAGCCAGACGAGCCACGGCTCGCCCGCCTGCACGGCGCCGTTGAAGATGTAGAGCTTGGCGAGGAAGCCCGCGGTGGGCGGGATGCCGGTGAGCGAGAGCAGGCAGAGCACGAGGATCGAGGCGAGCCATGGCGAGCGCCGCAGCAGCCCGGCGTAGTCCCGCATTTCGTCGGAGCCGATGCGCTCGGAGACCGCGATCACGGCGATGAACACGCCGAGGTTGGCGGCGGTATAGGTGCCGAGGAAGAACAGCACGCCGGAGGGCCCGATCGTGCTCCCGGCGGCGACTGCCGCCAGCCCGACCGCAATGTTGCCCGCCTGCGCGATCGAGGAATAGGCGAGCAGCCGCTTCACGTCGGTCTGGAGGATCGCGGCGGTGTTGCCGAAGGTCATGGAGACGCCCGCGACCACGGCGAACAGCGCCGACCAGTCGTGGGAGATGATCGTGCCGCCGCCGCCGAGCCCGGCGTAGAAGACGCGCAGCACGACGGCGAAGGCCGCGGCCTTTGAGGCGACGGCGAGGAAGCTGGTCACAGGCGTCGGCGCGCCCTGGTACACGTCCGGCACCCAGGCGTGGAAGGGCGCGGTCGCCATCTTGAAGCCGAGACCAGCCGCCACCAGCACGAACGCGAGGATCAGCGCCAGCCGCGTCTCCTCGTGCCCCGCGGCGACGTAGGCGGCGATGCCGGGCAGCGCGGTGGTGCCGGCGAGCCCGAACAGCAGCGCGAAGCCGTACAGCAGCACCGCCGCCGAGACCGCGCCCGTCAGCAGGTACTTTAATCCCGCCTCCGACGAGCGCGCGTCGCGGCCGATCCCCGCGAGCACGAACTGCGCGATCGCGGTGGTCTCGAGGGCGATGAAGACCGAGACGAGGTCATTCGCCTGCGTGAGCAGCACCATCGCCCCGGTGGCGACCAGCAGCAGCGCATAGAACTCGGCGGCGTTGTCGCTGCGGCGCGCGAACTCGGTAGCGGCGACCGTCACCGCCGCGGCGACCGCGATCAGCAGGAACGCGAAGAAGAGCGCGAAGCGATCCATCACCACCGCGCCGTCGAAGGCCGTCCCCGCCGACCCGGTGAGCGCGTGCCAGAGCGTGTAGCCGAAGGCGGCCGCGAGCGTGAGCAGCGCGAGCGCGAGCACCGGCGCTCGGCGCGGCTGCACGAGGTCCCAGGTCAGCAGCGCACCAGCGCCGCCGAACAGCACGACGACGGGGCCGATGAGGTGGAACTGGTCCCAGGCGCTCATTACCCGGCCCCCACGATCGCCGCGATCGGCGCCACGCCGCTCTCGACGGCGGTAGTGAGCAGCGCCGGGTAGACGCCGACGGCGACGATCGCCAGCACCATCCCCGCCATCACGGTGCGCTCCCACCATGCGGTGGCGTCGGTGAGCTGCGCCCAGCGCGCGGCCGGCGGCCCGGTGAAGACGCGCTGCAGGGCCCACAGGATGTAGCCGGCCGCGAGCACGACGCCGAACACGGAGGTGATCGTCGCGGCCGGGTGCGCGTCGAGCGCGCCGAGGAAGACCGTGATCTCGGCGACGAACCCGCTCAGCCCGGGCAGGCCGAGCGCGGCGAGCCCGGCGACGATCGTCACGGTCCCGAGCACCGGGAGGCGATGCAGCAAGCCGCTCAGCTCTGGGAGCTGGCGCGTGTGCGTGCGGTCGTAGATCAGCCCCACGGTGATGAAGAGCAGGCCCGTGATCGTGCCGTGCGTGAACATCTGCAGCGCCGCGCCGGAGAGGCCCACGGCTCCCATCGTCGCCACGCCGAGCAGCACGTAGCCCATGTGCGAGACCGACGAGTACGCGATCAGGCGCTTCAGGTCGCGCTGCTGGAGCGTGAGGATCGCGCCGTAGACCACCGACACCGCCGCGATCGCGGCGAGCAGCACACGGAAGTCACGTGCCTCACCGGGTAGGATCGGCAGCGCGATGCGCAGGATGCCGTAGCCACCCATCTTCAGCAGCACGCCGGCCAGCAGCACGGAGACCGCCGTGGGGGCGTCGGTGTGGGCGTCGGGCAGCCAGGTGTGGAACGGCACCACCGGCAGCTTGACGAGAAAGGCGGCCATCACCGCCCAGAACACCAGCGACAGCGGCACCAGCGCCTGCTGCGGCGGTTGGGCGGTGAGCACGGCGATGTCGAAGCTGCCGCCGGCGAGGCCGAGCACGAGGAAGCCGACGAGCATGAAGGCGGAGCCGACGATCGTGAACAGCACGAACTTCATCGCGCTGTACTCCTTGCGGCCCGTGCCCCAGATGCTGATCAGCAGGTACATCGGTAGCAGCTCCAGCTCCCAGAAGAGGAAGAACTGGATCAGATCCAGCGACATGAATACGCCGCCCACCGCCGACTCGAGCAGCAGCAGCCACGCGTAGTACTCGCGCGGGCGCAGCTCGACGCGCCACGAGACCAACACCGAGGCCAGCGACAGCAGCCCGGTCAGCAGCACCATCGGCGCCGACAGGCCGTCGACGCCGAGCGCGTACTGCACGGTGAAGCCGGACTGGTGCGTATTGATCCAGGTGAAGCGGTCCACGAACTGGTAGCCGGCGATGTCTGGATCGAAGCGCACGAAGATCAGCACCGAGAGCGCGAAGGCCAGCGACGAGAAGATCAACGCGATCCACTTCGCGCGCGCCTCGTCCGCGCGGCGCGTGATCGCGAGCAGAGCGGCGCCGGTCGCCGGCAGCAGCAGGAACAGCGTCAGCATCGCGCTCCCCTACCGCTCCAGCACGTTACCGCTGAGCACGAAGATCGCCACCGCCGCCACGATCACGCCGAGCATGAACATCGACGTGTAGGCCTGCAGTTGCCCGGCCTCGGAGCGCCGCAGCGCGTCGCCTGCCAGGCGGGTAGCACGCCCCACCTCGTTGGCGAGGCGGTCGACGAGCTGGGTGTCGATCAGCACCAGCGCGCGGCCGATCACGCCGTTGAGCAGCCCGCGTACCACCACGGTCTCGGCGAGGTCGTCGAGGTAGTACTTGCGCTCCACGATCCGCGGCAGCGGTCCGAGCCGCGAGCGGATCAGCTCCGCGGCCGGCCGGCGGTAGAGGTAGATCGCGGTCGCCAGCCCGATGCCACCGAGCGTGAACAGCGTCGAGGCCGCGACCACCACGGCGTCGACCTCAATCTCGAAGGTGCGCAGCCCGGCGGGCAGCGCACCTTCCGCCAGCGTGCCGAAGCCGCCGCCGAGGTTCACCCAGCCGGCCGCGACGGCGGGCACGGTGAGGATCGCCAGCGGCACCCACATCGTGCGTGGCGACTCGTGCGGAGCGCCGGCATGGCCGTCGCCGTGGCCCGGCGCGGGCGCCTCGCCGCCGCGGTACGCGCCGAAGAACGTGAGGTAGACGGCGCGGAACATGTAGAGCGCGGTCATCCCCGCCACCGCCACGCCGGCCACGAAGAGCAGGCGGTTGTGATGGAGCGCGTCGAGCAGGATCTCGTCCTTGCTCCAGAAGCCCGCCAGCGGAAAGACGCCGGCCAGCGAGAGCGAGCCGATCACGAAGCTGGCGAAGGTGACCGGCATCGCGAGGCGCAGCCCGCCCATGCGCCGCAGGTCGAAGCTGTTCGTGGCGTGGTTCACGGAGCCGGCGCCGAGGAACAGCATCGCCTTGAAGAACGCGTGCGTGAACAGGTGGAAGATCGCCGCCACGTACCCGCCCAGCCCCAGCGCCATCACCATGTAGCCGAGCTGCGAGATCGTCGAGTACGCCAGCACGCGCTTGATGTCCGTCGCCGCCAGCCCCATCGAGGCGGCCAGCAGTGCGGTGAACCCGCCGGTGTACGCCACCACGTCGCGCACCTCGGCGGGGGCGGCCTCGAAGGCGGGAAAGAAGCGCGCGATCAGGTAGACGCCCGCGACCACCATCGTGGCGGCGTGGATCAGCGCGGAGACGGGGGTGGGGCCCTCCATCGCGTCCGGCAGCCAGATGTGCAGCGGGAACTGCGCCGACTTCCCCACCGCCCCGGCGAGCAGGCCGAGCGTGAACCCGGTGAGCACCGCCGCGGAGAGTGTCGGCGCCAGCGCGTTGATGGCGGCGATGTCGAACTCGCCGGTCTTGCTCCAGATCAGCAGCAGCCCGACCAGGAACCCGAAGTCACCGAAGCGCGTGACGATGAACGCCTTTTTCGCCGCCGCCGCCGCCGCCGGCCGGTGGAACCAGAACCCGATCAGCAGGTACGACGAAAGGCCCACCAACTCCCAGTGCACGAAGAGCTGCAGCAGGCTCGACGACAGCACCAGCCCGAGCATCGCCGCGGTGAACAGCGACATGTAGGCGAAGTAGCGCGCGTAGCCATGGTCCCCGCGCATGTAGCCGGTCGAGTAGACCTGCACCAGCAGCGAGACGCTGGTGACCACCACCAGCATGATCGCGGTCAGGCCGTCGAGGCGGACGCCCACCGGCACTACGAGGTTGAACAGCGACACCCAGTTGTGCGGCGCGATGTCGAGCGCCTCGCCGTCGACCGCGAGCGAGCTGTCGAGCGCCCACAGCGCCAGCAGCCAGGACACGCCGACCGCGAGCACGGTCATCCGCCCCGCGTCGAGCGGCCGGCGGCTGCCGATGAGCAGGGTCGCGACCGCGAACGAGAGCAGCGGGGCGAAGTAGATCGCCCACAGCGCAGCCTCGGGGATCGTCGGTAGCAGCATCAGTGGCTGGCGGGGGCGGCGGTGGACATCAGATCTTGTTCAGCACCTCGCGCGCCACGTGCGTCTTGCCGTCTGGCACCCAGATCTCGCGGGGCAGTTGCATCGAAGCCACCTCGAGCGGGGGCACCACGCGCACCGACAGCGCCTCGGCGAAGAACAGCTCCTTCCAGATCGCGGCGGCATAGCCGTCCGGGACGTCCATGAACTTCACCCACATCGCGTTCCCCCGCCCTACCAGCGCATCAGGCTGATGCGGTCGAGATCGACGGTCTCGCGCCGGCGGTAGACCAGCACCGCCATCGCGAGTGCGACCGCGGCCTCCGCCGCGGCCACCGTGAGCACGAAGACCACAAACGCGTGCCCGGCGAGCGGCTCCGTGCCGCCCGCGAAGGCGCCGAAGCGCGAGAACGCCAACAGCGCGAGGTTCACGCCGTTGAGCATCAATTCGACGCCCATCAGCACCGCGATCGCGTTGCGCTTGGAGAGCGCGACCGCGATGCCGATTCCGAAAACCACCCCCGACAGCGCAAGGTAGTGCGCCAGCGTCACCGTCAGCGTCTCCGGCAGGCTCACGAGCGGTCCTCCCGCACCAGCACGATCGCGCCGAGCAGCGCGGCGAGCAGCAGCACCGACGCCATCTCGAACGCCAGCAGGTAGGGCCCGAGCAGCGCGTCGCCAATGCCGCGCACGGTGTCGGCGAACGAACGTGCGTCCAGCGCCTCGCCGGCGACCTGCGGCCAGTCCACGTTGACGGCGGTGTAGCCGACGACGGCGGCGAACGCGGCGCCCAGCGCCACGCCCGGCAGCACGAACAGCGAGTTGGCGTTGTCGCGTGCGGCGAGCGGCGTGAGCATGACCGCGAACACCATCAGGATCGAGACCGCCCCAGCGTAGATCAGCATCTGCGCGACCGCGATGAAGTCGGCGGAGAGCGTGATGAACAGCCCCGCCATGCCGAGGAACGACGCCACCAGGAACACCACGGCGTGGATCAGGTTGCGCGACAGGAAGACCGCCAGCGCGCTCCCGACCGTGAGCGCGGACAGCACCCAGAACGCGGCGACGACGCCCGGGGAGTCCACCGTCTACGCCCCGCTCGCGCTGTCAGGGGTCGCCTCGCGCTGCAGGCGTTGCGCGGCGAGCAGCCCGCCGACGGCGGTGGTGAGCCGCGGGCGCAGCAGCCGCTCGCGCTGCGGCCGGTAGCCCAGCGCGCGTGTCCACGCGCGCGCGGCAACGATAGTGAAGCCGAGGTTGAAGAGCGTGATCAGGCCGAGCGAGACCACGCCCGCCACCTCCCAGCGGGCGGCGATCGAGCTCTCCACGGCCACTACGAAGGTGTTCAGGATCGACAGCGGGATCAGGTACTTCCAGGCGAAGGCCATCAGCTGGTCGAGGCGGAAGCGTGGCAGCGTGCCTCGCAGCCAGATGAACAGGAAGTAGACCGCGCTCACTTTCACCGCGAAGATCGCATAGGGTGGCACCCATTCCTCCAGCCCGAACGCGGACCAGCCACCGAGGAACATCGTGGTGACGAGGGCGGCGACCGCGGTGGCGTTGCCCATCTCGACGGCGTAGTAGAGCCCGAACTTCATGCCCGAGTACTCGGTGTGGAATCCGGCGATGATCTCCGACTCCGCCTCCGCGATGTCGTTGGGCGTGCGGTTCAACTCCGCGGTGGAGGCGAAGAAGAATGTGAACAGTGCCAGCGGGAGCATCGGCGCCAGCCAGAGGTTGTGGTCCGCCTGCCATTCGACGATCCCGCCGAGGCTCATCGAGCCGGTGATCAGCACCACCGGCAGCAGCGCGATGCTCTGCGGGATCTCGTAGGAGATCATCATCGCGATCGTGCGCATCGCGCCCAGCAGCGCGTAGTGGTTGTTGGACGACCACCCCGCCATGAAGATCGCGAGCGTGGAGAGCGAGCTGACCGCGATCACGTAGAGCACGCCGACGTTGAGGTCGAGGTAGATCATGCGCGGCGCCCAGGGCAGCGCGCCCATCACCAGCATCAGCGGGATGAACACCAGCAGCGGCGGCAGGTAGTACATCAGCCGGTCCGCGCCCCGCGGGATGATCGTCTCCTTCTGGATCAACTTGATCGCATCGGCCACCGGCTGCAGCAGGCCGAACGGCCCCACGCGGTTCGGTCCGCGCCGGATCTGCATGCGCGCCAGCACCCGCCGTTCCACCCACACCAGCACCAGCAGCACGAGACCCACGAAGCCGAGGATGCCGGTGGCGCCGATCAGCGCGCTCGCCACGTAGGAGACCGCCGGGTCGAAGCGCTCGTCCAGCCGTCCGCGCAGGTGCGCCATCGCGATGCCGAGGTCGCGGAGGTCGTACCAGCGGCCATCGAGCACACCGCTGACCACGACCACGCCGATCGCGATGCTCACCGCCACCAGCACCAGCGCCGCGAGCGCACCGGCGACCCGCAGCCCGCGCAGGCGCGGCACGGCACGCGCACGCACGCCGATCGGGAACGACGCTGGCCCCATGGCTCGCAGCGCCTGCCACGCCGCGAAGCGGCTCACCGGTCGATCTCCCCCACCACGATGTCGATCGAGCCCAGCGCGACGATCGCGTCCGGCAAGGAGGCGCCAACCGCCATCTCCCTCAGCAGCGTGAGGTTGATCAGGGAGGGCGCGCGGATGTGGAAGCGGTACGGCGCCGGGCCTCCGTCCGAGACCAGGTAGAAGCCGAGCTCCCCGCGCGGGCCCTCGACGCGCGCGTACGCCTCCCCCGGCTCGGGCCGCAGCGCCAGCGGGATGTCGGTCTTGTGCGCGCCGGGCGGCAGGCCGTCGAGCGCCTGGCGCACGATGCCGACGGACTGGCGCACCTCCTCCATGCGCACCATGAAGCGGTCGTAGGCGTCGCCGGCGCGGCCGACCGGCACCGCGAAGTCGAAGCGGTCGTAGCCGCAGTAGGGCTCCGCCTTGCGCAGGTCCCACGGCACGCCGGAGCCGCGCAGCATCGGGCCTGCGAGCGAGGCGTTGATCGCATCGGCCGCCGATATCACGCCGACGTTGCGCGTGCGCGCCAGGAAGATCTCGTTGTCCACCAGCAGCTCCGTGTACTCCGCGATGCGCGCCGGCAGCTCGTCGAGCAGCGCGCTCGCCGCCGGGAAGAACTCCGGCGGCGGGTCGAAGGCCACGCCGCCGATGCGCATGTAGTTCGTGGTCAGGCGCGCGCCGCAGGTCATCTCGAAGAGGTCGAGAATCTTTTCGCGCTCGCGCCACATGTACAGCAGCGGCGTCTGCCACGCCCCGGCGTCGCTCACCAGCTGGCCGTTTGCCATCGCGTGGCTCGCGATGCGCTGCAACTCCGCGAAGATCACGCGCAGGTAGGAGGCGCGCTCGGGCACCTCGACCCCCGCCAGTTGCTCGACGGCGAGGCAGTAGCCGAGGTTGCCCGACATCGCGGCGAGGTAGTCGGCACGATCGGTGAAGGGGATGTTCTGCGTGTACGTGCGCTCCTCGGCGAGCTTCTCCATCGAGCGGTGAAGGTAGCCCACGATCATGTCGATGTCCCGGATGCGCTCGCCGTCCATCACTACGCGCACGCGGAACACGCCGTGCGTGGAGGGGTGCTGCGGACCGATGTTGAGCACATATGGTTCGCTGGCGGCGGTCATCGCGCCTGCTTCCCCGGCTCCTCGAATGGGAACCGCGGCAGGCCGGGGTGGTGCCCCGCGATCTGGAGGAAGTTCTTGCGCAGCGGATGGCCGGGGAAGCCCTCCCACAGGAAGAGCCGCCGCAGATCCGGGTGGCCCTCGAAGTGGATCCCCATCAGGTCGTAGACCTCGCGCTCCTGCAGCAGCGCGCCGCGGTACACGCCGTATACGCTCGGCAGCGACGGCTGCTCGCGGTCCAGCACCGCCTTCACCACGATCAGGTGGTTCTGGTCCAGTGATTGCAGGTGGTAGACCAGCTCGAAGCGGTCGTAGCGGTCGACGCTGCACAGGCTCGAGAGCTGGGCGGCGTCCAGCGCGGGGTCGTCGTGGAGCCAGCGCAGCACCTCCGCCACGCGCGGCGCGGCCACCTCCACCCACTCGTCGGTCGCGCCCGCCACGGCGTCCGGCATCGCCGCGCGCAGTCGCTGCGCGACCTCCCGGCCGTCCAGCTGGCGTGGACCGCGCGGCAAGCTAGCTCCACTCCAGGGCGCGGCGCCGCCAGGCGTAGGCCAGTCCGAAGGCGAGCACGCCGATGAACAGCGCCGCCTTCAGCAGCGCGGAGAGCGCGAGCGTGGCGTGTTGGACCGCCCACGGGTAGAGGAAGATCACCTCGACATCGAAGATCACGAACCCGATCGCGAACAGGTAGTAGCGCGCGTTGAACTGCCCCCAGGCCGTGCCTTCGCTCTCGACGCCGCACTCGTAGGTGGCGTTCTTGATCGGATCGGGGTGCTCCGGCCGGAGGCGCAGGCGGTAGAGCAGATGGGAGACGAGCAGCGGCAGCGCGGGGAAGGCGAGCGCGAAGCCCACCAGCACCGCTGCGCGGCCAAACTGCTCCGGGATCACGAAGCTGTCCCATCAGTGCGTGGCGGCGGGCGGCGCCACCCGGGCGCGGGCCGCCGCGGGCGCCGTCCGAGAATCGAGCGGGACTGTAGCACGGGCCCCTGCTGGGTTCAATGAAACCGTAACTATCCCTCACCGCACGTGTCGGGCGCGTTTGATACAGTGCGCGCGATATGGACACCCTCCCCCTACTGCTAGTGCTGCCGGCGCTTCTGGCGCTCTGGGTGTTCTTCATCTGGGCCAGCGCGGGAGTCGCCCGCAACAAGGGACGTAGCCTGATCATCGGTGGACTCATGGGTGGCGTGTTCGGCGTGCTGGGCCTCGTCCTGATGTGGTTGATGCCAGTAAATCGCGAAGTCGTCGCGCGCCGAGAGCAGGAGTTGAGAGCGCGACTGAGAACCGAAGGGCGAGGCGCTCTCGGGTCAGACCACGCCGGTGCACCCTAGCAGCATGAGTGGATCACCTCGGAAGAAAGACACCCCGCGACCCTCATGCGAGGACGCCCGTGCGCGCCGGGCCGGGGGTGCTGCCGCCGGCCGCATTGACCACCTCGTGCACCTCGCCTTCGCGGAGCGCTGGGTGCCGCGGCCCCCCGCGTTGTGCGCAACGAGCGCGCGCCCCGCAGGGTGGCGATGCCGCGCCGATGCTGAGACGATACGGGACGATGCTGGTCGATCTCCACACCCACACTCACCCGTTCTCGTGGGATTCCTTCCTGCACCCGGACGAGCTCGTGGAGCGGTCGCGCCAGGCAGGCCTCGACGCGATCGTGCTCTCGGAGCACGACTGGGCGTGGAAGCCGGAGGCGGTGCGCGAGCTCTCGAAGCGGCACGACTTTCCGATCTTCGCTGGCATCGAGGTCAACACTGAGGATGGTCACGTGCTGAGCTACGGCCTGCACGAGTACGTCTTCGGCATGCACCGCGCGCACGAGCTGGCGGGCCACGTGCGACGCGTCGGCGGCGTGATGGTGGCGCCGCACCCCTATCGGCGACAGCTGCCGTGGCGCCTCGATGACGAGGCGGAGTACGCGGACGCCTTGCGCCGTGCGGAATCGAACCCTGCCTACCGCTTCGTGTCGGCGCTGGAGGCGGTCAACGGACGCGGCACGCTGCGTGAGAACACCTTCTCGCAGCAGCTCGCGCGTGCGATGGGCATGCCGACCACCGGCGGCACCGACTCACACGAGCGAGGCGACATCGGCAAGACCGCCACCTACTTCGAGCGTGAGCTGCGCTCGGAGCAGGCGCTGATCGAGGAGATCCGGGCGGGCCGTGTGTGGGCGCTGGACCGCACCGGCGGCCAGCTCAGCGCCGACCCCGTCTACCGTGAGCTGCCGCCAGACCTCGCCGCGGCACGCGCCGAGCTCACGGCGATCCGCGAGCGGCGCGCCCTCGAAGGTGCGCCGGAGTTCCGCGGACGGGCCGGCTAGCCCGCCGCAGTGCGCCTCGATCGCGTGTGGCGGCCGGCCGAGCGGCGGGTAGTGTCCTTTAGGACACTACCGAGCGGCGTCTTTCATTGACAGGCGGCAGGTGCCTGCTTATCGTTCCGCGGGCCCCGCGCGGCCCAGCACGGAGCCGGAAGGAAGGCGAGATGGGGACGCTGGACGGCAAGGTCACCGTGATCACCGGTTCGGGCCGCGGCATCGGTCAGGGGATGGCGAAGCTGTTCGCGCGGGAAGGCGCGAAGGTCGTGGTGAACGATCCGGGCGTCAACGTGGACGGCACCAGCCACGACAACGGACCGGCCGACCAGACGGTGGCCGTGATCAAGGCCGCCGGCGGCCAGGCGGTCGCGAACTACGACAGCGTCGCGACCGCCGAGGGCGGCGAGCGCATGATCAAGCAGGCGGTTGATACCTGGGGCCGCATCGACGTGCTCTGCAACGTCGCCGGCATCTTGCGCGACCGCATGATCTTCAACATGACGCCCGAGGAGTGGCGCGCGGTGCTCGACGTGCACCTCACCGGCCAGTTCCACACCATCAGGCCTGCCTCCGTGCAGATGCGGCAGCAGCGTAACGGCCGGATCATCAACTTCTCATCCAGCACCGGGCTGTTCGGCAATGTCGGCCAGGCAAACTACGGCGCCGCGAAGTCCGCCGTCGCGGGGCTGACACGCATGATCGCGCGTGACCTCGGCGGCTACGGGGTCACCGCCAACGTGATTGCGCCGTCCGCGTCCACGCGCCTGACCGCGTCGGTGGGGGATCAGACGAGCTTGTTGGCCTCGATCGCGGGCCAGCCGGAAGCGGCGACGCGGCCGCAAGCCGAGCGCACCAGCGGATGGGGCGCCGCGATGGGCGGCCCCGAGTACATCGCGCCGATGTGCGCCTACCTGGCGTCGGACGAGGCGTGGGATATCAACGGGCAGGTCTTCCACGTCGTCGGCGGGCGCGTCTCGCTGGGCGTGCACCCCACGCCGCGGCGTACGATCGTGAAGCACGGGCTGTGGACGCTCGCGGAGCTCGACGATGCGGTCCAGTACGTGCTGATGAGAGGGATCCACAACCCGCAGCCGCCGCGTGACGATGTCGAGGTGCCGGGACGGAACACCCCGGCACGCGCGCTCGCCTAGACCGCGCACGGCGCGCGAAGGGAGAACGGAGTCATGGGCGCACTGGACGGACGCACCGCGGTGCTCACGGGGGCCGGTCGTGGCATCGGCCGCGAGGTGGCGCTGCTGCTCGCGAAGCATGGCGCAAACGTGATCGTCAACGACCCGGGCGTGAACATCGACGGCACGGGGCACGACGACGGCCCCGCCACGCAGGTCACGAGCGCGATCGTCGCGGCCGGCGGGAAGGCGCAGCCGAACTTCGACACCGTCGCCACCGTCGAGGGCGGCGAGAACATGATCAAGCAGGCGCTCGACGCCTACGGCCGCGTCGACATCGTGGTGCACCTCGCCGGGATCCTTCGCGACCGCATGATCTTCAACACCACCGAGGAGGAGTGGAACGACGTGATCGCGGTCCATCTCGACGGTTACTTCAATGTCGCGCGTCCGGCCTCCGTGCTGATGCGCCAGCAGCGATACGGCCGCATCATCGGCTTCACCTCCGGCTCGGGGCTGGCCGGCAACTCCGGGCAGGCGAACTACGGCGCCGCGAAGGCCGGCATCGTGGGCATGACCCGCTGTCTGGCGCTCGACCTCGGCCGCTATGGCGTGACGGCGAACGCGGTCGCACCCGGCGCTGCCACGCGCATGGCCGCCGCCGGGATGGCGGCGCGCCGGCTGCACACTCAGGCCGTCCTCGGTGCCGCGGGGAGCGCCGCCCCGGCCTCAGCGGCGGCCTCGGCGACGCAGCGGGGGCCGGGCGGCGGCATGAGTGGCCCCGAGTACGTGGCGCCGATGGTTGCGTACCTGTGCACCGAGCAGGCGTGGAACATCAACGGCAAGGTGTTTTACGTCGCCGGCGGCGCTGTGAGCCTAGCCCACGACGAGTACCCGGTGCGGCTGATCGAGACCGACGGAATGTGGGAGCCGGGCGAGTTGCGCGAGCGCGTACCTGCGCTGCTCTCCGACCTCCGCAACCCGGCACCGCCCGCCCCGGACCTCGTGATCCCGGGACGCCCGGCGCCCGCAGGCGGATAGCGCCGCCCGGCTCCGCCCGGGTGTCAGCGCCCGGGCGGAGCCCCCCGCCCCTCGTCGCCGGCGCGCTCCCGGTCCTGCGCCTCGAACTCGTCGGCGAGCATCTCCATCAACACGAAGTCGTAGCCGCGGCGGTGCACCTCGCGTACGCGGCGGAATCCCGCGCGCGCGAAGGAGGCCTGCGCGCGGTGGTTCCACGTCAGCGTGTGGAGATAGACGCGGCGCAGCCCCAGCTCGCGGAACAGGTAACCGAGCAGCGTGCGCACGGCGTCGCGGCCGAAGCCCAGCGCCCAGTACTCACGCAGGCCGATCGTGATCCCCAGCTCCACCTCGCGCAGCGTGGGATCGTATCCGTAGTACATGACGTTGCCGATGTGGCGGCCGTCGGCGCGATCCAGAATCGCGAAGTTGCGCCGCAGGCTGCTCGGCGCCTCCAGGTCGTCGGCGACGGTGGCGATGAAGGCGTGCAGCGACATCGTGATCGGCAGCGCGGCGTCGTAGGCCGCGAGCTCCGGGTCGCGGCGCCACTCGTAGTCCTGCGCCAGGTCCTCGATCAGCTTCTCGCGCAACTGCACGAGCCGTCCGGTGGCGACGATCTGCGGCCTGGTGGCGGTCATGGGTGCTGCCGCGCCGCGATCAGGTCGAGTGCCCGCTCCAACATCAGGCGCTGCGACGGGAAGGTCAGCACGCGCAGCGCCTCGTCGGCGTCGAACCATTGCACCAGATCGTACTCGCCATCGTGCCTGCTGAGGTCGCCGCCGCGCGCCTCCATCAGGAAGTGGCGCACCTCCTTGCGCACGCGCGCTCCCTCTGCGGCGGCCGTGAACCAGTAGCGGTCGGACCCGACCTCGCCCACGATCGCGACCTCCAGCCCGGTCTCCTCCGCGACCTCGCGCAGCGCCGTCTGCTCCAGGCTTTCGCCGGGCTGGGGACGGCCCTTCGGCAGCGCCCAGAACGCCCCGCCGTCTCGCCCCACCAGCACCACCTCGATGCGGGGGCCGCGGCGGCGATAGACTATTCCGCCTGCGGACATCGAGTCGCGCACGGGCAGCGGTTGCGTCATCGCTCGTCGTCCTCGCCGCCGCCGCCGCTGTCAAAGGTCAACGCGAGCGCGCGCAGCCCATTCAGCGCCTCCTGCGCGGCGCCGGCGAGATGGCGCTCGCGATGGCCCAGCAGAGCGGTGAGCACACGCTCCGCATCGAGGCCGCCGATCTCACCGAGCGCGCCGATCGCCGCCAGCTGCACCTCCTCGTCCGTGTCCTCGATCAGCTCCGTCAACGGATCGATCGCCGCTCCCATCAGCAACTGGCCGGCGGAGGTAGCGGCCGCCGCGCGGACGTCCACGTCGTCGTCGGTGAAGCAGTGTGTCAGCACCGGCAGCCAGCGGTCGTCACCGTTGCGCCCCATCGCACGCAGCGCCGCGATGCGCATGCGCTGGCCCCCCGTCTCGTACAGCTCGGCGATCAGGTCAGTGACTGATTCGTCTGAGCTGGCGCCCAGCGCCTCCAGCGCGCAGGCGCGCACCTCCTCTTCCTCGTGCATGTCTTCGACGGCCTCGCGCAGGGTCGCCGCGAGCTGTTCGGCGTCCTCCTCGGAGAGCAGGCCGAACTCCGCGCTGACGACCCACGGCGCGAGCGCCAGCGCGATGGCGGCGCGCACGGTCGCCTCGCTGTCGCGGCGCAGCTGATCGAGCAGTAGGTCCATGTACTCGGTGCGCTCCTGCTCCCAGAGTCCCTCGACCGCGAGCATGCGCGTCGCGGGGTCGGGGTCACGCAGCGCCGAGAGGTGGATGCGGTGGAAGTCGAGCGTGGCATCGTCCTGCGCCAGCCGGTGCAGGCGCGCCAGCACCTCGCGACGGCGCTCCGGCGCCAGCCGCGGCCACAGCGATACGAACTCGCGCACGACGGCGTCGGAGGGGCCGGCGAGCGCTCGCAGGTGCTCGGACGGCAGGGTGTCTCCGCGCTCGATCTCGGCGATCACCTGCGCCGGCGCCACGCTCGGCGCGCTGTCGTCACCGCCGTCGCCGTCGTCCGGCAGCGGGTCTCGGTCGGGGTCACGGCCTCGGTCGCTGGTCACGGCGCCGGTCTCCCTCAGCTGGCGCTCACGTCGCGAGCGCGCTCCGAGTGTAGCAAGGCCGGCGCGAGCACTGCCGGGCCCGCTCTAGCGCGGGCGCTCGCGCGCGGCGGACGTGTCCGGGGCCGGCCGCTCGGACGTCGGCTCGCGCTCCATCAGTCCGGAGACGGCGTCGCGTGGCGTGAGCGCACCCGCGAGCACGGCATCGAGCGCCTCGGTGATCGGCATCTTGACCCCCAGCCGTCGCGCGAGCTGCAACGCGGCCGGCACGGTCGACGCCCCCTCGGCGGTGGCCGCGAGCGTCTCGAGGGCACGCGGCAGGGGCATGCCGCCGCCGATCAACTCGCCGAGGCGGCGGTTGCGGGAGAGCGGGCTGTAGGCGGTGGCCATCAGGTCGCCGACCCCGGCGAGGCCCTGGAACGTTAGCGCCTCCGCGCCCGCGGCCACACCGAGGCGGGTCATCTCGGCGAGTCCTCGCGTGAGGATGGCGGCCTTGGCGTTGTCGCCGAGCGCGAGCGCGTCGGCCATGCCGCCGGCGATCGCGATCACGTTCTTGAGCGCGCCCCCCATCTCCACGCCCACGATGTCCGCGGTGGTGTAGACCCGGAAGTGGGTGGAGTGAAAGGCGCGTCGCACCGCCTCCAGCGAGGCGGCGCGCGAGGCGATCACGGTCGTTCCCGGCAGTCCCGCCGCCAGCTCGCGCGAGAGGTTGGGGCCGGAGAGCGCCGCCACAGCGTGGCCCGGCAGCACCTCCGCGAGCAGCTCCGACATGCGCCGCCCGTCGCGGTCGATGCCCTTGGTGCCGCTGAGCAGCGTCGCATCGGAGGCGATCCGCTCCGCGACGGCGCGCGCGTTCTCCGCCAGCGCGGTCGACGGCACCGCGAAGCAGACCAGCTGCGCGGAGGCGAGCGCGCCGGCATCGGCGCTGACCTCGACCGCGGCGGGCAGCTCGCTGCCCGGCAGGCGCCGCTCGTTGCGGCGCGTTGCGGCGATGCGGGCGGCCTCAGCGGCGTCCCGCGCGAGCAGCAGCGTCGGCACCGCGTTGCGGGCCAGCAGGATCGCGAGCGTGGTGCCCCAGGCGGTGGTGCCGACGACGGCCGCGCGCGTGATCGCGCCACCGCCCGCCGGCGTCACGCCCCGCTCCGCCGGTGCCGCCCGCCGCCCTGGCCGAGCTTCGGCTCCGTGCCCGCGAGCAGGCGCCGGATGTTCTCGGCGTGGCTCAGTTCGACCAGCAGTGTCACCAGCACGCCGAACAGCAGGTACTCCGCCGGCAGCCGCAGCCCCGCCGGCGCGCGCTCGGTGACGAGCACGGCCAGCACGACAAACCCGCTCAGCACGCCCACCGTCGACATCAGCGAGACGTAGCGCGTCGTGGCCAGCACCGCGCCCGCGGCGGCGAACACCGCCAGCGCCGCGAGCGGCGACATCGCGAGGAACGCGCCGAACGTGGTGGCGACGCCGCGGCCGCCACGAAACCCGGCGAACAGGGTCCAGTTGTGCCCCGCCACCGCGCACAGGCCGGCCAGCGCCGTCGCCCACGGGTCGTCGAAGAGCGTGCGCGCCAGCACCACCGCCAGCGCCCCTTTGCCGATGTCCACGGCGACCGTCACCAGCGCCGGCCCCACGCCGAGCGTGCGCAGCGTGTTGGTGAAGCCGGTCTTGCCGGAGCCGTACTCGCGCAGGTCGATGCCGCGCCGACGCGCAACGAGCAGGCCGGTTGGGATCGAGCCCAGCAGGTAGCCACCCAGCGCAGCGAGCGGCAGCGCCAGCGGCGCGGGCAGCGTCGCCGGCGTCACGGCGGCGCCTCGTGGCGATCCTCGGAGCGGCGGCGGAACACCATGCGGATCGCAGTGCCCTCGAAGCCGAACGCCTCCCGCAGGCGGTTCTCGAGGTAGCGGCGGTACGAGAAGTGCAGCAGCTCGGGGTCGTTGACGAAGAACACGAAGGTCGGCGGGGCCACCTCCGCCTGCGTCGCGTAGAGCAGCTTCAGGCGCGAGCGGCCGACGGTGGGCGGCGCGTGCTCCACGAACGCGCGGTGCATCACGAGGTTCAGCTCCGAGGTCTGCGCTCGCCGCCGCCGGACCTCGCCGATGTGCACCGCCAGCTCCAGCAGCTCGCGCACGCCCTCGCCGGTGAGGGCGCAGGTGAACAGCACCGGCGCCCACGGTGTGAAGCGGTAGCGGAGATCGATGCGCCGCGCGAAGGCGTGACGGTCCCGGTCGCCGGCGAGGTCCCACTTGTTGACGACCAGCACCATCCCCTTCGTCCGCTCGTCGACGTAGCCCGCGATATGGGTGTCCTGCGCGACCATCGGGTCCGCCGCGTCGATCACCAGGAAGACGACGTCGGCGCGATCGATCGCGCGCTCCGCGCGGCTGACGGCGTGGCGCTCGACGCCCGGCTGCACGCTGCCGCGGCGGCGGATGCCCGCGGTGTCCACGAGCGTGAGCGCATGGCCCTCGAACGCCAACGGCGAGTCGATGGCGTCGCGCGTGGTGCCCGGCAGCTCCGAGACGATCGCGCGCTGCTCGCCGAGGATCGCGTTCACGAGCGATGACTTGCCGACGTTCGGCCGCCCCACAATCGCGATGCTCAGGCGCTCGGTCGCCGGCGGCGCCTCCGCGCCGGGCACGATCTCCAGCAGGCGGTCGAGCAAGTCCCCGATGCCCGCGCCGTGGTAAGCGGAGATGGACATCGCCTCGCCCAGCCCCAACTCGAACAGCTCCACGAGGTTCGCGGCGGTTGCCTTGCGGTCGGCCTTGTTGGCCACCAGCAGTACGGGCGCGGCCGAGCGACGCAGCAGGTCCGCGACGTCGCGGTCGGCCGCGGTCAACGGCTCGGAGCCGTCAACGAGGAAGAGGATCGCGTCCGCCTCGGCCAGCGCCTCCACCACCTGCGCGTGCACCAGCGGCGTCAGCGGGTCGCTGTCCGGGCCCTCCAGCCCGCCGGTGTCGACGACTCGCAGGTGCCGGCCGCCCCACTCCACCTCGCCGTAGATGCGGTCGCGTGTGGTCCCCGGGAAGTCCTCGACGAGCGCGTTGCGGCTGCGCGTGAGGCGATTGAAGAGCGCGGACTTGCCGACGTTGGGGCGGCCGATGATGGCCACCAGCGGTGCGTAGGAAGTCATGCCAGCCTCCGGGCGGTGCGCCCTCAGGGCGCCACCTCAAGCGTAACGGAGAGGATGGAAGGCTGCACGGCCGCCGTGATGCCGGTCGATGCGGTCACGATCGGTTGCACGAGCGACGCCTGAGCACGAGGCCGGACACATCGACCGTGACCCGCACCGCATCCGTGTTAAGCGCGTTGAGCTTCGGCAGCGGCCCCTGCAGCGTCACGGTCACGCGCGACTGCGAGAAGCGCGCGGTCAGGCCGCGCGGCACGCCGGTGGCCGTTGGCGCCACGGAGAGCTGCAGCGTGCCGTTGATCGGGCCGATCGGCACCACCACCATCGCGGTCAGGCGGCCGGTCGGCCGTGCGCCCGCCGGCGGCTGGAGCGTCGCTTCCTGCGTGACCTGGCCCTCGCCCGCACCGCTCACGGCGATCGGCGTGCGCAGGATCGCCTCCAGCCCCTGCAGCACTTCGATTGTGCCGCGCACGTTCACGGCCGTGGCGGTCGCGCCCGCCACGGCCGTGAACGTGGTAGCCCGCGGCGGGATGGCCCGTGATCGGGGCCTCGAGCGGCAGCGTGCGCGTGAGCAGCGACTGTTCCACGGCCACCGTGACCAGCAGCGTGGGCGGGTTGATCTCCGCACCGCGGATCTCGCCGCCGCCCTCCCCGCGCGCCGTCAGGCTCACCGCCTGAGTGAGCGAGGTCGTGAGCCCGGTGACGTTGAAGTCTGCTACCGCTTCGCGCACCAGCTCGGCCAGCGATTGCGGCCCGCTCACCCCACGGTGTCGCGCGCGTGCCGCGCATCACCGACCTGGTAGCCGAGCGGCACGGTGCCGACCAGGCGCGAGGCGACTGGCACCGTCTTGCGCGTGAAGGGCCCGAGGTCCATCACGATCGAGCCGGGGATCGTTTCGACCACCCGCACCGCGCTGATGCCCCTGACGTTCACCTGCACCGGCAGCTGCTGCAGGCGCGCGCTGGAGCCGTTGAGATCGACGAAGGCACGGAAGTTTCCGGAAGTGAGCCTGTCCCAGTGGTCCTCGGTCGTCACCACCCGCACCTGCACCGACTGCAGCGGGCTTGCCACCGCCAGCGAGGAAGCGACGTTCACCGCCTCGACGTTGATCGAGACCGGGAAGAGGTCGACCTGGCGCGGGTTCTCGGCGTCGGTCACGAACACGCAGAGGGCACCGCCGAGCAACAGCGAGAGCAGCAGCAGCCTCGGTGACTGCTGCACGCGCGACGCGGGCGCGGCGCCCGAGGTCGCGCGTGATCGCCAGCGCGCTCGCCGCGGTGGCGCCACGGCGCGGTGGTCGCCGCACGCTAGGAAGCCCGGTGCTCGCCGTCCGCTCCGGCCGCCGTCTCCCGCTCGGCCAGCGCCGGTTGCTCGCTCTCCAGGTCGAGCAGTCGGTCCAACTGGCGACGGAGCCGCGCCTCGTCGAGCTCCGGCATCATGCGGCCGTTGGATGCGAGCGAGACCTCGCCGTGCTCCTCCGAGACGACGATCACCACGGCATCGGTGGACTCGATGACGCCGAGGCCGGCGCGATGCCGCATGCCGTACTCCGACGGCAGCGGCGATTCCGATAGCGGGAGCGTGCAGCCGGCGGCGACCACCGTGGCTCCACGCACGATCACCGCGCCGTCGTGCAGGGGCGAGTTGGGCGCGAAGATGCTCTCCAGCAACTTCACGGAGATCTCTCCGCCTGCAGCGTGATGCCCGTATCGATCACCTCCTGTAGCCCGGTCTCGCGTTCCAGCACGATCAGCGCGCCCGTGCGCTGCCGCGCCAGCCGCATCGCGGCTCGGATCACGCGTTCGTTCGTGTAGCGCTGGCCCTCCTGCCCCAGCACCGAGCGCAGGCCGGTGCGGCCCACGCGTTCGGTGCGCCCGCCGGATCTCGCGCTGGAAGACGATCGCGATCGCGATCACGATGCCCGCGACCGAGTGGCGCAGGATCCAGCCCAACACCTGCAACTCGAGCACCCGGCTGAGCAGGAATGTGGCGATCAGCAGCAGCGCCACGCCGCGCAGCACCGTCATCGCCGTGGTCCCGCGGACCAGCAGCAACAGCCAGTAGATCGACAGCGAGATGATCAGCATGTCGAGCACGGCGGCCGCGTTCACGCGCCCCAGCGCGTCGCTCACACCTGTGGGGAGGCCGGGCACCGCGATCGCCTTTCCGCGCGGTGCCTGTGTGCGCCTCGCGGCCTCAGCCTAGATGGAAGGCCCAGCCAGCACCAGCGACAGCACGGCCTGCTGCACGTGCAGGCGGTTCTCGGCCTGCTCGAACACCACCGCCCGAGGCGATTCCATCACCTCGTCGGTGATCTCCTGCCCCCGGTGCGCGGGCAGGTCGTGCATCACCAGCGCGCCGGCTGGTGCGCGCTCAAGCAGCTCCGCGTTGAGCTGGTACGGCCGGAAGATATCGAGCCGTTCCGCGAGGCGGTCTTCGTGGCCCATTGACGCCCAGACATCGGTGTAGACCGCGCTGGCATCGCGCACAGCCGCCGCGGGATCGTCGAGCTGGCGCACCGTCCCGCCCCCGGCCAGTGCGCGCGCGCGCGCCAGCACCGGCTCAGGCAGGCCGTAGCCGGGCGGCGAGGCGCACACGAACTGCATGCCGGCGAGCACACTGGCGTAGGCCAGCGAGCGCGCCACGTTGTTGCCTTCGCCAAGGTACGCGAGCCGCACGCCGCGCAGGTCGCCAAGGCGCTCGCGCAGCGTCAGCAGGTCGGCCAGCGCCTGGCAGGGGTGCTCGTCGTCGCTCAGCGCGTTGATCACCGGCACGCTCGCCCACCGCGCCAGCTCAACGATGCGCGCGTGCTCGAAGGTGCGCGCGGCGATGCCCTGCACCATCCGCGACAGCACCCGCGCCACGTCGCGCACCGGCTCGCGCTCGCCCATGCGCACCTCGTGCCCGGCAAGGTAGATCGCGTGTCCACCGAGGCGCAGCATCGCCATCTCGAAGGACACGCGGGTGCGCAACGACGGCTTCTCGAAGAGCAGCGCGA
>SHYR01000035.1 GCA_009692705.1 Dehalococcoidia bacterium
ACAAGTCGGATGTGGGCGGCGTCGCGCTGGGCCTGCAGAACGCGGCGGCCGTGCGACGCGCGCGGCGCGAGATGCTGGCGCGCGTGGCCGCGGCCGCGCCGCAGGCGCGCATCGAGGGGGTCTCCGTCCAGCAGATGGCGGCGGCCGGCACCGAGGTGATCATCGGCGCGACCACCGACCCGCAGTTCGGCCCGGTGATGATGTTCGGCCTCGGCGGCGTCTTCGTGGAGGTGCTCAAGGACGTAGCCTTCCGCATCGTGCCGCTGGAGCCGCGGGACGCCGCGCAGATCGTGCGCGAGATCCGCGGGCTGCCGATCCTGCAGGGCGTGCGCGGCCAGCCGGCCGCGGACCTGCCGGCGCTGGAGCGGCTGGTGCTCGCGGTCTCGCGCTTCGTCGCCGCGCACCCGGAGGTCGCCGAGCTCGACCTCAACCCCGTCTTCGCCTACCCGCAAGGCGCAGTGGCCGTAGACGCTCGCATCGTGCTGGCGGAGGTGTAGGCGGTGGCGCTGGACCAGGCCCGGCTGCACCGCGCGCTCAACCCCGCCACCGTGGCCGTGGTGGGGGACAAGGGCCCCAACTACATGTGGCTCTCCGGCCTCTCCGCGTTCACCGGCCGGAAGTTCTCCGTCCAGCTCGACGAGAAGGAGATCCCCGGGATCGAGGCGAAGGGCATCCAGAACTTCCGCTCGCTGCTCGACGTGCCCGGCGAGGTCGACCTGGTGATCTGCGCCGTGCCGCGTGGAGCGGCGATGTACGTGGTGGCCGACGCCGTGAAGAAGGGGGTGGGCGGCATCACCATGTTCACCTCCGGCTTCGCGGAGACCGGCGATCCGCAGGCGGCGGCGCTGCAACTCAAGCTCGCCGACTTCTGCCGCGAGGCGGGGCTGCCGCTGGTGGGGCCCAACTGTATGGGGGTCTACAACCGCCGGCTCGGCGTGAAGTTCGGCCAGGGGCAGGAGCACGGCGACGAGGGTGGCGACGTCTCCATCGTCTCCCAGAGCGGCACGCACGGCTCGGGCATGACGATCGGGGCCCAGCGCCTCGGCCTCAGGGTCGCGCGCACGATCTCCATCGGCAACGCCGCCGTGCTCAACGAGTGCGACTACCTCGAGTACCTCGCGGCCGACCCGGACACCTCGGCGATCCTGATGTACCTCGAGGGCATCCGCGACGGGCGGCGCTTCGCGCCGCTGCTGCGCGAGACCGTGAAGCACAAGCCGGTGATCATCTGGCGCGGCGGCCGTTCCGCCGCCGGCGCGCGCGCGGTGCAGTCGCACACCGCCTCGCTGGCGTCGGACGATGCGGTGTGGGACGCGCTGCTGCGGCAGGCGGGCGTGATCGCCGCCGACTCGCAGGATGACGCGCTCGACGCGCTCGCCGCGCTGGTGCGCACGCCACCCTCGGCGAAGCGCAACCTGGCGCTGGTCGCGTCGGCCGGCGGCCAGTCCGTGGCGATCGCCGATCAGTTCGGGCGGGCCGGGTTTGAGGTCCCGGCGCTCTCGCAGCGCTCGTACGATCAGTTCGACAAGTTCTTCAACGCTGTCGGCCAGTCCTACCGCAACCCGTTCGACGCCGCGGCGACGATCGGCCGTGATACCGAGAACATGGCGAAGATCTTCGACATCCTCGCGGACGACGACGCGGTCGACGGCGGGGCGGTGATCGAGATCGCGTGGCGCGGGATGGACGACGCCTTCCTGACGCTCGATCGGCAGCTCGCCGTGATCCGCTCCTACCAGCAGCGCACCGGCCGGCCGGTGATCATCGTGCTGCCCGGTGGCGGCGGGGGGAGCGACGGCGAGGAGATCGGGGTGCGCGCCCGCACCCACGTGGCGGCGGCCGGGTTTGCGGTCTACCCGACCTTCGCGCGTGCCGCGATCGCCCTCGGGCGGGTGGTCGCCTTCCACGCGGAGCGCGCGGCGGGGAGGTCGGTGCGGTAGCGATCACCTGTACTGCGGGTACCCGGAGGGGGTAACATGTTGGCGATGTCAACTCCCTCCGGTGAGCACTCATCCACCATCTACCTCGACCACGCCGCCTCCACGGCGGTACGTCTCGAGGTGCTGGAGGCGATGCTCCCGTACTTCGCCGGCGAGTTTGCCAACCCCTCGGCCCACCACGCGCACGGGCGCCACGCGCACGACGCGCTGGCCGACGCCCGCGCCACCGTGGCCACGGTGCTGGGCGCGCTGCCGGAGGAGATCGTGTTCACCTCGGGCGGCACGGAGAGCATCAACGCCGCCATCAAGGGCGTCGCCTTCGCGCAGATGGAGGCGGGTGTCGGGCGGCACGTGATCACCACCGAGGTGGAGCACCACGCCGTGCTGCACTCCGCGCAGTACCTCGAGCGCTTCGGCTTCGAGGTGGAGCTGCTGCCGGTGGACGGCGACGGGCGCGTGACCCCGGAGCAGGTGGCGGCCGCGCTGCGCCCGGACACGGTGCTGGTTTCCGTGGGCTACGCCAACAACGAGGTCGGCACGGTGCAGCCGCTCAAGGCGATCGCCGCCGCCGTGCGCGCCGCCGCCAGCGCGATCGGCCGGCGCATCCCGCTGCACACCGACGCCGTGCAGGTCGCGAACTCGCACGCCCTCGACGTCGACACGCTCGGCGTCGACCTGTTGTCGCTCTCGGGCCACAAGTTCGGCGGCCCGAAGGGCACCGGCATCCTCTACCTGCGGCGGGACGTGCCGTTCCTCGAGCAGCTCTCGGGCGGCGGGCAGGAGCGCCAGCGCCGCTCCGGCACCGAGAACGTCCCCGGCGTCGTCGGCATCGCCACCGCGCTGCGGCTGGCGCAGGGGGAGCGGGCGGCGTTCACCGCGCGCACCAGCGTGCTGCGCGACCGCCTGCTCGACGGCGTGCGGGCCGCCTGCCCGGCTGCGCGCCTCAACGGCCACCCCACCGAGCGGCTGCCGCACAACCTCCACCTCTGCTTCGACGGCATCGAGGGGGAGTCGCTGGTGGAGGCGCTGGACCGCGCCGGCATCGAGTGCTCGGCGGGGGCGGCGTGCACCTCGGCGACGTGGGAGCCTTCGCACGTGCTGCTGGCGATGGGCGTGCCGCTGGAGCTGGCGATCGGCTCGCTGCGCATGACGCTGTGGCCGAGCCTGACCGTGCCCCAGATCGACTACGTCGCGCAGCAGATCCCGCGTGTCGTGGAGCGCGTGCGCGCCGGGGCGGCCGCCGCGCTCTAGCCTGCCCGCCCGCCATCTCGATGGTTCTGCGCCGCGCCGCGAGGTGTCGAGCCTCCGGCCTCGACGGGTGCGCCGACGATCCGCCGGATCGCCGTGGTGGGCGTTGCCGACAGAATTGTTTAAGCGCGGGTACAGATCGCTTTACATAGCAGGCGCGCCGGGGTACCCTTGTGTACGCCGTTAATCCATTGCTCCAGCCGTGAACGCCGACCATTGCCGCCGAATGGACCGACCGACGTGCCCGACTCCCCCTTCGATGACTACCTCGACCTGGTGGAGGCAGCGCGCGAGCTCGGCATCCACCCGCAGAGCCTGCGCCGCCTGATCAAGCAGGGGCGCGTCCCCGCCACGCTGTTCGCCGGGAAGTACCTGATCGAGCGCGACAAGCTCGACATGTTCAAGTCGAGCTACGATCCGCGGCCGGGCCGCAAGCCGATCCGCCGCCTGCTGTAGCGCGCCCCCGCCTGCGCCGCTAGTCGAACTCCGAGCGCGGCTCACCCTCGCGGTGGATGTACGCCAGCGCGCGATCGAGATCGCCATCGGCGAGGTGCCCCGCGGAGTCGAGGTAGGTGAGCATCACCTCCAGCGTGAGGATCGGGTGCAGGCGCACGCCCATGCCCTCCAGGCGCGGCGTGGCGCCCTGCTCGCGATCCACGAGCACGGCGGCGTCCGAGATCATCAGCCCCGCGTTGCGCAGCGCGAGCGCCGTCTCCACCAGGGATCCGCCGCCCGCGGCGAGGTCGTCCACGAGCAGCGTGCGTTGTCCCGGCCGGTAGATCCCCTCGATGTGCGGCGCGGCGACCTCGTCGGCAACGCGCGGCGGACGCACGTACAGCAGCGGCAGGTCCAGGCGCAGCGCCAGCGCGGTGGCGAGGTGCAGGCCACCGATCGGCACCCCCGCGATCACGTCAAAGGGCTCCACGGTGCGGTTGCGCATCGCCATGCCCAGCTCGAGCTCCTCGGCGATCAGCGCGATCGTGCGCTTGAGCGCGTCCGGCCGCGAGATCAGCAGCTTGGCGTTGACGTACACCGGCGAGTTGCGCACCGTGCGTCCGAGGCTGAAGTCGCCGAACTGGATGCCGCCCAGCCGCCACAGCGTCTCCGCCAGCCAGAGCCGGCCCTGCGCGTCGGAGGGCGGCGTGGGCCGCGCCGTCACCCCACCACCTCGCGGCAGCCCGCCGTCAACGCCTGCGGGTTGACGAGGTGCTGCGGGCGGCGCCCGGCGAGCGCGGCGAGCAGGCCATCGACGGCAAGCTGGGCCATGCGCGTGCGCGTCTCCTCCGTGGCGCTGCCCAAGTGCGGGGCGATCACCAGGTGCGGGGCGCTGAGCAGCGGGTCGTCCGGCGGCAGCGGCTCCGGCGCGGTGACGTCCACCGCCGCGCCGGCGATCACGCCGTCGCGCAGCGCCCGCGCCAGCGCCGGCTGATCGACCACGCCGCCGCGGGCGGTGTTCACGAAGATCGCGTGGCGCTGCATCTTCGCGAAGAAGGCGGCGTCGCAGATCCCGGCGGTCTCGGCGGTGAGGGGCAGGTGCACCGAGACATAATCGGACCGCGCGAGCAGGCCGTCCAGCGTCGCACGCGCGCCGGGGAAGCCGGGCGCCTCGTGGCGGCCGTGGTAGAGCACGCGCATCTCGAAGCCGCGCGCGCGCCGCGCGACGGCGGCGCCGATGCGCCCCGGCCCCACGATGCCGAGCGTGGCGCCGGTGACGGCGTGGCCCAGCAGCCAGGTGGGGTGCCAAGGCCCCCACGCGCCGGTGCGCACTGCGCGCTCCCCCTCGGGCAGCCGCCGCGCCGCCGCAAGCAGCAGCGCGAAGGTCATGTCGGCGGTGGCGTCGGTGAGCACGCCGGGCGTGTTCGTGACCGCCACGCCGCGGGCGGTGCAGGCGGCGACGTCGATGTTGTCGTACCCCACGGCGAGGTTCGACACCGCGCGCAGGCGCGGGCAGGCGTCGAGCAGCGGCGCATCGATGCGCTCGGTGAGCATCGAGAGCAGCCCGTCGCAGCCGGCGGCGCGGGCGCGCAGCGCGGCGGCGGGCGGCGGCGTGTCCGCCTCCCAGAGATCGACGGTGGCCGCGGCGCGCAGGCGTGCGAGCGGGGCGTCCGGCGCGCCGCCCCCCGGCAGCGCGCGCGTGACGAAGACGCGCGGGGCGTCAGGCATGGTGGCCGCGGCGGGTGGGGGGGATCGCCATGCGTCGATTGTAGCCGGGGGGCCGTCCGCTCACCACGCGCGCGCGCGATCCGGCAGCATCAAGGGCGCCGGGTCGCCCGCACCCATCGTCTCCGTGCGCCCCTCGAGGTGCAGCAGGCCCGTGAGCGCGCAGGTCACCGCGTCCAGCTCGTCGTGCGACAGCGGGCGGCGGCGCGGCAGTCCACGCACGCCGTGCCGCTTCAGCCCCCGGCGCAGGGCGTCCACGCCGCGGCCCTTGCGGGGGATCCCGAGCACGTCCTGCGTCATCCCCGGGTAGACCTCGATCACCGCCAGGCCCGCGCGCGTGAGGCGCTCGCGCAGGGCGATGCCGCGCAGCGTGAGGCGCACCATCGACGGCAGCAGCGTCGGGAAGGGGTGGTAGCCCGCGCGGGCGGCGATGCGATCGACATCGCGCATGATGCCGAAGCGCGCGCAGGCGCAGGCGGGATCGGCGCAGTCGCGCCCCTCGGGGAGCGCCAGCGGGGCGTCGATGGCGATGAGCTGCGGGCGCAGCGCCTCGACGGCGGCCAGGAGCTCCGCGTCGGTGCGCACCCGCTCCACGCGGTGGCAGCGGCGGAGGGCGTCGAGCGCGGCCACGCCGGTGGGGTAGGCGGGGGCGCTGCGGAGGTCGATGCCGAGCACCAGCGGTCGCGTTATACTCGCCATGACACCTGCCGTTGAGCCGTGCTGATGATGCACACGACGCCCCGGTCGCGGGCGTGAGCGAAGGGTAGCGCCGTGATCGAGAAGCGCGAGGGGGAGCCGTTCTCCCGCATCGATGTGCACGAGGCGAAGCGCATGATCGACGCCGGCGGGGTGCAGGTGATCGATGCGCGGGAGCCGCACGAGCACGCCGAGGGGCACGTCCCCGGCTCGCTGCGCATCCAGCACATGGCGATCCTGCTCCAGGCCGACAAGCTGGCGCGGGACCGCCCGATCCTCTTCATCTGCAAGAGCGGGCAGCGCTCCGCGGTGGCCGCGGAGTTCGCGGCATCGCTCGGCCTCGACGACCTCTACAACGTCGAGGGCGGCCACCAGGCGTGGGTCGACGCCGGCTACCCGATGGACGAGGGCGACTAGGGCTTGCGCGGCTGCCTGCGGCCGCCGCGCCGGGGTCGCCGGCTAACCCGGCCGCCGCTGGACACGGTCGGCGACGTCGCGGACGGCGCGCAGCAGCGCGCTCGTATCGAACGGCTTCTCGAGATAGCGGATGTCGCCGCGCGCCAGCCGGCGGTTGGTGCGTTCGCCCTCCGCGTCGCCGGTGATGAAGAGCATGTGCTGCTGCAGCAGCGGCCAGCGCTCGCCGATGCGTTCGTACCGCGCCGCCCCGTCCAGGCCCGGCATGCGCATGTCGGCGATCACCACGTCGAACGCCGCGCTCTCCAGCAGGCGTAGCGCCTCGTCGCCGCTCGCCGCCGTGGCGACGTGGTAGCCCGCCGCGCCGAGGATCTCGCTCGTCAGCGCGCGGATCGGCGCCTCGTCGTCCACCACCAGCACGCGCTCCGATCCACCCGGGGGCGGTGCGGGGCGGGGCGGCAGCGTGCGCTCCAGCGGGAGCTCGATGACGAAGCTGGCCCCACCCAACGGCGCAGGCTCCACCCACACGCGGCCGCCGTGCTCGCTGACCACGCCGTACACCCGGGAGAGGCCCAGGCCCTGCCCGGCACCCACCGTCTGCGTGGTGAAGAAGGGCTCGAATATCCGCTCGCGGTCGGCCTCGGTGATGCTGGGGCCGTTGTCGGCGACCGAGATGCGCACGTGCCGGTCGGTGATCGACGTGGCGATCACGACCTCGCCGCCGCCGGGTTGCAGCGCCCGCTGGGCGTTGTCGATCAGGTTGAGGAAGACGCTCTCGAACTGCCCGGCGTCGGCGACCACCTCTGGCACGCCAGCGAAGCGCGTCACCACGCGGATGTTGTCCACCTCGAGGCTGTATCGGCGCGCCTCGATCACGCGGCGCAGCAGCTCCTCCAGGTCCAGCGGCGCGGTCTGTCGCGGCTCCTGGCGCGCGAACGAGAGCAGGTTGCGCACGATGCGCGCCGCCCGCTGCGCTTCCTGCTCGATCGTCGCCACGGCGCGGTCGCGCTCGGCGCCGTCGAGCGAGTTGAAGATCTGGGCGTAGCCGAGGATCGCGGTGAGCGGGTTGTTCAGCTCGTGCGCGACGCCGGAGACGAGCTCGCTCAGCGCGCTCAGCCGCACGTTGCGGCTCGCGGCCGGCTCGGCCGTCGGTGGGAGAGGGGGCAGGAACGGCGGCGCGGCGGCCGCCGCGAGCGGGGCCGCGTCCGGGGGGGGGCCGCGCGGGGCGGGGGCGCCGCCAGCAGCCGCTCGCCAAGCGGTCGGGCGATACGCTCCAGCAGCAGCCCCTGCGGCTGTCGAACGCCTGCGGCGCGGCGGCGTAGATCACGAGGCACCCGGCGACGCGGTCACCGGCGTACAGCTGCAGGTGCAGCCGCGAACGCATGCCAAACGCCGGCAGGCGCGCGAGCGGCGACTGCTCCCGCGGATCCCGTCCGAGGTCGCCGGCGAGTTCCGGCTCGCCGCTCTGGAGCACGCGTGCCTCGGGGGGATCGAGCGGCGCTCAGGCCGTGCCCGGTGCCGCGCCCGCCATGGGGGCGGGATAGACCGCGACCACCACCGCGCCCGGTGCGGCGCCTTCCTCGGCGCGCGGCCCCGCCGTGAAGCGCAGCACCGCCGCCCAGTCGTAGGGCACGATCGCCTGCAACGCCTGGAGCACCGCGTGCGCGGCCGCGGCGGGGTCGGCGAGCGCTTCCATCGCCTCGCGCGCGGCGAGCTGCGCGCGCAGGCTCTGCTCAGCGGGGGTCCGGGCGAGCGGCGGAGGCGGGGCCGCGAGGCGGAGCAGGGCCACGCCGGAGGCCGGGTCGCCGGGCACGAGCTCGATCAGCAGCGGGTTCGGCGCCGTGCCGTAGGCGCCGTAGACGAAGTGCAGGAGCCCGCGTCAGGGACGGCGCGCGGCGAGCGCCCGGGTCGCCTCGGCGACCACGGCGGCGTCGGCGTGCGCCACCAGCGCGGTCCACGCGCGGCCGGTCAGCGCGGCGGCTGCCGGCGCGCCCAGCAGCGCGCACGCGGCGGCGTCCGCCGCCACCACCGCGGCGTCGGCGCCAACGATCAGCCAGCCGGGCCGGCTGGCGTCGTCGGGGCCCGTAATGCGGTTCATCTCGCTGCGTTCTGGGGCTCCCCCGCCTCGCGCCCCCTCGCCGCCGGCACGGGCTGGGCTGGCGTCACGCGGACAGGGCGCGCGCCGCCGCCGGCGGCCGCACACGTGGGTCATTCTCCCCGGTGATCTTCGGCAGCGCCGTCCGGCCGCGCCACGGGGGACTTCCCGTACTAGTTCTCATGCTCGGGGCCACCCCAGCGCTGGGCCACGGCCTGCTGGGCGCGCCGGTGCGTCGACTC
>SHYR01000036.1 GCA_009692705.1 Dehalococcoidia bacterium
TTCGATCGCGGGGCGTGATGGCGGGGCGTGATAGCCGGTCGCGGGGCCCTCTGCTAGGCTGAGGTCGCCGCCGCACGAGGACCGGGAGAGGACCGCCGCATGGCCTGCCCCGTGCACATCTGGGTGCCGCTGCTCGCCGTCGCCGCGCCCTTCATCCGCGGCGCGCGCGACCGCTTCGTCGCGACGCGGGACCGCCTGCTCCACCGCGACGCGACTGCGCCCCAGCCGCCGCGCCCGATGCAGCGCTGGGCGCCGATCGCGCCCGCCGCCGCCCGCCCCGCCGAGGAGCGCACGGCGCCGCGCTAGTTGTACTGACCACGGCGGTTGGTGACAGCCGGGGGCGGCTCATCCCCCTGCCCCCTTCCTATCTCGGACACAGAACAGCGCTTCGCGCGGGGCGCGGGAAGGGGGATAAAGAGTTGGGGTGACACCCGAACGGCCCCCGCGAACGGAGTGCGGACGAGCGCGTTCCGGTTGGCCGGGATGCTCGAAGGGGCGCAGGCGGGTCTCCGGCATCGCCATGGCTCGCACCCGTCTCCCGGCCCACCTCCTGCCGATGGTACCGTGTGTGCTCACTCGGCGAGGCCAGATGAACGGACGGCGATGAACCGGCTCGCGCACGAGAGCAGTCCCTACCTCCGCCAGCACGCCGAGAACCCCGTCGACTGGTACCCCTGGGGCGAGGAGGCGTTCGCCCGCGCGCGCGCCGAGGACCGGCCGATCTTCCTCTCGGTGGGCTACTCCACCTGCCACTGGTGCCACGTGATGGCGCACGAGTCGTTCGAGGACCCCGACATCGCCGCGCTGCTGAACGAGGCGTTCGTCTGCATCAAGGTCGACCGCGAGGAGCGGCCCGACATCGACTCCGTCTACATGGCGTTCACGCAGGCGCTCACCGGCGAGGGCGGCTGGCCGATGACCGTGTTCCTCACGCCCGACCTGGAGCCGTTCTACGCCGGCACGTACTTCCCCCCCGACGACCAGTGGGGGAACCCGGGGCTACCGCGCCTGATCGACAGCATCCGCGAGGCGTGGCTAGCCGACCGCAGCCGCGTGCTGGAGTCCGCGGCGACGATCACCGCGCGCATGCGCGAGGCCTCGGCACGCGTGGCGCTGCGCGGCGGCACGATCGCGCCGGAGGCGCCGGCGCGCGTGGTCGCCGCGCTGCGCGGCGTCTACGACGCCGGGTGGGGCGGCTTCGGCGGCGCGCCGAAGTTCCCCAACGCCACGCTGCTCGAGTTCCTGCTCATGCACCACGCGCGTGCCGGCCGCAGCGGCGGCGAGGCGACGGCCCCCGCCGCGCTGGAGATGGTGACGCACACGCTGCGGCGGATGGCGGCCGGTGGCATCTACGACCATCTCGGCGGCGGCTTCCACCGCTACTCCGTCGACGGCCACTGGGTCGTCCCCCATTTCGAGAAGATGCTCTACGACAACGCGATGCTCGCGCGGCTCTACCTCCACGCGTGGCAGGCGACCGGCGACCCGCTGTTCGCACGCGTCGCGCGCGAGACGCTCGACTACCTGCTGCGCGAGATGCTCGACGACGGCGGCGGCTTCTACACCGCGCAGGACGCCGACAGCGAGGAGATCGAGGGCCGCTTCTTCGCCTGGACCGTGGACGAGATCGACGCCGCCCTCGGCCCCGCCGACGGCGCGCTGTGCCGCGCGGTCTTCGCCGTCACCGACTTCGGCAACTTCGAGGACCCACACCACCCGGAGTTCCTGGGCGCGAACGTGTTCACCCGCCCGCGGCCGCTCGCCGAGATCGCGGCGGAGCAGGGCCTCAACCCCGCGGCGCTCGAGCGGCGCGTCGATGAGCTGCTCGCGCGCCTCTTCGCCGCGCGCGAGCAGCGCGTCCACCCCGGCCGCGACGACAAGGTGCTCACCTCCTGGAACGGCCTCGCGCTCTCCGCCTGCGCGGAGGCGGCGCGCATCCTCGACGAGCCGCGCTACCGCGAGGCGGCCGTGCGCAACGCCGCCTTCGTGCGCGAGCGGCTGTGGGACGGCGCGCGGCTGCGGCACGTCTACCGCGACGGGGTGGCGACGGTGGACGGCCTGCTCGAGGACTACGCCGCCTACGGGCTCGGGCTGGTGGATCTCTACCGCGCCACCGGCGACCTCTCCCTCCTGGCGTGGGCGGGAGAGCTGCTGGCGGCGGCCGTCGAGCGTTTCCACGACGACGAGGCGGGCGGCTTCTTCGAGGCGCCGCTGGACCGCGCGGGGCTGATCCTGCGCCAGAAGCCGCTCGTCGACACGCCGACGCCAAGCGGCAACGGCGCGATCGCTCTGCTCGCGGCGTGGCTGGGCCGCTACACGGGCCGCGCCGACTGGGAGGCGCTGGCCGGCGAGGTGATCGCGCTGGCCACCGGCCAGTTCGAGCGCAGCGCCACCGGCTTCGGCACGGTGCTACAGGCGCTTGAGCTGGTGCTTGCACCGCCGCGCGAGATCGCGATCGTTGGCACGCCCGAGGCGCGCGCGCCGTTCGAGCGCGAGCTGGCGCGGCACTTCCTCCCGGCGGCGTTGATCGCGCCCGCCGGGAACGGCGGCGGGCTGCCCGTGCTCGCCGGCCGCGACGTCCCCGCGGGCGCGGCGGCGGCGTACGTGTGCGAGCGGACGGTGTGCGACCTGCCCGCGCGCACCGTGGAGGCGTTCCGCGAGCAGCTCGCCGGCCTCGCGTGACCTCGCCCGACAGCGCGCCCGCCGAGGAGGGCGCCGTCGCCATGCCCGCGTGGGCGCCGTTCCGCTTCGCGGACTACCGGCTGTTCTGGCTCGGCTCGGTGGCCGCCACCATCACGCAGCAGCTGGCGATCCTGGCGACCGGCGTGTGGCTGTTCGAACGCACCGGCTCGGCCGCCCAGCTCGGCCTGCTGGGCGGCGTGCAACTGATCGTCCAGATCCCGGCGCTGCTCTACGGCGGCACGCTGGCCGACGAGCTGGACCGCAAGCGGCTGATGGCGCTCACGCAGGCGATCTCCGCCGCCACGCTCGCTGCGCTCGCCGTGCTCGCGGTCGGCGGCACGCTGGCTCCGTGGCACATCTACGCCGCCACCGCGGTCACCAGCGTGACGGGCGTGCTCGGCCAGCCCGCGCGCGCCGCGCTCACCGCCAGCGTGGTGCCGCGCACGCACCTGATGCACGCCATCACCGCCAACACCATCACCTTGCAGGTCGGGTCGATCGTCGCGCCGCTGCTCTTCGCGGCGGTGGCCGAGCGCTGGGGGCTGACCCCCGCCTTCGTGGTCACCGCCGCCACTGCGGCTCCGAGCGCGATCCTGCCGCTGCTGATCCGCGCCGGCGGCCGGCCGGTGGGCGTGACGCCCACCGACACGATGGCGCGACGGGTGTGGGAGGGGTTCCAGTACGTCCGGCGGCACCGCGTGCTGCCGGGCCTGCTCCTGCTCGACGCTGGCATGACCGTGTTCACCTTCTACCGCCAGGTGCTCCCGGCGCTCGCGAGCGGCCTGTTCCGGGGCGGGCCGGGCGCGGTCGGCCTGCTCACCTCGGCCAACTCCGGCGGCGCCGTGCTTGGCTCGCTCGCGGTGTTCTTCACCCCGCGCTACCGCGCCAAGGGGATGCTGGTGGTGTACGCCACCGTCGCCTTCAGCGTGCTCGTCTTCCTCTTCGGCACCACCACCTCGCTGTGGGCCGGCGCGCTGATCATCACCGGCATGGGCGCCACGGACGCGCTGAGCATGACCATGCGCCAGGCGGTGATGCAGCTCACCACACCGGACCAGATGCTGGGCCGCACGCTCAGCCTCGGCACGCTCGGCGCGACCACCGCGAACAACGTCGGCACGCTCTGGGTGGGGCTGCTCGCCGCGGCGATCGGCGAGGCGAGCACGATGCGTCTCGGCGGCGCGCTGGCGCTGCTCTGCACGCTCGTCGTCTGGCGCGCGGTGCGCGGTCTGCGTGACTACCGCTACCCCTAGCTGTCATATCCAACGAGGTTGGTGACCCTGCGGCGCGGCCCATCCCCCTGCCCCTTCCCTGCGCGGGAAGGGGGATAAATGAGTTGGGGGTTGCACACCCAACTGGGCCCCGCTTGGGCAAGGCGCGGGAACGAGCCGAACATGGAGCCCCACGAGGGCCAGTGAGGGCGTACCCCCACAAGCATCAGCACCCCTCCCGCGCCCTGCGTTGAGCACTGTTCTGCGTTCGAGGCACGAGGGGCAGGGGCAGCCCGCCCCCGGCTGCATCGATGGCACCTGCCCTCAGCGCCTCACACACACGGTGCTCGGCGTTCTACCTCCGGTCTCCGGGGTCACCATTGTCCGTGCTCGGTACACCTTGTCGCGGTCCCGCTGCCCCGCCCGGCCCCGGTTGCATCCGCACCGGCTAGAGTGCCCGCAGCCGAACGGATGAGGACGCCTATGTCCGACCTCCAGCGCCTGCTCGACGGCTTCGATGCCGGCGAACTCGTGCGCCCGTACGCGGGCGCCACGGGCCTCGTCGACGTCGTGCGCGGCGCGGCACACGCCTGTGGCGTCCCGGACGTGCGCCTCACCGCCGCCAGCCGCGCCATCGCCGATCACCTGCGGCGGGCCGATCACCTTGTCTTTGTGCTCGCCGACGGTCTCGGCATCGACTTCATCGACGCGCTGCCGCGCCGCGCGTGGTTGCGGCGGCACATGCGGCGCGTGATCCAAGCGCCCTATCCCTCCACCACGCCGGTGGCGGTGGCCTCGATCGCCACTGGCGAATACCCGGCGCGGCACGCCATCACCGGCTGGTGGACGCACCTCCCCGCGCTCTGCGCCCCCGTCACCGTCTTCCACCACGAGCGCGCCACCGATGCGGTACCGCTGGACCGGCTCGGCGTGGGCATCCGCGACCTCTGCCCGGCCCCGCCGCTGTTCCCGCGCATGCAGCGCGACGTAGCGCTGGTCATGCCCGTGGCGATCGCGGACTCGCGGTTCACGCGCTACATGGCCGGCGGCGCCCCCTGCCTGCGCTACGCGGGCCACGCGGAGGCGGCGGCGTTGATCGCCGCGCGCATCACGCAGGCGCCGGGGCCGACCTTCACCTACTGGTACACCGCCGTCCCGGACACGCTGGCGCACGAGTTCGGGACCGCCGACGCGCGCGTGCTCGACGCCGTCGAGGACCTCGACGCGGCCCTCGACACGCTCGCCGTTGCGCTGCGCGGACGCGGCGAGGAGGCGCGCATCCTCGTCACCGCCGACCACGGCCACCGCGACGTGAGCGGCGCCGGGCACCTGGAGGTGACCGCGGACGACCCGCTGCTGGCGTTGCTGGCGTGCCCGCCCTCGGGCGACGTGCGCACGCTCTTCTGGCACGTGCGCGCGGGGGCCCAGGAGGCGTTCGCGCGCGCCTTCCGCCAGCGCTTCGGGGAGTGGTTCCTGCTGATCACCGCCGCCGAGGCGGAGCGGATCGAGCTGCTCGGACCGGAACCGCTCGGCGAGGAGACGCGCCGCCGCATCGGCGACTTCGTCAGCATCGCCCTCGGCGGCGAGGTGATGCGCTACACCGGCGCGCCGGGCCGCGAGCGCTTCCTCGCACAGCGCTCGCACCACTCCGGCCTGAGCGCGGCGGAGATGCTCGTCCCGCTGATCATCGGCAGCGCCGGCGCGCCCGCGCGCGAGGTCGAGTTCCCGCGCGCGCTGCGGCGCTAGCTGCGCTGCGCGCAGAGGCTGGTGCCAGCCGGCGGCGGACCATCCCCCTGCCCCACCGTGCTTCGGGCCGAGAACAGCGCTTCGCGCGGGGCGCGGGAAGGGGGTTGCATCAGTTGGGGGTGGCACCCCCAACGGCGCCCTGCCTGCGCACGCGCGAGGAAGACCGAGCAGCGAGCACGAAGCGCCCGTCTCGCCATCGGGGGGCTAGTGGGGCGTAGCCCCCAAGAGATCCCGCGCCGGGAGGGGCAGTGGCGGGCCGTCCCCGCCTACCTCACCCGGCACAGCGCACTCCACGGTCGCCGCGCGCGCCTGCTACTCGAAGGTGGAGCAGATCGTATCCGTGACCAGCCGCACCACCGTGTACGGGTCCATGTTCGCGTTCGGCCTGCGGTCCTCGATGTACCCCTTGCGGTCCACCGCGACCTGCCACGGGATGCGCACCGAGGCCCCGCGGTGCGAGACGCCGTAGGAGAACTTGGTGTACGACGCGGTCTCGTGCGCCCCGGTGAGGCGGCGTTCGATGCCGGCACCGTAGTTCTTGATGTGCAGATCGTGCTTCGGGCCGAGCGCCTTCGCGGCCCGCTCCACGTACTCGTACGACTGGCGCGTCTCCTTCGTGGAGAAGTTGGTGTGCGCGCCCGCGCCGTTCCAGTCCCCCGACACCGGCTTCGGGTTGAGCGTGGCGCTCACGTCGAAGTCCTCCGCGATGCGGTAGAGCAGCCAGCGCGCGACCCACAGCTGGTCGGAGACCTCCACCGGCCCCACGGGGCCGATCTGGAACTCCCACTGGCCCGGCATCACCTCGGCGTTGGTGCCGGCGATCTGGATGCCGGCGGCGATGCAGGCGTCCGAGTGCGCCTCCACGATCTCGCGCCCGAAGATCTCGTCCGATCCCACGCCGCAGTAGTAGCCGAACTGGGGCGCGGGAAAGCCGTTGTCCGGCCAGCCCAGCGGCTTCAGCCCGTCGAAGAACGTGTACTCCTGCTCGATCCCGAACCAGGGCTCGTGCTTCGCGTACTTCTTCGCCGTGGCGACCAGCGCCGCGCGCTTGTTCGAGGGGTGCGGCTTCATGCTCGTGAGCAGCACCTCACACAGCACCAGCTTGTTCGCGCCCCCGCGAATCGGGTCCGGCACCTCGTACACCGGCCGCAGCACGCAGTCCGAGTTCTCGCCGGTCGCCTGATTCGTGCTCGAACCGTCGAAGCCCCAGATCGGCGGATCCACCCCGTCCTCGATGATCTTGGTCTTCGAGCGCAGCTTCTGCGTCGGCTCCGCGCCGTCGATCCAGATGTACTCCGCTTTGTATGGCATGACCCGTCCTTCCGCGTGATGCACCGGCTGGAGCCGGAGGGACCTCGAGACGCAGGCACGATATGGTACACACGTTTCAGACGTATTTCATCGACGCTCGCCGGCAATACTCGAGGCGGGTGGAGACGCGCCGGGCGGCTGCGGCGGCGCCGCCCGCGCCCCCCGGTTGCCCGCACGCCGACGCGCGGCGAGACTGAGGCCGCCCCCCCCCCCCCGGAGTCCCGCCGATGCCGTTCCGCCTGCCCACGCCGGTGCTCGTCGCGCTGATCGCGCTCGCCGTCGCCGTGCTCGTGGCGCTCGGCGTGTGGCAGCTCCAGCGCAACGCCTGGCGGGAGCGCGCGGTCGCCGACCGCAACGCGCGCATCGTCGCCGCGCCGCTCGCCGTGGAGGCCGCCGCACGCCTGCCCCCCGCCGCGGTGGACTACCGCCCGGTCACGGCGCCCGGGACGTGGGACCACGCCCGCGCCATGGTGCTGGGCAACCGCATCCGCTTCGGGACGAAGGGCGAGGAGATCGTGGAGCCGCTGCTGCTCGCCCCCGGCGGGCCAGCGGTGCTGGTGAACCGCGGATGGTACCCGGCCGGCGAGCGGGACCGCGCGCTCGCCGGCCTGGCGCAGCGCGACGGCGAGCCCGCGCAGGGCCTCGCCCGCTACGTCGAGTGGCTGGGCGGCAAGCAGACCACGGCTGGCACGTGGACGCAGATCTCGCCGCGCGACATGGGGGCGACGCTCCCGTACGCCGTCCTGCCCTGGTACGTCGTCGAGGGACAGCTGCTGCCGGAGCGCGCGGGCCACCCCTCCGCCCTGCCCGCGCAGGGGTTCTTCGCGTACGCCAGCACTACCCCGCACCTGCAGTACGCGCTCACCTGGTTCGGGCTGGCGGCGGCGCTGGTCACCGTGGCGGTGCTCCGCTTCGTCGTGGCACCGCGCCGGGAGCGCGCACGCGGCCAGCCACCGCCGCGCCCGGACGGCGGGGGCGCGCGCTGACCGCGGCGCGGGCGCGGCGCCCCGCTACGGGGACCGTTCGCTACCATGAGCCACACCCGCCGCCGGCGCCCCCGTGTGGCGCACCGCGCAGCGGCCGGGGCGCCAGAGCGCCGAGAGCAGAGGCCCGATGAACGCCCCGAGCCCGACGACCCGCGACGTGCTGACGCAGACCGAGGCCGAAGCACGCGCCGGCCGCGTCTCCGCCGTTGCCTACGACCTCGCGCTCGACCTGCGCCGGGGCGAGCGCGAGTACCGGGGCGACCTCATCGCGACCTTCCGGCAGCGCGGCGCGCAGCCGCTCTTCCTCGACTTCACCG
>SHYR01000037.1 GCA_009692705.1 Dehalococcoidia bacterium
CCTGCTCGCCTACGAGGCGATGTGCGCGCGCGACACGCAGCGCTTCGCGCAGGCGCGCGCGCGCGCGAACGTACTGCCGCTGGGCGCGGGCGCCCTCGCCGGCGTGACCTACCCGATCGACCGGGAGGCGGTGGCGCGCGAGCTGGGGTTTGACGCGATCGCGGAGAACTCGATCGACGCGGTCTCGGACCGCGACTTCGTCGTCGACTACCACGCGGCGGCGGCGCTGGCGATGGTGCACCTGTCGCGGCTGGCGGAGGAGATCATTCTCTGGTCGACGGCGGAGTTCGGCTTCGTGCGCCTCGCCGACGCCTTCGCCACCGGGTCGAGCATCATGCCGCAGAAGAAGAACCCGGACGTCGCCGAGCTGGTGCGCGGCAAGAGCGCGCGCGCGATCGGCAACCTCGTGCAGGCGCTGACGCTGCTCAAGGGGCAGCCGCTCGCCTACAACAAGGACAACCAGGAGGACAAAGAGTCGCTGTTCGACTCCGTCGACACCCTGCTCGCCTGCCTGCGCGTGACGGCGGCGATGCTGCCGGCGCTGACCTTCTACCGCGCGCGCACGGCTGCCGCCGCCGTCGCCAGCTTCGCGCTGGCCACGGACGTCGCCGACTACCTGACGCAGCGCGGCGTGCCGTTCCGCGAGGCGCACGAGGCGGTGGGCGCCCTCGTCGCGCGCTGCGAGCGCGACGGCAAGACCTTCGCCGACCTCACGCTCGCCGACTACCGTGCGGCGCACCCGGCGTTCGACACCGGCGTGCTGAAGATCGACCTCGCCTCATCGCTCGCGGCGCGCGACGTGACCGGCGGCACCGCGCCGCGCGCGGTCGCCGCGGCGCGCGCGGCGGCGCGGGCGCGCCTGCAAGCGGAGCGGGACGCGTGACCGCTGGAGAGGCCCCCCGCCTCAACCCTCCCCCCCGCGGGGGGGAGTGGGTACGGATAGCACCCTCGATCCTCACGGCGGACTTCGGGCGGCTCGCGGAGCAGGTGCGCGCGGGGGATGCCGGCGGCGCGGACCTCTGGCACATGGACGTGATGGACGGCCACTTCGTACCGCCGATCTCCTTCGGCAAGGAGGTGGTCGCCGCCGTGCGCGCGGCCACGCCGCGCCTGATCGAGGCGCACCTGATGGTGGCGAATCCCGGCGCGCAGTTTGCGGACCTCGCCGCCGCCGGGGCGCAGCGGCTGATGTTCCACTACGAGGCCGCGGGCAGCGTCGAGGCGGCGCGTGCGCTCGTGCGGCAGGCGCGCGACCTCGGGTGCGGGGCCGGCATCGCGATCTCCCCGGAGACGCCGGCCGAGGCGCTGTTCCCCCTGCTCGACGCGCTCGACGAAGTGGTGGTGATGCTGATCCGCCCGGGCTGGGGCGGGCAGCAGGCGAACCTCGCGCTGCTCGACAAGGCTCGGGTGCTGCGCGCGCGCGCCGCCGCCGCGGGGCTCGCGCCGCTGATCGAGGTGGACGGCGGCGTGAAGGCGCACAACGCGCGCGCCTGCGTCGAGGCCGGCGCGACGGTGCTGGTGGCCGGCGCCGCCGTCTTCAACGCCGCACAGACGCCGCAGGCGGCGCTCGCCGCGCTACGCGCGGTGCTCGAGGGATAAGCGGTACTGAGCATGGACATTGGTGACAGCATGGGGCCACCGGTGAGATAGGCGGGGGGCGGCCCTCCCCCCTCCCGGCGCGGGGGGGGGTGATGTTCGTGGGGGCTGCGCCCCCACTGGCCCCCCATGGCGAGACGGGTGCTCCGTGTGCAGTGCTTCCTCGCGCGTCCGCCGGCAGGGCGCGGCTGGGGGTTGCACCCCCAGCCGGTTCATCCCCCTTCCCGCGCAGGGAAGGGGGCAGGGGGACGGGCCGACCCCGGCTGTCACCAGCCTCGGTGCTCGGTACAGCCGGTGGGCACGGCGAGCGGGCACGGAAACGCCCCGCGTGGGCGAGGCGTCGAGGGCCGGGACGGGCGAGCGGCTACGCGGGGCGGGCGAGGAGCATCGCCTGCGGGACGCCCTTCGCCTGCTGGTGCTTCGACTGGGTGCGCAGGCAGCGGGTGCAGGCGTTCAGGCGCTGCCAGCGGCCGTCCACGAACAGGCGCTTGGCGTGGACGTTCGGCATGAACGGGCGGTTGGTCTTGGGCGCGCGCCGCTCCCACTGGCCGCCGTGCTTGTACTGGATGCTACGGCCGAAGACCGTTCGCTTGTCGCACAGATCGCACTTGCCAGCCGCCATGGTGGTTCTCGCTACACTCTTTGACTTGTCGTTGAGTTGTCGTCGAGGCCGGTGAGTCAACCGCCCACGTCGTCCAGCAGGTAGCCTAACAGCGGGGCGCCCGTACCGTCTACGCGCCCCCGCCGCACGCGGCCGAGAGGCGGGCCCGACAGCGATGACCGTCCCTCCCGTGATCACCGCCATCACGCTGCGCGCCGCCCTCGCGGTCGCGGAGCGCTGGCTGGCCGCCCACCGCGACGCCGTGAACGCGATCAACGTCTACCCGGTGCCGGACGGCGACACCGGCACCAACATGCTGCTGACGTGGCGGGCCGCGCTGCAGGCGGCCGCCGAGACGCCCGAGGGCGGGGCGGGGCCGTACCTCGCCGCGCTGGCGCATGGGGCGCTGCTGGGGGCGCGGGGCAACAGCGGGGTCATCCTTTCGCAGATGCTCGCGGGGCTCGCCCACGCCTGCCACGAGCGGCACGATCTCGACGGCGCGCGCCTCGCCGCCGCGCTCACCACCGCCGCCGAGGCGGCTGACGCCGCCGTCACCCACCCGGTGGAAGGCACGATGCTCACCGTGATGCGCGACGCCGCCGGCGCCGCGCGGCGCGTCGACGCCAGCGGCGGGCCCGCCGCGGTGCTGCGCGCCGCCGTCGGCGAGGCGCACGCCAGCGTAGCGCGCACGCCGGACCTGCTGCCGCGCCTGCGCGACGCCGGCGTGGTCGATGCCGGCGGGATGGGCGTGGCGCTGCTGCTCGAGGGGCTGCTGCACGGCGTCACCGGCGAGCCGCTGCCGGCCGCGCCAGCGCCCTCCATGCGCGCCACCGTCGACCTCGCCGCCGTGGCGCACGATGGCCACGGCTACTGCACCGAGTTCGTCGTGCTCGGTGGGAACATCGACCGCGCGGCGATCGAGGCAGCGCTCGAGGCGTGCGGTGGCACTTCGATCCTGGTGGTGGGAGACGGCAATGCGGCGCACGTCCACGTGCACGCCGCGGACCCCGGCCCTGCGCTCTCCATCGGCGTGGCGCGGGGGGCGCTGGCCGCGGTGAAGGTCGAGGACATGCAGGCGCAGCACGAGCGGTGGCGGGCCGGCCATGCCCCCGCGCATGCCCCCGCGGAGACCGGCGACCTGCCCGCGATCGGCCTCGTCGCCGTCGCGCGCGGGGCGGGGATCGAGGCGGCGTTCCGCGACCTCGGCGCGACGCGCGTGCTGCAGGGAGGCGAGAGCGGCAAGGCGAGCGCGAGCGAGCTGCTGGAGGCGGCGCGCGCCGCGGGCCGGGATCACACCGTGCTGCTCCCCAACGACCGGGACGTGCTGATGGCCGCGGAGCGCGCCGCCGTGGAGGCACCCGGGTTCATCACGGTGATCCCAACCTGGTCGGTCGCCGCGGGGCTCGCCGCGGCCATCGCCTATCGCCCCTCCGGCGCCGCCTCCGCCATCGGCGCCGCGATGGCGGAGGCGGCGGCCGCGGTGCGCTCCGTCGCGGTCTCGCGCGCCGTGCGGGCAGCGACCGTGGATGGCGTCGCCGTCGGCGCCGGGGACGCCATCGCGCTGGTCGACGGCCGGCTCGTCGCCCGCGGCGAGACGCTGGAGGAGGCGCTGCTCGCCGGGCTCGACGTGGCCGGTGCCCGCGAGGCGGAGATCGTCACGCTCTACCTCGGCGCCGACGCCAGCGCAGACGCGGGCGAGCGCGCGGCGGCGCGGATCGCGGAACGCTACCCCGCCGCGCAGGTGGAGACGGTGGTCGGCGGGCAGCCGTACTACCCATACCTCGCCGGCGTGGAGTAGGGCCCCCGGGGGCGAGGGGGCGTAGAGCGAGGCGCCCGCGTATCATCCGCGCATGGTGCTCCGCATCGTCACCGACTCCACGAGCGACCTCCCCAGCGAGGCGGTCCAGGCGCTGGGCATCACGGTGGTGCCGCTCTCCATCCTCTTCCGCGAGGAGGAGCTGCTGGACGGGGTGGACATCCAGTCGGAGCAGTTCTTCCGCCGCCTCGAGCGGGAAGCGGCGATCCCGACCACCACGCAGCCGGCCCCCGCGCTCTTCCAGCGGGCGTACACCCGCCTGATCGCGGAGGGCGCCACCGAGATCCTCTCGATCCACCTCTCCGCGCTGCTCAGCGGCACGCTCGAAGCGGCGCGGCAGGGCGCGCAGGGTGTCGAGCGCGCGCGCATCGAAGTGCTCGACTCGCGCACGCTGTCGCTCGGCCTCGGCGTCGGCGTGATGGAGGCGGCGAAGGCGGCGCGCGCCGGCGCCACCCTCGCGGAGGCGCGCGCGCTCGCCGCCGACATCTACCGGCGCACGCACCTCTTCTTCACGCTGGAGACGCTGGAGTACCTGCGCCGCGGCGGCCGCATGTCGCGCGGTCAGGAGCTGCTGGGCACGCTGCTGAAGGTGAAGCCCCTCCTCGCGATCCATGACGGCGAGGTCGTCGCCATCGGCCGCGTACGCACGAAGCAGCGGGCGATCGAGGACCTGCTGGCGCGCTGCGCCGAGCTGCGCCCGTTGCAGCACTCGTTCGTCTGCCACGGCACGACGCCCGACGAGGCGAACTACGTGCGCGAGCGCCTCGCCGCGATCGACCCCAACGCTACGATCACCGTGGGCCGCGTGACGCCGGTGATCGGCGTGCACGCGGGGCCGGGCGTGCTCGGCATGGGCGTGGTCACCGCGCCGGACGATCACTCGCCCCCGCTGGCGACATGAGCGGGGGCGGACCGCGCCGTGACCGCTGACCTCTCGCGGCTGCGCGCGGTGCTCGAGCGGGAGCTCGAGGCCGGGGCGACCGACGCGCTCGTGCAGGGGGGACTGGACGCGCTGCTCCGTCGCGAGGCCGCGGACGAGCCGACCGGCTCCGCGCTGCGGCGGATGATCGGTGCGCTCGCGCCCGATGGCTACGCCGCGCTCGACGACGATCAGCGCACGACCTGGCTGCGCCGCGCCCTCGCCACCATCCGCCGCGAGACGGTGCTCGAGGATGCGTTGCGGCCCGCGGCGCCCGGTCCCCCGGCGGGCGAGCCGCCGGGGGGCGAGCCGGTGCGCTCCCGTCCGCCGTCCGCCACCCGTGCCACGCGACGCCCTGCGACGCCGCGCGCTACGAAGCCGCAGGCACGCGCCCCCTCGACCACGGGCGCACGCGCCGTGCGCACGACGCCCACGGCGAACGCTGCGCGGCGGGCGCCTCCCGGCGCGGCGGCGCTGGACCTGCCGATCGGCCAGGCGGGCACATTGTTGCACGGCGCGACGCTCGAGCGGCTGGAGCGCCTCGGCATCCGCACCGTCGGCGACGCGCTGCGGCACTACCCCGCCCGCCATCACGACTTCAGCCGCACGGTGGCGATCAGCGCGCTGCGCCCCGGCGTAGAGCAAACGGTGCGCGGCACCGTCGACCGCTCGCGCGAGGTGCGCATGGGGCGCGGCGGGCGCATGCGCGCCACCGAGGTGCAGCTGAGCGACGACCTCGGCGCGCGCATTACGGCGATCTGGTTCAACCAGCCGTACCTGGCGAAGCAGCTGCCGGCGGGGGCGCAGGTGGCGCTGGCGGGCAGGGTGACGATCTTCCGCAGGCACGCGGTCTTCCAGAACCCGGAGTACGAGCGCCTCGACGGCCCGGCCGGCGCTGCACAGCACACGGGCCGCTTCGTGCCCGTCTACCCGCTGACGGCGGGTCTGGCGCAGCGCACGCTGCGCACCGCCATCGCCGGCCTGCTCGACGCCTTCGGCGGCCGCGTCGAGGATCCGCTGCCCCCCGCCATACGCGCGCGCCACGGCCTGCTGCCGCTAGCCGAGGCGACGCGGCAGGTGCACTACCCAGACAGCGAGGAGGCGTTGCACGCGGCGCGCCGCCGCCTCGCCTTCGACGAGCTGCTGGCGATCCAGGTGGGCGTGCAGACGCGCAAGCGCGAGTGGCAGGCGCAGGGTGACGCGCCCGCCGTCACCGACCACGCCGCGGCCGACGCCTTCCTCGCGTTGCTGCCGTTCACGCTCACCGCCGCGCAGCGCGACGCACTGGCCGACGTGCGCCGCGACCTGGCGCGCACGGTGCCGATGTCGCGGCTGCTCGAGGGGGACGTGGGCTCCGGCAAGACCGTCGTCGCGGTGGCCGCGATGCTCTCGATGGTATCGGCGGGCTACCAGGCGGTGATGATGGCCCCCACCGAGGTGCTGGCGGAGCAGCACTTCCGCACGCTCTGCCGCCTGCTTGCTGGACCTGCCGGGTATCCCGGCGTTCCGGAAGGCAGCGCGGAGCCGCCGCTGCACGGCGTGGTGCACGTGCCAGGACTGCCGCTGCCGGTGAAGGTGGTGCTGCTCACCGGCTCGACGAAGGCGAAGGAGCGGCGCGAGGCGGTGCAGGCGCTGCGCTTCGGCGGCGCGCAGATCGCGGTGGGCACGCACGCGCTGATCCAGGAGGGCGTCGACTACGCCCGCCTCGGTCTCGCCGTGGTGGACGAGCAGCATCGCTTCGGCGTGATGCAGCGCGGCGCGCTCCGCCATAAGGGAACGGAAGGCGCGGACGCGCGGGGCCACGAGGGCAGCGGGGCGGGCGACGAGCGCTCGGCGATCCAGCCGCACCTGCTGGTGATGAGCGCCACGCCCATCCCGCGCTCGCTGGCGCTGACGCTGTACGGCGACCTCGACCTGTCGATCATCGGCGAGCTGCCCCTGGGGCGCACGCCGATCGCCACGCGCTGGCTCGCGCCGGTGCAGCGCGCCGAAGCGTTCGCGCACGTGCGCCGCGAGATCGCAGCGGGGCGGCAGGCGTTCGTGATCTGCCCGCTCGTGGAGGGATCGGAGAGCGTCGAGTCGCGCGCCGCCACCGCGGAGTACGAGCGCCTGACGACGGAGCAGTTCCCCGACCTCGGCGAACGCGGCCGCATCGCGCTGCTGCACGGGCGCATGGGCGCGCGCGCGAAGGAGGCGGTGATGCGCGCCTTCGCGGCGGGCGAGGCGGACATCCTCGTCTCCACCGCCGTGGTCGAGGTGGGCATCGACGTGCCGAACGCGACGGTGATGGTGATCGAGGGGGCGGACCGCTTCGGCCTCGCCCAGCTGCACCAGTTCCGCGGCCGCGTGGGCCGCGGCGACCACCCCTCGGCGTGCTACCTGCTCGCCGACGACCCGACGCCAGAGGCCGAGGAGCGGCTGTCGATCCTGGAGCGCACCACCGACGGCTTCGCGCTGGCGCAGGCGGACCTGGAGCTGCGCGGCCCCGGCGACCTCTTCGGCACGGCGCAGTCCGGCCTGCCCTCGCTGCGCGTCGCCAGCCTGCTCGACGCCCCGCTGATCGACGCCGCCCGCCGCGAAGCAGAGACGCTGCTCGACGACGACCCCGATCTGCGCAAGGTGGAGCACCACGCCCTCAAGCGCGCTATCGCGGAGCGCGTGGCCTCGGTGGTTTCGGAGACGCACTAGGATGCGCGGCGAACACGGGTTCGCGTGAGGAGCGGCATTGTGGCTAATCCACGAGCGTGAGTACCGCCCGCCCGCACATGCGGCCCGTTGGTCAACCTCCCAGCATCGAATCGCAGGCCACCTAGTGACATCCGAAGCGGCCAGTGCCATTGAGATCTTGCGAAAATGTATCGCCGAACTCGACGCCTCGAAGGCCGCCGGGCTGTGGACGGCTGTTTTCACCCAATGGCGCCACTCTTCGTTGTCGGCGCTGTCGAACATTTTCGGGGAATCGCACCGACTCACGAAGTCGTTCGGTGGAGTCCAGTACACCAGCACATATGTCGTGTCCAGCGGGGCAGATGTGCGTCGAAATCGCCAAACTTTCGACGGGCAATAGAGGTTCAGCGTGGCATCCTGTTCGCGGCAATCGAAG
>SHYR01000038.1 GCA_009692705.1 Dehalococcoidia bacterium
TCCTTCCGCACCCCCTCCCCCGTGAAGGGGGAGGGTTGGGGTGGGGATGTCCCGGCGCAGCGGACGGTCGGTCATGTCTCGATCCTAGCGAACCGCACGAGGGCCCCGCCCGCCCGGCGTACACTGGACGCATGATGCACCCCGACCTCGACGCCCTCGAGGATGCCCGCGATGATGCCCTCGAAGGCGCGCCGGACGGCGGCGCTGCGCCGCGCGACCGCCTCGGCCGGGTGCTGCGCGACCTGCGCCTCTCGGTCACGGATCGCTGCAACCTGCGCTGCCGCTACTGCATGCCGCAGGAGGTCTTCGGCGCGGACTTCGCTTTCCTGCCGCGGGCCGACCTCCTCACCTTCGAGGAGATCACCCGCCTCGCCGGCCTCTTCGCCGCCCGCGGCGTGCGCAAGCTCCGGCTCACCGGCGGCGAGCCGACGCTGCGCGCCGATCTGCCGGCGCTCGTCGCCATGCTGCGCGCGATCCCGGACGTCGAGATCGCGATGACCACGAACGGCACGCTCCTGAAGTCGCTCGCCGCGCCGCTCGCGCGCGCCGGCCTCGACCGCGTCACCGTCAGCCTCGACTCGCTCGACGACGCGGTCTTCCGACAGATGAACGACATGGACTTCCCCGTCGCGCTCGTGCTCGAAGGCATCGACGCGGCCGCGGCGGCGGGGCTGGGGCCGGTGAAGATCAACGCCGTCGTGCGCCGCGGCGTCAACGACCACACGCTCGTCGCGCTCGCGCGCCGCTTCCGCGGCACGCCGCACGTCGTGCGCTTCATCGAGTTCATGGACGTCGGCACCACCAACGGCTGGCGGCTGGACGAGGTGGTGCCCGCCGCCGATCTGGTGCGCCAGATCGACGCCGCCTTCCCGCTGGAGCCGGTGGAGGCGAACTACCCCGGCGAGGTGGCGAGGCGCTACCGCTACTGCGACGGCGCGGGCGAGATCGGCTTCATCACCTCTGTCACACAGCCGTTCTGCGGCACCTGCACGCGCGCCCGCCTCTCCGCCGAGGGCAGACTCTACACTTGCCTCTTCGCCGTCGCCGGCACCGACCTACGCGGCGCGCTGCGCTCCGGCGCCGGCGACGCGGCGATCGGCGCGCTGCTCGACCGCACCTGGCGCGCCCGCGACGACCGCTACTCCGAGCAGCGCTCCGACGCGACCGCGGGTCTCCGCCGCGTCGAGATGTCCTACATCGGGGGATAGGCTGTGGCTGGTATCGCCGACGCCGCTCGCTACGGGTTCAGGAACGTCAGACCATCCGTCGTGAGTACCACGGGCGTGTCTACGCGCTGGCGGTCAGCATCGATCGCCAGAACGCGGACCTGGCGTACCTGCCCGACGGTGAGCGGCATGCGTCTCTGTGCGCGGCCATGAAGGCTATCGTGCTGTGGAACATGACTCGCGGCCATGATGGCCCGCTCTGGTGGGGGCTCCGAAGGGCGCAAGCGGTGATCGCCAGCGTGCGTGCCCGATTTCGGTTTCCGGTGGTCGTCTGTGACGGGGGTGGAACCCCCATCACCAGTACCCCCCCCTCCCGCGCAGGGAAGAGGGCAGGGGGATGGGCCGCCCCGCCCAGACAAGAGACGATGGCTCAGCGATGACCTCCGAGGGCGCGCTCTCCCACCTCGACGCGCAGGGCCGCGCGCGCATGGTCGACGTCTCCGCCAAGGAGGTGACGCTGCGCGAGGCGACTGCGCGCGGCCGCGTGCGCATGCAGCCGGCCACGCTCGCGCTGATCGCCGAGGGGCGCGCCCCGAAGGGCGACGTGTTCGCCGCCGCCCGCCTCGCCGGGATCATGGCCGCCAAGCGCACGCACGAGCTGATCCCGCTCTGCCACCCGCTGCCGCTCTCCGCCATCGAGGTGCGCCTGGAGGCGGACGCCGCCGCCAGTACCGTGGAGATCGAGGCGACCGTGCGTGTCACCGCGCAGACCGGCGTGGAGATGGAGGCGCTCATCGCCGTCGCAGTCGCCGCGCTCACCGTCTACGACATGTGCAAGGCGGCCGACCGCGGGATGGCGATCGCCGACGTGCGCCTCGCCGCCAAGTCCGGCGGCCGCTCCGGCGACTACCGCGCGGGGTAGGGCGGCGCCGCGACGCGCAGCGCACCCGAGGCGCACCCGAGGCGTGAGGCATGACGTGTGGCGTGCTCCGCAGGTGCTGGGATCACGCGGCTCCGCCGCGCGCCGGCGGGCGGCGCCGACTATCATAGGAAGAGCGCAATCACGACCGGGGACACCCGTATGCAGACGACACGGCAGCAGATCCTCGACTTCGTTCGCGAACACGGCGAGGGATCCGTCCGTGACCTGGGCGCGCACCTGCACCTCACGCCCACCGGCGTGCGCCAGCACCTCGCGATCCTCCAGCGCGAGGGCCTGCTCGACAGCCACGAGCTGCGCGGCCACGTCGGCCGTCCGGCGCTCGCCGCCCCGCACATCCCCGCGCTGCAGGGGCTGAGCGCCGAGGAGCGGGTGCAGGCGACGTGCGCCGTGATGCGCGAGCAGGATGTCGTCGCCAGCTGGGAGCGCGACGGCGACGCGGGCTTCCTGCTCGTCTCCACGACCTGCCCGTTCCGCGACGTGGCCGCCGGCCATCCGGCGGTGTGCGCGATGGACGCGGCGCTGATCGGCCGGCTCACCGGCCTGCGCGCCGAGCAGCGCTCCACGCTGGCGGCAGGCGCCGCGTGCTGCGCCTACCGCCTCACGCCGGAGCCGATGCCCACGGGCGGGCGACCAGCCTGACCGGCCCGCGTCGACCCCCGCGCGGCGTGACGCCTATCATGACCACGGCTCCCCGGGCGGGGATTCCAGGATCACCCGTGACCGTTGCTCGTCGCTCCCGGGGCGAACGCCCCCCCTCCCACTGCGCCGCGCTTGCGTGCGCGCCGGATCGCTGACCGTGGGCATCTGGGTGGGCCGCTACTCGATCGTCGACTGGCAGGTGCGCGAGCACGGCCCCTGGCTCGTCGATCGCCAGCGCCAGCGCGAGGAGGAGACGCTGCGCCTGCTGGTGCTCGCTGAGCCGGTGGACCGCCGCTCCGCGGAGTTCTGCACCGAGGTCGCGGAGGCGGTCGCCGCCCTGTTCGCGCGCGAGGCGCTCTCGATCACCGGTGGCCTGCTGCGCGCCCTGCGACAGGCGCACGCCAACCTCGCCGAGTGGAACCGCCGCTCGTTGCGCGAGCACCGCGTCGCGGTGGGGGTGACGTGCGTGGTGATCCGCGATGGGGGGGCGACGATCGCCCAGGTGGGGCCCGGGATCGCGTACCTCAGCGGGCCCCGCGGCCTCGTCCGCCTCACCACGGCGGGGCTGCCCGCCACCGCCCCGCTGGGCGGGAACGACCCCATCGAGCCCCGCTTCACCACCGCCGAGATCGCCGGCGGCTCGGTGCTGCTGCTCACCACCGCCGTCGAGCAGGTGGTGGGCGAGGAGGAGATCGCCGCCGCGCTGCATGCCGGTCCGGAGCGCGCCCTTGCCGAGCTCTTCCGCCGCACCGGCGGCGTGCGCGACATGACCGCCGTGCTGATCGCCGAGATGGACATCGACGAGCCAGAGCCGCCGCGGCCGTTGGACGTCGACGAATCGATCGCCGGCCGCGAGGTGGCGATGGCCGATCTCGACGGCAGCGGGCGGGAGATCGCGCCGGGCCCGCAGCGGCCGTGGGCGCGCCGCGGCAGCGACCGGCCCGTGCCGCTGCCCGCGATCCGCCGTCCCGCGCGCACGGTGGGCCGGCGCCCGGACGAGGCGAGCCTGCCGTGGCGGTGGCTGGGACTGGGCGCGCTGGCGCTGGCGCTGCTCGCGTTGCTCGTGTGGACCGCCGGCCCGGGGCTGCTACGGGAGGACCGCCAGGCGAAACTCGACCGTGCGGTGGCCACGGCGCAGGCGCAGATGGCCACCGCCGACGCCGCGCCGCGCATCGAGGATCAGCGCGCCGCGTTGCACGCCGTGCTCGCCGCCACCGAGCGCGCGCGTGCGCTCGCCCCCAACGACCAGCGCGTGAGCGCGCTGGAGTCGCAGGCGCACGCCCGCCTGACGCTGCTGGACGCGGTCACGGAAGTCGGCGCGCTCACCCCGGTGCTGAAGTTCGACGGCGCGCTCACCGCGCCGGTGATGCCGCTCGCGCTCGTCGCCGGCGGCGGCGCGCTGTGGATGATCGAGACCGGGCGCGGCCGGCTCTTCCGCATCGACCCCGCCGGCCGGACGCCGCCGTTGGAGCTCTACCGCGCCGGCACGACCTACGGCGGCGTCGCCGCGCGCGAGCCGATGAGCATCGCCTGGGATGCTACCGCTGCGCGCCTGCTGCTGCTCGATGCGGGGCGCGCGCTCTTCGCGATCGCGGACGACGGCGCGCGCGGGCCCCGCCCGCTGCCGCTGCGCGGCGCGAGCGATCTGCGCTCCGCCGTGTCGATCGCCGCCTACCTGGGCAATCTCTACGTGCTGGACCCGCCGGGCGGCGAGATATGGCGCTACCTCCCCGCCGCCGAGGGGTTCGACTCCGAACGCACCGGCATCCTCGGCGGCGGGGAGATCGCCACCACCGCCGCGCTCGCCGTCGACGGAGACGTCTACGTCCTGGACCAGAGCCGGCTGCGGCGCTTCCGCCAGGGGCGCGAGACCGTGCCGATGTTCGACGGCATCGACACGCCGCTGAAGGCGCCGGTCGCGCTGGTGGAGGACACGCTGCGCGGCCTGCTCTACGTGGCCGATCGTGGCCACCGTCGGATCGTCGTGGGCGACCGCGGGGGCGCGTTCCTGCGGCAGTACCGCCAACCCGACTTCGCCGATCTGCGCGGCCTCGCCGTGGCGGCGGACGGGACGCGGCTCTACGTGCTCAGCGGCGACGGCATCGCCGCCTTCGACGTCACGCCCAGCGCCGCGGCGCCCGCCGCGCCGGCGCCTACCGCCACGCCGGCGCCCACCGCCACGCCGGCGCCCGCCCGCTAGATGTACTGAGCATGGACATTGCGACCTAGGAGACCGGAGGAGGTACCCGATCGATCCAATCTGGCCAGCGCCTGTGCGTCTCCGGTGCGCGTCTGAGGATGCACGTCATGCTGCCGGGCCGGTGCCACTGAGGTAGGGGGGCGGCCCACCCTGCCCCTCCCGGCGCGGGAGGGGTTCTGATGCTTGTGGGGGCTGCGCCCCTGCTGGCCCCCGATAGCGAGACGAGCGCTCCGTGTGCGGTGCTTCCTCGCGCGTGCGCAGTCAGGGCCCTGTTGTGGGGGTGCAACCCACAACAGATTTTCGTCCCCCTTCCCTGCGCGGGAAGGAGGCAGTGGGATGGTCCCCCCCCCCCCCCCCCGGCTGTCACCAACCGCTGTGTAGTGCAGATAGACTGGCCCGATGCGCATCCTCGCCGTCGAGAGCTCCTGCGACGAGACCGCCGCCGCCGTGGTGGTGGACGGCCGCCGCCTGCTGTCGAACGTCATCGCCTCCCAGACCGCGCTGCACCAGGCGACGGGCGGCGTGGTGCCGGAGGTGGCGGCGCGCGCCCACCTGCGCGCCCTCGTCCCCGTGATCCGCCGCGCGCTGGCCGACGCGGAGTGCGGCTGGGACGATCTCGACGCCATCGCCGCCACCGCCGGACCGGGGCTCCCCGGGGCGCTCGTCGTCGGCCTCAACGGCGCGCGCGCCGTCGCCTACGCGCGTGGGCTGCCGTTCATCCCCGTGGACCACATCGAGGGCCACGTCTGCGCGAACTGGTTGTCTTCACCGCTCGCGGCGCGCGCCATCGCGTCGGGAGATGCCACGTCCTCGCGGGCCGCGGCGTCGACGGCCAGCGCCGCCACACGCGAAATGGACGAGCCTCCGCTCCCGGCGCTCGCGCTCGTGGTTTCCGGCGGCCACACCGAGCTGCTGCTGATGCTCGAGCACGACCGCTTCGAACGCCTCGGCGGCACGCGCGACGACGCCGCGGGTGAGGCGTTCGACAAGGTGGCGCGGCTGCTTGGTCTCCCCTACCCGGGGGGGCCGCCGCTCTCGCGCCTCGCCGCGCAGGCAACGGTGCGGCGGCTGCGCCTGCCGCGGGCGTGGCTCGGCGCCAGCGACGACTTCTCGTTCTCCGGGCTGAAGACCGCGGTGCTGCACGTCGTGCAGTCGGCGGCGCCGCCGCCCGCCGCAGAGATCGCGTGGGCGTTCGAGGAGTCGGTCGCCGACGTGCTGTCGAAGAAGGCGGCGCACGTCGCCGCGCGCGAGGGCGTGGCGTGCCTGCTGCTCGCCGGCGGCGTCGCCGCCAACCGCCGCCTTCGCGAGCGCGTGATCGAGCGCTCGCCCGTGCCGGTGTTTATCCCGCCCCCCGCGCTCTGCACCGACAACGCCGCGATGATCGCCGCCGCCGCCTTCCGCCACCTGGACGCCGCGGTGCCGGCGCAGACGCCGCTCGACATCGCTCCCACAGCGCGCCGCCGCGTGGGGCGGTGGTGAGCCGCCACGCGACGGCCCCCCCGTCCTCGCCCGCGCAGCTGGAGAGGACGGGGGGTGAGGCTCGTGCGATCACGCAAACGTCGTAGCCCCTGAGCGTCGCAGCGCTCCCGCGCTCGACTCCCCCTTCCCCGCGAGGGAAGGGGGCCGGGGGGATGGGAGCATCTCATTCCGTTTCTGAACCCCCTCCCGCGCCGGGAGGGGGCAGGGGGTGGGCCGCCCCCCGCTCTGAATCGGCGCGCACGGCGATGTGCTCAGAGACGACGCTGCTCGTTCAGAAGCACCGGAGGTGCTGCCGAGAGCGGGCACGCCCCGCAGCCCCCGCGCGCGCACCAGAGGTCTTGCAGGTGCAGCAGCCCATGCGCGTAGAGCGCGCCCGGCCGTCGCAGGAGCGCGCGCTCCAGCAGCAGCGCCCACGCCGCCTCCCAGCCGGCGCGCTCGGCGAGGCGCGCCGCGCGCCAGGCGCGTTCGGCTAGCCGGCGCCGGCCTTCGCCGCGCACCGCCGCGACGGCGCTCTCGCCCATGCGCGCGGCGGCATCCGCGCATGGCTCCGTGCCCGAGGGGCCGCGAGCGATCAGCGCCTCCACTCGGCGCGGGCCGTGGTGCAGCGCCGGCGCTACCGCGATCGTCGGCGCCGCGCCGCCGGCGTGGGGCGTCAGGCCGCCGCGCGCGCCGAGCGGGCGATCGTCCTCCCACACCACGTGCAGCAGCAGCCCCGCGTAGCGCGGATCGTGCGCGTGCCCGTGGCGCTCGAAGTCGGAGGCGCGCAGGTGCAGCTCCACGTCGCCGCTGCGCGCCACCCCGCTGGGCAGCAGCACCGTGGCCTCGCGCACGTCTGGGCCGGGGCCGCGGCCGGCGCGGCTGGGACGCAGCAACGGCCACGGCAACGCCGCGGCGGGGATCCGGCCGAGCAGCCACAGCGCGACGAGCGCGCGCTCTTCCAACGCTTCCGCGACCGGCGCGGCTCCGCTTGCCGTGTCAGCTACGTAGCGCGGCGCATGCTCGCGCAAGGCGGTTGCGGTCACTGTCGTCCCGCTGTTTCCTGCAGGTCGGGCGCCGCGGGCGTGGGCGCGGCGGCGGGCGGGGCACCATCGCCGTCTCGCGTTGCGGAGAAGCCGGCGCCCTCGTCCCGCCGCGTCGGGTAGAGGCCCGAGGCCTCCGCGACGAGGTGCAGCAGCCGCCGCGACATCCGCCGCGGCGCGCGCGCCCCCGTCTCCCACTCCGAGATCGTCTGCTGGCGCGTGCCGATGCGCTCAGCGAGCGCCGCCTGCGAGAGGCCGAGCGCGGCGCGCAGCCGGCGCACGGCGTCCGCGCTCCACTCGCCAGCGGCTGCGGGCGGCGGCGCGGCGAGCTCCACGGCGGGGCCGGCCTCGCCGCCCGGCGGTGGCCTGCGCTGCTCGTTCACGGCCGCACGGTACACGATTTCGGGTGAGCCGTCGCGGCCGGCCGGCCGGCGGGAACCAT
>SHYR01000039.1 GCA_009692705.1 Dehalococcoidia bacterium
GCGCACGAGCCCGGGGCCCGCGTTGCTTGCCGCGTCCAGCACCTGCATGCGCGCCAGCTGGAGGCCGAGCAGCGCCAGCGCGGCGACGGCCAGCAGCTGGAGCGCGCGCACGCGGCCGCTGCCGTTCGCGGATCGCGCGTCCGATGAGACCATCACGCGAAGAGCCCGCCGCCGCCGCGCCGCCACGGCCAGAGCGCCGCTGCCAGCGCCAGGGCGACCAGCGCGGTCCAAGCGAGGGCGCCCGCGTACGCGGCCGGCAGCAGCGCCAGCGCGGAGCGCTGGCCGGCGGCGAGCAGCAGCAGCGCGAAGTACGCGCCGGCCCCCGCCGCGGCCGCCAGCGGAGCGAGCGCGAGCCGTCGCGCCGCCGCTTCCGGCGCGAGTAGGCCCACGGCGGCTGCCGGGAGCAGCGCGAGCAGGTACCACCCGACGCGCTGCTCGGAGGCCGCGCCCAGGATCACCGCCGCCACCAGCGGCGCGGGCCACGTTTCGCGCGGATCGCGCACGGCCGCCCACGCCGCCACCAGCGCCACCGGCAGCAGCGGCGCTCCGGCGGGGTCGAGGAACAGCGATGGCACCGCACCGAGCTGCAGCAGCGCCGCCGCGAGCGCCGCGACGGCGACCGCGAGCGCCGTCATCGCGTCGGGCCCCCTGTGCTGTCGCCGCCTGAGTCGTCCGCGCCGGTCGCGCCAGCGGCTGGGAGAGCGGCGTCGACGAGGATCAGCACCTGCTCGAGGCGGGCGTAGTCGGTGAGGGGCTCCACGGCGACCTTGGCGAAGAGATCTTGCGCCCGCGATGTCACGGCGCTGACGCGGCCGACCACGAGGCCGCCGGGGAGCCGCCCGCCCAGCGCGGAACTGAGGACGAGGTCGCCCTTGTGCACCGCCGCATCCACGGGCACGAAGTCGAGGCGCAGCCGATCGCCGCCGCCCGCCAGCACGGCCTGCACCCGCGACTGCTGTACGACGGCGGCGACCGCGGAGTCCGGATCGGAGAGCAGCCGCACGCGCGCGCGATGCGTCTCCACGCTGCTCACGACGCCGACCAGTGTCGCCCCGGGGCCGAGCACCGCCTGCCCGCTCGCCACGCCGTCGCCGGAGCCGCGATCGACCACGATCGTGCGGCGGCCGGGCGCGGGATCGACCGCCACTACGGCCGCGGCGCGGTAGCGTGAGAAGTCGGCGCCGGCGGACTGGAGCAGCGCCGAAACCTGCGCGGTGGCGACGTTCGCTTCGCGGAGGGCGGCCGCCTCGGCTTCTAGGCGAGCGACGGAGCGCCGCAAGGCGGCGTTCTCAGCGCTCAGGCTGCGTACCTGTCCGGCGTTCAGCAGCAGCTCGGAGGCGGGGCGCGTGAGGTCACGCAGCGCGCGACCGGCCGGCAGCACGACGGCCGCGGCGCGAGCCTCCACGCCGCCGGAGAACGGCAGCGGCGCGAGCAGCAACAGGAGCGCAGCCAGGGCGAGCAGCAGGGTCAGGCGCGCGGCGCTGCGGGCATCGACCATCGGGACCTCCGCCCCCGGTGGCCCCTAACGCGGCGGGCGCCGGCTGGCGACCAGCGCCTGCACCTTCTGCAGCGTCTCGGTTTCCTCCAGCGCCTCGCCGCAGCCGCGGACCACGGCCCACAGCGGGGATTCGGCGACATAGACGGGGAAGCGGGTCTCGACGGCGATGCGCCGGTCGAGGCCGCGCAGCAGCGAGCCGCCTCCGGCCATGGCGATGCCGCGCATCATCAGGTCGGCGACCAACTCCGGCGGGGTGATCTCGATTGTGGCGCGCACCGTGCGCACGATCTCGTTGATCACCGGCGAGAGCGCGTCGCGCACCTCGACCGTGGAGAGGTCGACCGACTTCGGCAGGCCGGTGGCGAGGTCCCGTCCGCGCAGCTCGACGGTGCTCTCCTCGTCGAGCGGGTAGGCGGAGCCGGCGTCGATCTTGACCTGCTCGGCGGTGCGCTCACCGATCAGCATGTTATGCACCTGCCGCGCGTAGCTGATGATCGCCTGGTCCATCGCGTCGCCGGCCGCCCGCACCGAGGTCGAGACGACAATGCCGCCGAGCGCGATCACCGCCACCTCGGTGGTGCCGCCGCCGATGTCCACGATCATGGAGCCCGCGGGGTCCATCACCGGCAGGCGCGCGCCGATCGCGGCGGCCATCGGCTCCTCGATCAGGTAGGCGGCGCGCGCGCCGGCGGCGAGTGCCGCATCGTTCACAGCTCGCTTCTCCACCTCCGTGGCCCCCGAGGGGATGCCGATCACCACGCGTGGCTTGGTGATGCCGATGCCACCGCTGTCGTGCACGGAGCGGATGAAGTGCTGGAGCATCTTCTCGGTGACGCCGAAGTCGGAGATCACCCCGTCGCGCATCGGGCGCACGGCCACGATCGCCGACGGCGTGCGGCCGACCATGCGCTTGGCCTCCGCGCCGATCGCCAGGATGCGCTTCGAGACGCGGTCGATGGCGACGACGGAGGGCTCATCGATCACGATCCCGCGGCCGCGCACCAGCACCAAGGTGTTGGCGGTGCCGAGGTCGACGGCGATGTCGTGCGAGAACATCCCCAGGAAGGAGGAGAGCGGGTTGATCACGGGTGCGAGCGTCCACTTCTGGGGAGAAGCTTCTGGGGCGAAACCGCGCCGCCGTCAAGCGAACCGGCATGGGAGGGGCCGGGCTCGCCAAACTACCTTTCAGATTATACTCGTGGCTGGTTCCGGCGACAAGCTTCGAGGCAAGCCGGTGGGCGCTCACCCGGCCGTTCGCGCGCGGCCGTCGCTAGATGCCGGTAAGGTTCCCCACCACGGTGCCGATGCCGAAGGTGACGGCGGCGGCGGCGACCCCAAGCACGACCTGGCGCAGACCCGAGAACCGCACGCTGCGCCCTGTGAGCAGGGTGATCCCCGAGCCGACTCCGAAGAGCCCGAGCGCGGACAGCAGGGCGCTGCCGGCGATCGCCGCGGCGCCGGCGCCGAAGAAGAACGGGACCACCGGCAGAATTGCCCCGACCGCGAAGAGCACGAAGGAGGCGCTCGCGGCGGTCCAGGGCGAGCCCAGGTCCTCGGGCGCCAGGCCCAGCTCCTCGCGCGCGAGGGTGCTGAGGGCGGTGTCCGGATCCGACATGATGCGTGAGGCGAGCGCCTCCGCCTCCGCCGCGGGCAGGCCCTTCGCTAGGTAGATCAACATCAACTCCTCGCGCTCGCTCTCCGGCTCGCGCTCGATCTCCTCGCGCTCGATCGCGATCTGCGCCTCGGCGGCCTCGCGGGCGGAGGTGACCGACACCCATTCGCCGAGCGCCATCGAGCATGCGCCGGCGAGCAGACCGGCGACGCCGGCCAACACCACGGTCGCCTGCCCGGTGGCAGCTCCGGCGAAGCCCATCACGAGCGCGAAATTGGAGACGAGGCCGTCGTTCGCGCCTAGCACCGAGGCGCGCAACGCGTTGCCGCTGCCCAGCGAGCGGTGGCGCGACTCGATGCGGCCGATCACGGAACCGGCGACGCCGGCGCGGCGGCCACCGATGAGATCGAAGGCGCGATAGTGCGACTGCTCGTCGGCGGGGAGCCCCGCCGCCTCGGCCACCGGCTCGCCGACGTACATCGTGCTGGCGTCGCTCTCCATGGACTTCAGCACCGGCAGCACGAGGTCCGGGCCGAACTGTCGTGCGAGCCACATCAGGAGCCGAACGCGGAGCGTGGGGCCCTCGCTGCCCTCCTCGGCCCCGGCTGCGCTCAACTGGTCACGCCACAGCTTGAGGTGCCGCTCCTCGACCGCCGCCAGCCGCTCGTAGACGGCGCCCAGGGGGTTGCTGGCCTCGATCTCCGCCAGCGTGTGGTAGATGAAGACGCCATCCACCTCGCCCTGCAGATAGCGGCGATAGCGCTGGATCTCGTCTGCTGTCGTTGTCGTCATCCGCTCACTCGTCCCAGCCGCGCGCCCGCAGGTGCTCGATGAATGCCTTTTCGTCCAGGATCGCGATGCCCAGCGCACGGGCCTGCGCCGCCTTCTGCCCGCCGCCCGTGCCGGCCACGAGGCAGGTCGTGTGCTTCGTGACCGACGCGCCGACCCGCCCGCCGAGCTGCTTGATCAGCGATTCGACCTCGTTGCGTGACCACCGCTCCAGCGCCCCCGTGACGGCGATTGTCTCACCTGCGAGCGGACCGCCGCGCGCTACCCCCACGTCGTCCATGCGCACGCCCAGCTGCTCCAGCTCGTCGAGCAGCGCGCCGTACTCGGGGTCGTCAAGGTAGCCGTGAACCGCCTCGGCGACCACCGGGCCGACATCAGCGACGGCCTGCAAATCCTCAAGCGTCGCGCGGCGCAGCGCATCCATCGTGCCGAAGTGCACCGCAAGCGCGGCAGCGGTCTCCTCCCCGACGTGGCGGATGCCGAGCGCGACCAGCAGGCGGCGGAGTGGCTGCCGCTTGCTCGCCTCCACGTGCGCGAAGAGTGCGTCGAGCTTCTTTTCCCCGACGCCGCGGATCGCCAGCAGCTCGGCACGACGCCCGGGCAGGCGGTAGAGGTCGGCGAGGCTCGCAAGGTAGCCCCCCTCGACCAGCAGCAGCGCCATTTTCTCGCCGAGGCCCTCGATGTCGAGCGCGGCGCGCGAGGCGAAGTGCTCGACGCCACGCGCGAGTTGTGCCGCGCAGCGACGGTTCGGACAGTAGGTGGCGGCCTCGTCGGGGTCATTGCGCACCGCGGTGCCGCAGACCGGACACTGCGCCGGCATCCTGAAGCGGCGCAGGCGGCGCCCGGCGCGGCGCGAGAGCACCGGCCCGATCACCTGCGGGATCACCTCGCCGGCGCGCTGCACGATCACGTCGTCTCCGGCGCGGATGTCCTTGAGGCGGATCTGCTCCTCGTTGTGCAGGGTCGCCACGCTCACTGTCACTCCGCCCACCACCACCGGCTCGAGCACCGCGAACGGCGTGAGCACGCCGGTGCGGCCGACGGAGACGTCGATCGCGCGCAGGCGCGTCACCGCCTGCTCGGCGGGCAGCTTGTAGGCCGTGGCCCAGCGCGGCTCGCGGCCGGCCGTGCCGAGCTGGCGCTGGAGCGCGAACTCGTCCACCTTCACCACCACGCCGTCGATCTCGTAGTCGAGGCTGTCGCGGCGCTCTACCCAGCCGGCGCAGAACGCCGTCGCCTCGGCGAGCGTCTCGACGCGGCGGGCGTGCGGGTTGGTGGGGAAGCTTGCGCGCCCGAGCCAGGCCAGCGCCTCCCACTGCGAGGCGGCGGGCGGCGGGCCGTCCGCGCTCCAGCCGAGCTGGTAGGCGAAGACATCGAGCCGCCGGCTCGCCGTGACCGCCGGGTCGAGCTGGCGCAGCGAGCCGGCGGCGGTGTTGCGGGGGTTCATGTAGAGCTGCTCGCCGTCGCGCGCGCGCTGCTCGTTGAGGCGCGCGAACTCCTGCTTCGCGAGGTAGACCTCGCCGCGCACCTCGAGGCGCTCCGGCGCGTCGCCGGCAGTGAGCTGCAGCGGCAGCGAGCGGATCGTGCGCAGGTTGGCGGTGATGTCCTCGCCCCGCAGGCCGTCGCCGCGGGTTGCGCCTTGCACGAAGTGGCCCTGCTCGTAGACCAGCGCGATCGCCAGGCCGTCGATCTTCGGCTCGCAGACCAGCGCGAACTGCTCGCGCTCGAGCAGCCGCGCCACGCGCTGATGCCACGCCCGTAGCTCATCGCCGTCGAAGACGTTGCCGAGTGACAGCATGGGCTGGCGGTGCTGTACGACCTCGAAGCGTTCGGAGGGTTGCCCGGCGACGCGCTGGGTGGGGGAGTCCGTGGTGACCAGATCCGGGAACGCGGCCTCGAGGTCGCGCAGCTCGCGCATCTGCGCGTCGTACTGGGCGTCGCTTATCTCGGGCTGGTCGAGGACGTAGTAGCGGTAGTCGTGGCCCCGGATCCGGGTCCGCAGCTCTGCGAGGCGCTCGCGGGCTTGCTTGCGGTCGCGGGGCGCTCTCGCGGTCGTCATGGCTGCGGCGAGTATACCCCGGGGGCGTGTAGAATCTGAGTACGGGACTGAACGTACTGAAACGTACTGAAGCGTGCTGCCCGGCGGCGGTCTGAGGCGCGAGGCGATGTCCGAGGTTGTGATCGTCGACTATGGGGCTGGCAACCTGCGCAGCGTCGCGCGCGCCGTCGCCCACGCCGGGGTGGAGGCCGAGGTGAGCTCCGATCCGCGTGCGGTGCAGAGCGCACGGGCGCTGATCCTGCCCGGCGTGGGGGCCGCCGCCGACACGATGGCGAACCTGCGTTGGGGCGGGTTGGTGGAGCCGATCCGCGCCTACATCGCCTCCGGGCGGCCCTTCCTCGGCATCTGCATGGGGATGCAGGCGCTGTTCGAGCTCTCGGAGGAGGGCGGCGCGCACGAGTGCCTGGGCGTGCTGCCGGGCCGCATCGTGCGCTTCTCGCACGCCCTCACGGTGCCGCACATGGGCTGGAACACCGTCGAGCTGCTGTGGCCGCATCCGGTGTTCGAGGGTATCGCCAGCGGCTCCTACTTCTACTTTGTGCACTCCTACCACCCCGTGCCGGGCGAGCGTTCGCACGTGATCGCGGAAACGGAGTACGGCGTGCGCTTCCCGTCGGTGGTGGGCCGCGACAACCTGGTGGCGACGCAGTTCCACCCCGAGAAATCGGGCGGCGACGGGTTGCGGCTGTACGCGAACTTCCTGCGGCTGGCGCGCGAGCGCGGCTCGATCGCGCCGCAGCCCTCCGGCGCCGCGCCGCGTGCGGCGCGGGCCTCGTGACCCCGCCGAGCGTCGGGCGCGCGGTGGAGCGGTAACGTGGAGATCATCCCGGCGATCGATATCCGCGGCGGCAAGTGCGTCCGGCTCACGGAAGGGGACTACGCGCGCGAGACGGTGTTCGACGATGACCCGGTGCGAGTCGCGGTGCGCTGGGTGTCGCTGGGCGCGCGCCACCTGCACGTCGTGGACCTCGACGGTGCGCGCGAGGGGCGGCAGGTGAACGCCGCGATCGTGCGCGAGATCGTGCGCACCGCGGACTGTGCGGTGCAGGTCGGCGGCGGCATCCGCGACCTTGCGACGCTGAGCGCGACGCTCGACGGCGGCGTCAGCCGCGTGGTGTTGGGCACGGCCGCGGTGAGGGATCCGCAGCTCCTGCGCGAGGCGGTGGCGCTGGCGCGCGACCGCCTGATCGTCTCGGTCGATGCGCGCGACGGGCTGGTGCGGCTGCAGGGCTGGATGGAGGCCACCGCGCTCACGGCCCTGGCCTGGATCGCGCAACTCGCGCAGCTCGGCGTGACGCGCGTCGTCTACACCGACATCGCGCGCGACGGGCGGCTCGAGGGCCCGAATGTGGAGATGTACGAGCGTTTGCTGTCGCAGACCTCCGTGGCGGTGATCGCGGCCGGCGGGGTCACCACGACGGGCGACGTGGAGCGGCTCAGCGCGTGCGGCGTGGAGGCGGCGATCATCGGTCGCGCGCTCTACACCGGCGACATCGAGCTGGCGCGCGCGATGGCGGCGGCGCGCTAGCGCCGCGGCCGGCCGCGAGTCCACGAGTCTAAGAGCCCCGAGTCTAGGAGAGCGAGCGCGCGATGCTCACCAGGCGCATCATCCCCTGCTTCGATGTCGACAACGGGCGCGTGGTGAAGGGCGTCTCGTTCGTCGAGCTGCGC
>SHYR01000040.1 GCA_009692705.1 Dehalococcoidia bacterium
CGAGCGCCTCGCCCACGCTGGTCAGTGCGTCGCCGGAGCCCAGCGGCTCCGCCTGCCGCGCGACGGTGACCGCCACGCCGGGCGGGGCGGCGGCGATCGCGGCGGGCCCGGTGCGATCGTCCGCCGCGCCCACCACGACCACGATCTCGCGCAGCCCGGCCGCGGCGAGCAGGCCGAGCGCGTAGACGATCAGCGGCCGGTTCAGCAGCGGGATCAGCGACTTCGGCATCCCCTCGGAGAGCGGGCGCAGCCGCGTGGCGCGGCCGCCGGTGAGGATCACGCCGAGGGGCGCCGGGGAGGGAACGGGCTGGGACAGCGGCGGCCTCCGTCGTGTCATACGCGCCTCCGGCGCGGCGCGCGCACCTGCGCTCCCTGCATCCAGCGAGCCTGCATACGAGCGTACATACAATGTGGGCGATGAACGGCGCGCGCACCCCCTCCGCCACCTCCCGCCCCGCATCGACGCCCGCTCGCACCGCGCGCCCGGCGCGTACGGAGGAGCCGGCGCCGCAGCCGGTGCGCGCCTGGCGGGTGGTGCTGATCGACGACGACGATCACAGCTACGAATACGTGATCGAGATGCTTGCCGCGCTCTTCGGCTACGGCCGGGAGAAGGCGTTCGCCCTCGCCCGCATCGTGGACACCGCGGGCCGGGTGACGCTGATGACCGCCGATCGCGCCGAGTGCGACGCGAAGCAGCGGCAGGTCCACGCCTACGGCGCCGACCCGCGCATCCCCCGCTCGCGGGGCTCGATGACCGCGCTGGTCGAGGAGGCGGACACGCCGTTCGCCTGAGCGGGCGGCGTCGCGGTCCGGCGCATCCCCCGCTCGCGTGGCTCGATAGTCGGCTCGTCGAGAGACCGACGCGCGGCGCACCAGAGCCGCGGAGCGGGAGCGCGGAGCCGGCTAAGCCGGCGGCAGCGCGAGACGCTCGCCGTTGAAGGAGTGCGCCACCAGCCGCCCCTCGAACAGCTCGAGGTGGCGCGGCGTGGCCGGGTTGAGCGCCCCGTCGGAGTGCCCGAGCGTCACGATCTCGGCGTGCAGCCGTCCCGGCGTGAGCTCCAGCAGCGCCACGGTGCCCAGGCGGAACTCCTTGTGGTGCGGCAGCGTGGGGCTGCCGGAGTTCACCACCACCACGCCCTCGCGGTACTCCAGGCGCTCGACGTGGGTGTCGCCGCCGATCAGGATATCCACGCGCTCGCCATCCAGCGCGCGCGCCAGCAGCTCCGGCACCGGGCGATCCTCCGGGCGCAGCGCGTGCACCATGCCGATGCGCCACCCCTCGAGGTCCAGCATCTGCCGGAGCTCCATGCGCGGATCATCGAAGCCGTCGTTGTTGCCGCGCGCCACCACCACCGGGGCGAACTGCTCGCACCAGTCGAGCACGGAGGGCCGCACCACGTCGCCGGCGTGCAGGATCAGGTCAACGCTGCGCAGGAAGGCGGCGAGCTGCGGCCCCAGCTCGTCGGGGGTGCGGATCAGCGAGGGCAGGTGGGTGTCCGAGATCAGCCCGACGCGCATGCCTGCCACGCTACCCCCCGCGAGCCAGCGCGGCAATCGCCGGCCGCCGCGGAGCCTGATTGACGGGCGGCGCGCCACACGGTAGTAATCGCCACGCAGGCAGGGGGGGGTTCCATGGCAAACCAGGCGCGCAACGCCGCGATCGTCGGCATCTACGAGTGGCCCAAGCGGCTCGACATGGACGTCTCGGCGATCCAGATCAAGGCGCGCTCCATCGCGCTCGCGCTGGAGGACGCCGGACTCTCGTGGCAGGACGTCGACGGGGTGTACGACGCGAACGACGGCGAGGGGGGCGGCGGCCTCGGCCTCTCCGCCTACCTCGGCATCCACCCGACGGTGATCGACACCACGCAGGTGGGCGGCTCCTCGTACGAGTTCCAGGCGGCGCACGCGATGCGCGACATCGCCGCCGGCAAGTGCCGCGTGGCCGTGCTCTCCTACGGCTCGAAGTCGGCCTCGCAGCGCGTCCCCATCGGCACCGGGGGGCCGCGCGGGGCGGGCGGCACCTGGCAGGAGAACATGGAGAACCCGTACGGCACCACGCTCATCGCCAACTACGCGATGGCCGCCCGCCGCCACATGCACGAGTACGGGACCACCAGCGAGCAGCTGGCGGAGATCTCCGTCGCCACGCGGCACCACGCAATGCGCAACCCGCAGGCCGTGCAGGCGATGAAAGACCTCCAGTTCCAGAACATCCGTGACATCACCGTGCAGGAGGTGATGGAGTCGCGCATGGTTGCGGACCCGCTGCACCTGCTCGAGTGCTGCATGGTGAGCGACGGCGGCGGCGCCATCGTGATCGCGAGCGCGGACGTCGCCCGCGGCGCGAAGCAGAAGCCGGTGTGGCTGATCGGCGGCGGCGAGGCGATCAAATACCGCACGAACGACGGCGACATCACCACCAGCGCGGCCGCGCAGAGCGCGCCGATCGCCTTCGGCGAGGCGCAGGTCAAGCCGGCCGAGATCGACATCGCGATGATCTACGACTCGTTCACGATCACCGTCGCGGTGATGCTGGAGGACCTCGGGTTCTGCAAGAAGGGCGAGGTCGGGGGGTACATCTCCGGCGGCGGCCTGCGCTACGACCGCAAGGGCGCCGTAACGCTCAACACCGACGGCGGCGGGCTCTCCTCCAACCACCCGGGCATGCGCGGGATGTTCCTGCTGCTGGAGTCCGTGCGCCAGCTGCGCGGGCAGTCCACCTCGCAGGTGCCGGGGGCGAAACTCGCCGTCGCGCACGGCAACGGCGGCCTGCTGGGCGGCACCCACGCCGGCGGCACGATCATCCTCGCGGCGGACTAGCGACTGCGACAGGGAGCACCACGATGCCGAACCGACTGATGCCGGCGTTCCCGGAACCAGACACCCAGCCGTTCTGGGAGGGCGCCAAGCGCTCAGAGCTGCGCTACCAGCGCTGCGACACGTGCCAGTCCATCGTCTTCACGCCGCGCGCGCACTGCACCGCCTGCGGCTCCGCGAAGCTGTCGTGGCACACCTCGAAGGGGCTGGGCACGATCTACACCTACTCGGTGGTGCGCCAGAACCGCAACCCCGCCTTCGCCGACCTCGGCGCCTACGCCGTGGCCTACGTCGACGTGGACGAGGGGTTCCGCATGCTCACGAACATCGTCGGCGCCGCCGATCCCACGAAGGACATCAAGGTCGGGCAGCGCGTGCAGGTGGAGTTCGAGGCGCAGACCTCGGGCGCCTTCCCGGTCCCGGTGTTCCGCCCGGTCTGAGCGCGCGCACGACGCCTGTGATTTACTGGAGGTGCGGCGGGGCTGACTGAAGGAGCCCTCCCATGCCGTTTGCCTACCCTGAGATCAACGTGGTCGCGATCCTCGTCGCGGCGCTGGCACAGTTCGTGCTCGGCTTCCTGTGGTACGCGGGCATGACCCCGACCGGGAAGCGCTGGGCGGCCGAGATGGGCCTCGGCGACCAGTCGGGCCAGGCGGGCGCCGCGATGGCGGTCTTCCCGATCGGTTCGATCCTCGCCGCCTGGACCGTCGCGATCGTCTACGGCTGGTCCGGCGCAGCGGACGCGATGGACGGCATCCTCGTCGGCTGGGTCGTCGCGCTGGCCGTGGGGGCGCAGGCGGCGGGCGCGAGCGTCGCATCCGGCAAGGGCTCGCTCGTGCTGCACGCGATCAACGCGGGCTACCTCGTCGTCGGTTACGCGCTGATGGGCGCGATCATCGGCGCGTTCGGCTAGCTGTACTGAGCACAGCGGTTGGTGACATCGAAGCGGTGCCCTCGATGCAGGCGAGGGACGGCCCACCCCTGCCCCATCGTGCCCCGAACGTAGAACAGCGCTCCGCGCGGGGCGCGGGAGGGGTTGAGAGCGAAGGGGCTGCGCCCCTTCGAGCATCCCGGCCAACCGCAACGCGCTCGTCCGCACTTCGTTCGCGGTGGCCGTTAGGGTGTCACCCCAACTCTCCATCCCCCTTCCCGCGCCCCGCGCGAAGCGCTGTTCTACGTTCGGGGCACGATGGGGCAGGGGGATGGGCCGCCTACCGCAGACCGCTCGGCGGCAGTGTCAACAACGTGAGTGGGCACTACAACTAGCGATGCGCTGGCTGCCCCGCTTGCGGCGCGCGGCGGCGCCCCGCACGCTGTCGGCATGACCACCGCGAGCGACGCGCCGTGGGCGGGCAATCCGCCGCTCAACCTCGCCCGCTGGTGCCTCGCGGACCACGCCGAGGACCGGGCGAGCGGCGCGCGCCCGGCGTTCACCTTCGTCCACGAGGACGGCCGCGCCGACCGCTGGAGCTACGCCGAGGTGTGGGAGCGCGTGCAGCGCATCGCGCGCGGCCTGCTCGCGGGCGGCCTCGTGCCCGGCGACCGTGTGCTGGTACGGCTGCCCCACTCGCCCGCGTACGCCTTCGCCTTCTTCGGCGCCACGGCGGCGGGGCTCGTCCCCGTCCCCGCCTCGCCGCAGCTCACCGACGAGGAGGCGGCGTTCCTCGCCGAGGACGCGGAGGCGGCGGCACTGATCTGCACGCACGATCTGCGCATCGGCGGCTTCCGCGGCGCGACGCTGCTGACCGGCGACCTGGACCACCTCGACGGCGCGGGCGCGCTGCCGGCGACGCGCGCCGAGGACGCGGCCTACCTCATCTACACCTCCGGCACGACCAGCCGCCCGAAGGGCGTGCTGCACGCCCACCGTAGCGTCTACGGCCGGGCGCTGATGCGCGCGGGCTGGCAGGACTTCCGCGCCTCGGACGTCACGCTGCACGCCGGCACGCTCAACTGGTCCTACACGCTCGGCGTGGGACTGATGGACGCCTGGGCCGCGGGCGCGCACGCCGTACTGGCGGACGTGGCCGGCGAGCCCGCGCGCTGGCCGCCGCTGATCCGGCGCCTCGGCGTGACCATCTTCGCCGCCGTGCCCACGGTCTACCGCCAGATGCTGAAGTACGGGCGCCCCGAGGAGGCCGGCGACACGCTGCGGCACGTGCTGTGCGCCGGTGAACCGCTCCCCCCGGCGCTGCTCGAGCAGTGGCGAGCGCGCGCCGGCACCGAGATGTACGAGGCGCTGGGCATGACCGAGGTGAGCACCTACGTCTCCACCGGCCCCGCCACTCCCGTCCGCCCCGGATCGCCGGGCCGCCCGCAGCCCGGCCGCCGCGTGGCCATCCTCACGCTGGAGGGCCTGCCGCGGGAGGGGCAGTCCACGCGGCCGCTGCCCCCCGGCGAGGTGGGGTTGCTGGCCGTGCACCGCTCCGACCCCGGGCTGATGCTCGGCTACTGGCGGCGGCCGGAGGAGCAGGCCGCGGTGTTCCGCGGCGAGTGGTTCATCGGCGGTGACCTCGCGGCTATCGACGGCGACGGCTACCTCTGGTTCCACGGCCGCGCGGACGACGTGATCAAGGCCTTCGGCTACCGCCTGTCGCCCGTGGAGATCGAGCAGGCCGTCGAGTCGTTCCCCACGGTCGCGGAGGCCGCCGTCGTGGTGCACCGCGTGGACGAGCAGAAGACGCTGGTCACCGCGTGCATCGTGCCCCGCGAGGGCGCCGCGATCGACGAGGCCGCCCTGGCGGCGCACGTCGCGCGGCACCTCGCGGAGTACAAGCGACCCCACGAGTACGTGGTGATGCTGGCGCTGCCGCGCACGCCCAACGGCAAGCTGCGGCGCCGCGCGCTGGCGGACGGCCTCGACGCGCGCCCGTAGCGCGCCACGCGCCGCCACGCGCCAGCGCCGGGCGTCACCGCTCGCTGCCCCCGGGCGAAGCGCCACCGGAGCGCTATCATGCCGCGGAAGGGGGCCCGCAATGCCAAACTAGCGGTCGCGCATCGCGCTCACCGAGGCGGAGCAGCGCGAGCTGATCGAGGGCTCGCGCACCCTCTACGCCGCCAGCGTCAACCGCGACGGCAGCCCGCACCTGGTGCCGATGTGGTTCGTGCTGGACGACGAGGGGCTGATCACCTTCACCACCTACGACACCTCGCAGAAGGTGCGCAACCTCGAGCGCGACCCGCGCCTCACGGTACTGATCGAGGCGGGCACCACCTACGGCGAGCTGCGCGGGGTGTCGATCGACGCGCAGGCGGAGATCGTGCGCGACCCCCGCGTCACCGCGCGCGCGGGCGCCCTGAGCGCGGCGAGGACGGCTGGGCACCCACGCCCGGCGCCCGATCCGCAGGCGCCGCTGCCGCCCGCCGCCTACCGGCGCGTAACCATCCGCGTCCACCCGCTGCGCGTCCGCTCTTGGGACCACCGCAAGCTGGGGTGACCGCCCGCATGACCACAACGCCCGCCCGCACGGCCCGCACGCGCTCGCTCGACGAGACGCTACCCCCGTGCACCGTCGTGCTGCACAACGACGACGTGCATTCCATGGAGCAGGTGGTGCGGGCGCTGCTGGAGAGCGTCCCCGAGCTGGACGCGGCGCGCGCCACCGAGGTGATGCTGACGGCGCACCGCCACGGCGAAGCCGACGTCGTCACCTGCCCGCTCGAGCGCGCCGAGCTCTACCGCGACCGCCTCAGCGCGCGCGGACTCTCGGCGACGATCCGGCGCCCGTGAGCGCCCCCAGGTGTGCTGAGCACAGCGGTGGGTGACAGCCGGCGGGCGGCCCCCATGGATCCTCTCGGTCCTACGCCCGTGCGCTTCTCCTGTGCGGATCTGAGGGTGCGCGTCATGCTGCCGGACCGGTGCCGGTGAGGTAGGCGGGGGGGCGGCCCACCCCTGCCCCTCCCGGCGCGGGATTTGCTGTGGGCTACACCTCGACGCGCCCTGCGTCCGGGCCGCGCGCAGAGCCCATCCCCCTGCCCCCTTCCCTGCGCGGGAAGGGGGCAGGGGGATGGGCCGCCCCCGGCTGTCACCCACCACGGTGCTCAGTAGGGGGCAGCCCTTAAGGACGGGGCGGGAGCGTCCGAACATCCCGGCATGGACGACCCCGAACTGCCGCCGCTCATGGATGTGCTGGACCGCCTGCCGTGGTTCGGCGACCTCACGCGCCAGCACCGAGGGGAGCTGCTGGCGGAGGTCTCCGACCGGCTGCTCGTGGAGGGCTCGCGCGAAGAGTTCACCGCGCTGCTCGTGCGCTGGGCGGCAGTCGCCCACAGCGACGCGAAGTGGGCGCGGCTGGCGCTGCTCCGCCACAGCGGGCTGCTGGAGCAGCCGCGCGCGGCGTAGCCGTCAGAATCACCGGTCCACGTGCAGCGCAGGGAGCGCGAGCGCCCGCCGTCGGTCGCTCGCCGCCCGGAACACCGTCTCGTCGCGCGCCAGCGCGCGCCC
>SHYR01000041.1 GCA_009692705.1 Dehalococcoidia bacterium
GCGCGTCACCGCGGACGACCTGACTGCACGCTGCGACCCCGCAGACCTCCCGTTCGCGTCCACAGATGAACTGCACCCGCTGGACGCCGTCTTCGGGCAGGAGCGCGCGGCGCGCGCCATCGAGTTCGCGCTCGGCATGACGGCGCCCGGGTACAACCTGTTCGCGGCGGGCCCGGACGGCTTCGGCAAGGCAACGATCGTGGAATCGTTCCTGCGCCGCCGTGCCGCGCAGTTGCCCACGCCGCCGGACTGGGTCTACATGCGCAACTTCGATGATCCGGACCGCCCGGTGGGCGTCGCGCTGCCCGCCGGAGAGGGTCGCGCGTTCGCCGACGCGGTCCAGGAGGCAGTGCCGCGCGCCGTCACCGAGTTGCGCCATGCCTTCGAATCTGACTCCTATGCGCGGCAACGCCAGGAGCTGAGCCGTCAGCTCGACAAGCGCCGCAATGAGCTGCTGGCGAAGCTCCGCGAGCACGCCGAGCAGGTGGGCTTCGCGTTGCAGATGACGCCATCGGGCATCGTCTCGGCGCCGATTGTCAGCGGGAGCCCGATCACGGACGAGCAGTACGAGCAGCTCCCGGACGACGAACGCGAGCGCATCCAGACGGCGGCCACCGGCCTCGAGCGCGTCGTGCAGGACGCGATGCTCCAGATGCGCGCGCTGGAGCGCGACACGCAGCAACAGGCCCAGGCGCTCGACGATCAGGTCGCAAGCTTCGCCGTCGCGCACCAGTTCGACCCGCTGTTGGAGCGCTGGGGCGCGGACCCGGAGATCACGCGGTTCATCGGGTCCGCGCGCGCGGACCTACAGCGGGAGCGCGATCGCCTGCGTGGCGGCCAGCAGCAGCCGACGCTCCCGGGCGCACCCCCGCCCGAGCAGCCGACGAGCGCCCTGCTGCGGCGCTACGAGGTCAATGTGCTGGTCACACGCGATCCGCAGGCCGGCGCGCCGGTGATCGTCGAGCGCCACCCGACCTACCTCAACCTCATCGGCCGCATCGAATACCAGGGCCAGTTCGGCATGATGGTCACCGACCACACGATGATCCGCCCGGGCTCGCTCGCGCTCGCGAACGGCGGCTTCATCATCCTCCGGCTGCGCGACCTGCTGACGAACATCGCCGCGTACGACGGGTTGAAGCGCGCGCTCGCGCAGCGGGCGCTGGCCATCGAGAACCTCAGCGAGAGCCTCGGCCTGATCCCGACGAGCGGCTTGCGCCCCGAGCCGATGCCGCTCGACGCCAAGGTGGTGATCATCGGCGACAGCGCGCTGTACTCGCTGCTCTACCGCGCCGACCCGGACTTCCGGGAGCTCTTCCGCGTGAAGGCGGACTTCGAGACGGACTTCGAGCGCACGCGCGAGAACATCAACGGCGTCGCGGCCGTGATCCGCGAGCAGTGCCACCGCCACAAGCTCGGGTGCTTCAGCGACGGCGCGGTCGCGCGGCTCGTCGAGCATCTGTCGCGCGTGGTGGATGACCAGAGGCGGCTCTCCGCCAACATTGGCAACCTCATCGACATCGTGCGGCAAGCGTCGTACTGGGCGAGCCACGACGGCGCGCCGGACCAGGTCGATGTCCGCCACGTCGACCGCGCGCTCGAGGAGCTGGAGTATCGCTCGGCGCTGGTCCGGGACCGCCTCCAGTTGTTGATCGACGACGGCACGATCCTCATCGACACCGCGGGCGGCGCGGTCGGCCAGATCAACGCGCTCTCCGTGTACGACCTCGGCGACATCGTGTTTGGGCGGCCGTCGCGCATCACCTGCGTGGTCTCGGCCGGCCGCGGCACCATCGTCAACGTCGAGCGAGAGACGGAGATGGCGGGGCGCGTCCACAACAAAGGCTTCTTGATCCTGCGCGGCTTCCTGGCCGCACGCTTCGGCCAAGAAAAGGCGCTAGCACTGCACGCCAGCCTGACGTTCGAGCAGGTCTACGGCGACATCGACGGCGACTCCGCGTCGTCGACGGAGCTCTACGCGCTGCTGTCGGCGCTCGCCGACCTGCCGATCAGCCAGTCGATCGCCGTGACCGGCTCGATCAACCAGCGCGGCGACGTCCAGCCCATCGGCGGCGCGACCGCAAAGATCGAGGGCTTTTACGAGGTCTGCCGCGCGCGCGGACTAGACGGCACGCACGGCGTGATGATCCCGAAGCTCAACGTGCACAACGTCGTGCTCCGGCCGGAGGTCGCGGACGCGATACGCTCCGGACGCTTCAACGTCTGGGCCGCGGACACCGTGGAGACCGGGATCGAGGTGCTCACGGGCGTGCCGGCCGGCACGCGCGGCGCGGACGGCCGCTACACCGAAGGCTCCGTCTTCCGCCGCGTCGAGGACCGGCTGGACGCCTTCTACCATGTGCTGGAGCAGCATCACGAGGCCGGCGCGATCGACCCGGCGCGCGGGCCCGCGGGCGCCGCCGGGCCGCCGCCACCACCGCCCGGCGTGCCGCCCGGCCCGCCGCCGCCGCCGCCCATCCGCGTATGAGCGCGCCGACGGCGGCACCAGCGCTGCACTGCACGCTCGGGCTGTGGGGCACCACTGTCTCGGGCGTCGGCATCATCCTCGGCGCGGGCATCTATGTGCTGATCGGCGCCGCCGCCGCGGATGCGGGCGGCGCGCTGTGGGCGTCGTTTCTGATCGCTGCGCTGCTCGCCGGCGCGACCGGGCTCTCCTATGCAGAGCTCGCCGCGATGTTCCCGGAGGCGGGCGGCAGCTCCGCCTTCGCCCGCGAAGCGTTCGGGCGCCGCGCCGGCTTCCTCGTCGGCTGGCTGCTGCTCACGATGGTCGTGCTGGCCGCCGCCGCGGTGGCGATCGGCTTCGGGGGCTACGTCGATGACCTACTCGGCCCCGATGTGCGCCCATCCGCCGCGCTGCTCATCGCCGCCTGCGCCGTCGTCGTCTGGATCGGCGTGCGCGAAACCGTCGCGATCGCCGTGGTGTTCACCGCGCTCGAGGCCGCCGGGCTCGTGCTCGCGATCGTGGTCGGGCTGCCGCACCTCGGCCCCGGCGCGCTCGTCGACACGCCGCGCGGCGCGAGCGGCATCATCGCCGCCGCCTCGCTCGCGTTCTTCGCCTTCACCGGCTTCGAGCAGATGGCAACGCTTGCCGAGGAGACGCGCGACCCGGTGCGCACGATCCCGCGTGCGATGCTGCTGGCGATCGTGATCACCACCACGCTCTACCTCCTGGTCGCGGTGACGGCGGTCGCGGTGATCCCGTGGCCGGAGCTGGCCGGCGACCCCGCGCCGCTCGCCGACGTGGTGCGCCGCGCGGCGAGCGACCGCCTCGGCGACGGGCTCTCGGTGATCGCGCTGTTCGCCACGGCCAACACGGTGCTGATGCTGCTCGCGACGGGCGCGCGGCTCGTGTGGGGCATGGCCCGCCGCGCGCTGCTCCCGCCGCCGTTCGGCTGGCTCCACGCCCGACGCGGCACGCCGTGGTTCGCCACGGGCGCCGTCAGCGCCACCGCGATCGCCTTCGCGCGCTCCCGCGACATCGGCCGGGTGGCGCAGCTCACGAACGTGACGATCTTCGTCGCGTTCATCGTCGTGAACGCCGCGCTCGTCGCGCTGCGCCTGACGCGGCCGGACACCCCGCGCCCGTTCCGGGTGGGCGCAGTGTGCGCGGTGTGCCGCTGACCGCGGTGCTCGGCGGCGCGGCGGCGGCGGTGATGCTCGCCGCCGCGGAACCGCTCGTGCTGATCGCCGGCGGCGGCCTGCTGCTCGCCGGCCTCGCCGTCTCCGTAATCGCGCTGCGCCACGAGCGCGCAGCCGACAGTGTCGCGGCATGACCGACGCTCGCCCGCTCGTCACGCTCGACCTCGATGGCGTGATATGCCGGCCGCCGTTCGGTATCAACGTCGGCATCAGCACGGACTTCCTGGATGCGTCTGCCCCGCCCGCGCCCGCGCGCGTCCCGCCGCGCCTGCTCTCGCGCGTGGCCGACCGCGTGCGCTTCGACTATCGCCGCCCGCTGCCCGACGCGGCCGCGGCGTTGCGAGAGCTGCAGACGGTGCGCCGCATCATCGTGCTCACGGGCCGCCGCACGAGCCCGGAGCCCTGGCTGCGCCGCCACGGCCTCGCGGATGCGATCGAGCGCATCGTCACGAACGACACGCGCATGCGCAGCCCACACTTCAAGCTCGACGTGCTCGCCCGGCTCGCGCCCCGCGAGCACGTCGACGACGATGGGCGCACCGCACAGCTGCTCGCGGAGCGGTCGCCCGTGCGCGTGTACCTGCGCGACTGGCCGCGTAATCGCGGCGCGCAATACGCCCCCGGCGTCGTGCGCGTCGCGGACCTCGCGGCGTTCGCGCGGCTCGTACGCGCGGAGGCGTAGTCCGGCGTTAGAAGCGCGCGCCCAGGCGTCGCAGCAGCTCGCGGCACGAGTCTGGCGCGCCCGCGGCGTACGGCGGCACGTGCACCTGCTGCGGTGACAGCTCCAGCGCGCGCCCGTCGAACTGCATGAGCGCGCCGCCCGTCGCCGCCAGCACTGCGGTCCCACCCGCGACGTCCCACACCGAACGCGGGCCCGTGGACAGGTAAACGTCCGCGCTGCCGTCGGCGGCATGCGCCAGCTTCACGGCTGCCGATCCGCACGGGTACACCTCGAAGGGAATCTGATAGTGCACCCGCCTCCGCTCGTAATCGTGGCGCGACACCACGACGCGCCGCACGGCACCGGCCGCCAGCGGCGGGATCGGCACGCCGTCGCGCCGCGCCTCGCAGCGCCCGTCGACCACCAGCCCCGACAGCACCGAGCGCTCGATCGGCAGTCCCACCGCGCCGAGCACGAGCCGGTCGTCGACGAACAGGCCGACCGTGACGCCGAACTCCGCCAGCCCCCGCACGAACTCGCGCGTGCCGTCCAGTGGATCGACCACCCACGTCGGTTCACCGTGGATCAGCGGCGCCAGCTGCTCCGACTCCTCGGACAGCCAGTGGGCGCCCCGGAGCAGCGGCATCAGCCGCTCGTGCAGCACCTTGTCCGCCGCGTAGTCGGCCTCGGTGACCGGGCCTTCGCCGTCCTCTTTGTGGCGGACGCGCACGCGGCCGCGGTCGCGGACCGCGATGATCGCCTCGCCTGCGGCGAGCACGGCCGCCTCCAGCCCGCTGCGCAGCGCGTCGAAATCGAACGCACCCACACACCCTCCACCGCTCCAGCATCGATGCTACGCCCATCCCCCCGGGCGCACCCCGAGCGCTGCCCCCCGGGGCCCGCTGCGGAGCGGAGCGGGCACGACCGGGGCTGGCGCCCGCCCGGCCGGCCGGCAGTCACGCACGCGGGTCCCGCGCGGGGTCCAGGAACCACCGCGACGAGAGCCAGCCGTCGTTGAACTCGAACGCATCGAAGTCGTAGCCGCGGAGGTTCGGCGGCAGCAGCACGTATTCGTGCGGCGCGGAAATCGGCAGCAGCGCGGGCACCTGCCGCAGCAGCTCACGCTGCGCCGCCCGCGAGCGCTCCGCGCGGCGCCGCGGGTCGAGCTCCGCAAACGCTTGCCGGGCCGCCACATCGAACGCCGGCGCGGAGTAGCCCCACCACGAGAACGTACCGCTGAGCCCGCCGGCCATCTGCAGCCGCAGCCCGATGTCCGCGGTCCGCAGCTCGTCGAGCTCGATCAGCCCAGCCTCGAAATCGCCGTTCACCAGCAGCGCCTCCCAGTCGTTCGGCGGCAGCACGCGCAACGCGGGCGCGAAGCCCCCGGCGCGCAACTGCTCCGCGATCGTCTGGCCGAGGCCGCGCGCCGGCCGCATCGCCGTCTCGAGCGCGAACGCGAGTCCCTCGTGCCCGGCGGCCGCCAGCAGCGCGCGCGCCTCGGCCGGCCGGTGAGCGTACAGCGGGTGCCGCGCCAGCTCGCCGGCGGGCAGCGCGTCCGGGCCGTGCGCGGGCCCCACCGGACCACTCACCGTGCCGTCGTGCAGCTCGAGCAGCCGTTCGCGATCGAGCGACAGCGCCACCGCGCGCCGTACGCGCTCGTCCTGGAACGCGGCCACGTGGCGCACCGCGCGGCCGCCCTTCTGCGGCAGCAGTGACAGCCCGAGCGCGAGCATCCGTCGCGACGCGCGCCGTACGAGCACATGGCCGCCCAGCGTCTCCGGGCGCCCGCCCGCCGGCGCCAGCATGCGCAACTCGGGGGCGCCCCCGCGCTGCTCCGACTCGGTCCCCGTGGCGCCGGGCGCGACGGTGAGCTGCTCCAGCAGCGGCTGGCGCGCGCGATGGAAGAGCGGATGCGGGACCAGCGTCACGCCATTCCCCTCCACAGCCGTGGGCACGAACGGGCCGCTGCCGAGTGGCGCCTCGATGGCCGGGGAGCGCGCGACCGAGCGGATGCCGGCCAAGGCGCCGTCCGCGAGGTAGTCGAACAGCAGGCTAAACGGCACGCGCAGCCGCAGCACGAGCGTCCGCGCGTCAGGCGCCTCAACGCGCTCCAGCGCCTGCGCGAAGACGAACTCACCGGCCGCCCGTCGCTCCGCGAACTCGCGGCGCACCTCATCCGCGGTGATCGCGCGGGCCATGTCGTCTGCGTCCGGGTGAAAGCGCAGGTTCGCGCGCAGCCGCATGCGCACCACCAACGGTTCGACGTGCTCCACCGATTCGGCGAGGTCGCCATACACTCGCCCGCTCCGTGGGTCCAGCGCGACGAGGCAGGCGTACACCAGCTGCGGCGGCAGCGCGTGCTCGCGGCTCCCCGGCGGCAGCGCGATCGCCAGCTCGCCCTGGCGACGCTGCCCCGGCGGTCGCGGGTCGCGCGCCAGCAGCGATTCGCCGCCGGAGCACGCCGCGAGCAGCGCCACCCCTGCGCTCAGCCGCAGCAGTTCCCGGCGAGCGTAGCGTCGGTGC
>SHYR01000042.1 GCA_009692705.1 Dehalococcoidia bacterium
CGCGCAGCTCGCCGCCGCAGTCGCAGTCGCGACCGCCGAGGCCGCTGCCGCGCGGCACGCCGCCACCGCGCAGCAGCGCGCCGCCGAGAACGCACGCACCCTGGAGCGCTCGCTGAGCCTGCTGCTGGCGACTGTGCCCCCGGCCGCCGTCCCCGCCGGGGGCCGCACAGGCGGGCGCGCTCGCGGCACCGAACCACCAGACGCGCCCGCGGCGCTGCGCGACGCGCTCGACGCGCAGCGGGCGGCCGAGCAGGCGGAACGGCGGGCGCGGGAGGAGGCGCGGGAGGGCGACCGCGCGCTGCGCGAGGCCGAGGCGATCGTGGAACGAGCGCGCGCCGATTCCGACCGCGCGGCGCTCGCGCTGGCGGAGGTCGATGCCCAGCTCGCAGCCACGCGCGATGGCGAACAGCGCGACCAGCCCGCGCTCGACGCCGAGGGGGCCGCCGCCCGGCTGGCGGAGCTGGATCGCCGGGCGGAGCGCGCCCGCGCGCTCGACGACGCCGCCCGCGAGGCGGAAGCGGCGCTCGCCGGCGCCAGCGCACGCCGGGACGAGCGCGCGCGCGACTGCGAGCGCGCCGGCGCCGCGCTGCTGCAGCGTCGCGCGGAGTTCACCACCGCTACCGCGCAGGAAGCCGCCGCCGCCCGTGCGCTGCTCGCGGCACGTGACCGCTGCCCGGACGCGACGGAGGACGGCGGTTCGCCGCCGGCGTCGGCCCGGCTCGACGCGCTGATCGATGCGCTAGAGCGCGAAAGCCAGCAGGCGGCGCAGGCGCTTGGTGCGGCGCACGCACGCCTCGACCGCGCACGCACGGAGGTGGAGGAGGCGGCACGCACGCGCCAGCAGGCGGCGCAGCTCGAGCGCTCGGGCGCGATAGCGCGCGCGCTGGAGCAGGACTTGCACGGCGACCGCTTCATCGCCTACATCCAGCGCGAGGCGCTGCAGTTGCTCGCCGCCGACGCATCCCAGCGACTGCGTCAGCTCAGCAACGGTCGCTACCGGCTCGTGATCGAAGACCGCGACAACGAGTTCGCGGTCGTGGACGGCCTCAACGGCGACGAGCAGCGCTCCGTGAAGACGCTCTCCGGTGGAGAGACGTTCCTCGCCAGCCTCGCTCTCTCGCTCGCGCTCTCCGAGCGCTTGCCGGAGCTCGCGGGTACCGGCGGCGCGGTGTCGCTGGAGTCGCTCTTCCTCGACGAGGGCTTCGGCTCCCTCGACGCGGAGTCGCTGGAGGTCGCGATCGATGGGCTGGAGGCGCTCGCCGGCGGCCAGCGCATGGTCGGCGTGATCTCGCACGTGCCGCAGCTCGCCGAGCGGCTCGCCGATCGCATCGAGGTCGAGCGCGGCGACCTCACCAGCCGCATCCGCGGCTAACCGCCCCACCCCACCCCACCCCGCCTCGCCTGCACCTCGACTTGCCGCGTCCGCCGCGCCACGCCGACAATGCGCCGCGACCGCGTGCGCCCCCGGCGAAGGGATCGAAGATGGTCAAGGTATTGTGCGTGCTCTACGACGACCCCGTCGACGGCTACCCCACCTCGTACGCGCGAGACGACATCCCGAGCATCGAGCGCTACCCCGGCGGCCAGACGACGCCGACCCCAAAGGCCATCGACTTCACCCCCGGCGCACTGCTCGGCTCCGTGTCCGGCGAGCTCGGGCTGCGCATGTTCCTTGAGGGCCTGGGCCACACCTTCGTCGTGACCTCGGACAAGGACGGGCCCAACAGCATCTTCGAGCGCGAGCTCCCCGGCGCGGACATCGTGATCTCCCAGCCCTTCTGGCCCGCCTACCTCACCGCCGAGCGCATCGCCCGGGCGCCGAATCTGAAGCTCGCCATCACCGCCGGCATCGGCTCGGATCACGTCGACCTGCAGGCTGCCATCGAGCACGGCCTCACCGTCACCGAGGTGACCTACTCGAACAGCATCAGCGTCAGCGAGCACGCGGTGATGCTGATCCTCTCCCTCGTCCGCAACTACATCCCCTCCTACGGATGGGTGGTCGCCGGCGGCTGGAACATCGCCGACGCCGTGTCGAGGTCCTACGACCTAGAGGGCATGACCGTCGGCACGGTCGGCGCGGGCCGCATCGGCTCCGCCATCCTGAGACGCCTCAAACCCTTCGATGTCAAGCTGCACTACACCGACCGTCACCGCCTGCCCGCGGACGTGGAGGCCGCCCTCGGCCTCACCTACCACCGCGATGTCGAATCGCTCGTGCGCGTCTGCGACGTCGTCACCATCAACACCCCGCTCCACCCCGAGACGGAGCACATGTTCAACGACGCCCTGATCGCGAAGATGAAGCGCGGTGCCTACATCGTGAACACCGCCCGGGGCAAGATCTGCGACCGCGACGCCATCGGGCGCGCCCTCGAGAGCGGGCAGTTGGCCGGCTACGCGGGCGACGTCTGGTTCCCCCAGCCGCCGCCGCGGGACCATCCCTGGCGCACGATGCCGCACCACGGCATGACGCCGCACGTCTCGGGCACCTCGCTCGCGGCGCAGGCGCGCTACGCCGCGGGCACCCGCGAGATCCTCGAGTGCTGGTTCGAGCGCCGTCCGATCCGCGACGAGTACCTGATCGTCGACGGCGGCAAGCTCGCTGGCGCTGGCGCTCACTCCTACAGCGCCGGCAACGCCACCGCCGGCTCCGACGAGGCCGCCCGCTTCAGGACACAGGCACCGGGCGGCTAGCGCGCGCCGTCGCGGCGCTGCGCGGCTGCGCCTAGGGCGCGCGCCGCCGCGGCTGCGCGATGACCATCGCCAGCATCGACACCGCCGAGATCACCATCCCGCCCAGCACCGCCGACCAGAAGCCGTCGACGCTGAAGTTGAGCCCCAGCCGTACCGCCGCCCACGCGGTGGCGCCGAGCATCGCGGCGTTCACCACCAGCGCGAACAGCCCGAGCGTGGCGACGATCAGGCAGAAGAAAGCGAAGTACGCCAGCGGGCGCAGCAGCGCGTTCACGATCGCGAAGAGCGCCGACCCCGCCAGCAGCGACTGCCAGTCGTGGATCTCGATCCCCGGCACCAACACCGAGGCGAGGAAGAGCCCGGCGGCGTTCACCACCAGCCGGTAGAGCAGCGTCGGCAGCGACCAGTCCGGCTCGGCGCCCGGCCCAAGGCCGAAGTTGACCGCCCGCCGCGACACCTACACCTCCGCCAGCTCGACGCGCCGGCGCTCCGACCACGAGCGCCACACCGCCTCCACCACGCGCATGTACAGCAGGCCGTCCTCGAAGCTTGTCAGCTCCACCGGCGCGCCGCTGCGGATCGAGCGCACGAAGTCGGCCTCCACCTCCCATCCCCTCGCCGTGCCGGCGTCGGGCTCTAGCGGGCGCGGCTGCCCGTCGCCGCGCGCGAACGTCATCGCCTCGACACCCACCGCGAGCAGGTCGCGCCCCGTCGACCAGTGCAGCGTCGCTTCGCTGCCGTAGAGCGAGACGTGGTTGCCTGCGGGCTGCGGCGCGCCCGCCACCGTGGAGAGCCGGTATGTGGCGCGCGCGCCGCCCGCCATGCGCGCGAGCACGCCGAGGCTGTCCGGGATCTCGATCGTCGCCGCGCGGCCACTCTCCGGGTCGACGCGCTGCCGCACGAACGTCTCGGCGTCCGCGATCACGCTCGCCGTCGGGCCGGCCCAGCGGTGCACGATCTCGACCAGCATCCCGAGCGTCATGCTGTTCATGCCGGAGTACTCGCGGCGGTCGCGCCAGTGCAGCGGGGCGTCGCCGAGCCCCTGCCCGTTCATGGCCGTGACGTGGATCTCGCGCAACTCGCCCAGCGCGCCCTCGCGCAGCAGGCGGCGGATCGTCCGCCAGCTGCGGAGGTCGAAAGGCACCGGCACGAGCTGCGCGACCAGCCGCGGGTGCACGCGCGCCGCCGCCACCATCTCGCGCGCCTGCGCGGCGTCCATCGCCATGCGCGCCTCGCACAGCACGTGCTTGCCGGCTGCGAGCGCGCGCACCGTGTACTCGCAATGGCGGTACGGCCAGGTGCCGATGCACACCGCGTCGATCTGGTCGTCGGCGAAGATCTGTTCCGGGTCGGTGGCGACGCGCGCGATGCCGAACTCGTCGGCCACTCGCCGGCCGCTCTGTTCCGAGCGGTTGCAGACCGCCACCACCGCGACGCCGTCGATCGCGGCCAGGCCGGGGAGGTGGCGCGCGCGCGTGTTCGCGCCCGCGCCGATCACGCCCACGCGCAGCGGCCGTGCGGCGGCCATTTCCCCGCCTCCGCCCGCTAGCCGGCCGGCCGCGGCCGCGGCGGCAGCGGCTGCATCGTGAACGTCGAGGTAAGCGCGGCCGCGTCCGGCATCGGCACCGCGATCAGCGCCGGCGCGCGGCTCGCGATCGCCTCGCGCACCGCGTGGCGCAGCTCCTGTGGGCTGGTGGCGCGCCAGCCGGCGATGCCGAAAGCGTCCGCCAGCTTCATCCAGTCGGGGTTCAGCAGGTCGGAGGCGATCGTGTGGTCGTTGAAGCGGACCTGCTGGATGCGCCGCACGTTGCCGAAGGCGCGGTCGTCGAACACCACCGCCACCACCGGGATGCGAAAGCGCGCCATCGTCGCCAGCTCCTGCACGTTGTACATGAATCCGCCGTCACCGTTGATCGACACGACCGCGCGGTCGGGGTTGCCCACCTGCGCCCCCAGCGCGGTGGCGAAGCCATAGCCCAGCGTGCCCTGGTAGCCGGAGCTCAGGTAGCTGCGCGGCGCGTAGACGGGAAAACCGTTGCGCGACCAGTAGCCCACCTGCGTGCTCTCGTTGACGAAGATGCCGTCGTCCGGCAGCTCGGCGCGAATCGCGAGCGCGTAGTCGTGCTGCACCAGCGCCTCGGCGAGCTGCGCGGCGCGCGCCTGCTTGAGCGCCGCCAGCTCCCCGACCCGCGACTCGCGGCGGCGGTTATGCCGCGGCACGAGGCGCACGAGCTCGCCGAGGGCGTGCCGGATGTCGCCCAGCACACCGGCGTCGGGCGTGCGGTTGCGGCCCAGCTCCTCCGCATCAATGTCGATCTGGACGAAGCGCTGCCCCTGCGGCGCGGCGGCCCCCTGCAGCATGTAGCGCGTGCCGGCCGCGAGCACCACGTCGGCGCCCGGCAGCAGCTCGCGCGCGGCCGCCGCGGTATGCGCGAGGTAGTGGCGGTCGGAGAGCGCGCCGCGGCCGTTGTCGGTCATCAACACGGGCGCCTCCAGCAGCTCCGCCAGCTCGCGCAGCTCCTCCCACGCCCCGCCCGAGAGCACGCCCCCGCCCGCCACGATCAGCGGGCGCTCCGCCGCGCCGAGCAGCCGCGCCGCGCGCTCCAGCTGGTCGGGATCGGCGTGCGTGCGCGCAAACGGTTCCGGCTCCGCCAGCGTCACCTCCGCCACCAGCTCCAGCACGTCCGGCGGCAGCTCGATCTCCACCGGGCGCGGCCGCCCCGTGCGCAGCTCGCGCACGGCGCGATGCACAACCCCGGGGATCTCCTGCGGCGACGAGGCGCGCTCCACGTGCTTGCAGACCGCGGCGATCGTTTCGAGCTGGTCGTTGACCTCGTGCAGCACGCCGCGCCGCCGCCCGATCTGGTCGGACGCGATCTGACCGGCGATGCACAGCACCGGCGAGGAGCAGGCGTACGCGGTAGAGAGCGCCGCCGAGGCGTTGAGCAGCCCCGGCCCCGGCACCACCAGACAGGTGCCGATCCCTCCCGTGGTGCGCGCGAAGCCATCCGCCATGTACGCCGTCGCTTGCTCGTGGCGGGGGTGCAGGATCTGGAAGTGCGCGCGCTCCTCCCAGAGCGCGTCGAAGGCCCAGTCCAGCTGGATGCCCGGCAGCGCGAAGATCGTGCGAATGCCCTCGAGCTTGAGCGACTGCGCGAGCGCCTGGCCGCCCGTCATCTCCGTCATCGCCCACCGCCCTCCGCAGTCCGCGCCGCCGTCGCGGGCGAGTGTAGCGGGATGCCGCAGAGGGCGCCGCCGCGGCGTGCCCCGCGCCGTCCGGCGCCCGGGCGCCGCCCGGGCGCCGCGTCAGATATAGTTTCAGCGCTACCGGCAGTCGCCGTCCTCACGGCGGCAGCGTGTGGGCGGGAGTCTGGGCGGGAGTGAGCGGCCGCATGGACGATCCGCACGCGGGCGCGCCGCCGCCCGAGCGCCCGGACTCGCCGGTGCTGCGCGCGATCGGCGAGCTGCTCGTCGCGCTCGCGAGCGAGCAGGACGGCCCCGCGGCGGGCGCGGGACGCACGCGCGCCGCGCGACCCGAGAGCGCCACGAGCCTCGTCAGCGGAGCCGCCCGCGAGCGACCGACTCCGCTGACGGCGACGAGATCCAGCAACTGCTCGCGGAGGCCCGCCTGCGCGCGCACCAGCTGATCGACGAGTCCGTGGCGCAGGCAGAGGCGCTGCTGCGTGATCGCGCCGCGCGCGCCCCAAGCGCGGAGATTCAGCGCGCGCTAGAGACGCTACGGCGCCTGGTCGCCGAGTTCGCCGGCGAGATGCGCATGCTCTACCACCGCCTGGACGACATCGAGGTGCTGCTGCGCGGCCAGCAGCCCGCCCCGCGCCCGCCCGTCGAGGCGCAGCGCCCCGCGGCGCCTCCCCCGGCGCCGGCCCCCACCGCGGCAGTCGAGCCGCCGCGGCCGCCGGCTGCCCCGCCCGTGACGCCGCCCGTGGCGCCGCCCGAGACGCCGGCCGCCACCGCGAACGGCGCCGCC
>SHYR01000043.1 GCA_009692705.1 Dehalococcoidia bacterium
CGACGTGGTCGTGCCGCGCATCTACTGGGAGCGCTCGACGCGGCGCGTGCTGACGATGGACTACATCGACGGCATCAAGATCAGCGACGTAGCGGCGCTGCGCGCGGCGGGGGTCTCCCCGCCGCAGGTCGCGGCCACGCTGATCGACCTGTACAACACGATGATCCTTCGCCACGGCATGTTCCACGCCGACCCGCACCCCGGGAACCTCTTCGTCATCCCCGGCGCCCCCGGCCGCCCGGCGCGGATCGCCCTCGTCGACTTCGGCCTGACGAAGCGCTTCACCGACGCCTTCCGCCAGCAGGTGATCGTGCTCACCAGCGCCATCGTCGCCGAGCGCCCGCACGCCGTGGCGGCGACGATGAACGAGATGGGATTCCGCACCCGCGTCGAGAACGACGAGACCTACTCCGCGCTCGGCGAGGCGTTCCTCGGGGACGTGCTGCGCTCCGGGAAGGCGTACGCGGACCAGGAGATGGTCGCCGAGGTGAACCAGCGGCTGGGCAAGGTGCTGCGCGCAAACCCGCTGGTCGATATCCCCGGCGACGTGATCCTCGTGGCCCGCGTCATGGGCCTGCTCTCCGGCCTCGGCCGCACGCTGGACTCCCGCACCGACCTGCTGCAGGCGCTGCTTCCCTACCTCGACCCGGACGCGGACTCGGCGGCCGAGACGCCCGCGGAGGCCGCCGTGTAGCGCATGTAGATATCGCAAGCCCGCGCTACCCTCTTCCGGGCGCCGTGACGCTGCCCGGAGAAGGACGCTGTGACCGACACGCTCGGACCGACCGGCCGGCTCGCCTCGTGGAGCGCGCGCCACCGCTGGCGGGTGGTCGCGGGGTGGCTGGTGCTGCTCGTCGCCTCCTCCTTCGCCGCCTCGATCGCCGGCGGCACCTTCACCACCGCGATCGAGTTCACGAACCAGCCCGACTCCCAGCGGGCGTTCGACCTGCTGCGCGACTACCGCGGCAATGACCCGCTGTACGAGCAGGTGGTTGTGCGCTCCGCCGACCGCACGACCACCGACCCCGCGTTCCGCGCGCTGGTGGCTGCGCTGGTCGCCGACCTGCGCCAGCATCCAGACGCGATCGATCCCGCCTCCACCTTCTCCTACCTCGACGCCGGAGCGGCGGGGCTGGTCTCCGCGGACGGCCACACGACGCTGGTCCCAACGCGGCTCACGGGGGAGCTCGACACCTCCCCGGAGCGCCTCGCCACGCTGCACACCGTGCTGGAGCAGTACCACGGCCGCGACGGCTTCCATGTGATCAACGGCGGCTTCGCCTCCGTCAACGAGGCGTTCAACGACGTCGCCGAGGGCGATCTGTCGACCGAGATCAAGGTGCTGCCGCTGGCGCTGGTGGTGCTGGTGGTGGTCTTCGGCGCCGCGGTGGCCGCGCTGGTGCCGATGGGCGTGGCGTTCCTGGCGATCGGTATCACCTTCGGCGTGGTCACGGTGATCACCAGCATCTGGCCGCTCTCCTCCTTCGTCTCGAACATCATCACCGTGATCGGGCTGGCGGTCGGCATCGACTACGCGCTGATCATCGTCGCGCGCTTCCGCGAGCAGCGGCGCGCGGGGCACAGCGTCGAGGAGTCGATCGACCTGGCGGGGGACACCGCGAGCCGCGCGGTGCTGTTCTCCGGCGGCACGGTGGTGATCGGCCTGGGCGGGCTGCTGATCGTGCCGACGACGATCTTCCGCTCGTTCGGCATCGGCGCCATCACCGTGGTGATCTTCGCCGTCGCGGCGTCGCTGACGCTGGTGCCCGCGCTGCTCAGCCTGCTCGGCGACCGCGTCAACCGCCTGGCCGTGCCGCTGCTGTCACGCGGCGGCCAGATGCACGAGGACCGCGGCTTCTGGGCCGCGGCGGCGCGCGTGGTGATGCGGCGTCCGTTGCTGATGGCGGTCGGCTCCGCCACGCTGCTGGTGCTGCTCTCCCTGCCGTACTTCTCGATCCAGCTCGGTGCGAGCGGCGCCGCCAGCATCCCGGAGCGCTTCGCCGTGCGCCAGGTCTTCGACATCCTCGACCGGGAATTCTCCGCCGGGCAGCTCGCGCCGACCGAGATCGTCGTCTCCGCCGCCGACGTGCGCGCGCCAGCGGTGCAGCGCAGCCTCGAACGGCTGGAACAGGCGCTCGAAACCGACGCCGCGATCCGCCAGACCGCCGAGGTGCAGGTGAGCCCGGCGGGCGACCTCGCCATCGTCACGGTCGCCGTGCCCGGCGACATCGCCAGCGACGAGGCGGTCGCCGCGCTCCGGCGGCTGCGGGCGGAGGTGATCCCGGCCGCCTTCAGCGGCAGCGGCGCGGAGGTCTACGTGGGCGGGCAGACCGCCACCAACGCCGACTTCTTCGCGCTGGTCGACCGCTACACGCCGATCGTGTTCGTGTTCGTGCTCGGCTTCAGCTTCGTGCTGCTGCTGCTGCTCTTCCGGTCGGTGGTGGTGCCGGTGAAGGCGATCGCCATGAACCTGCTCTCCGTGGGGGCCGCCTACGGCGTGATCACCGCGATCTTCCAGCTCGGCTGGGGCAGCCGCGTGCTCCCCTTCCAGCGGGTGTCCGAGATCGAGGCGTGGCTCCCGCTCTTCATGTTCACGATCCTGTTCGGGCTGTCGATGGACTACCACATCTTCCTGATCAGCCGCATCCGCGAGCGCTACGACGAGACGCTGGACAACACGGCGTCGGTGGCGTTCGGCCTGCGCTCCACCGCCAACATCATCACCGGCGCGGCCGCGATCATGGTGACGGTGTTCGGCGGCTTCGCGCTCGGCGAGCTGGTGATGTTCCAGCAGGTCGGCGTCGGGCTGGCGGTCGCCGTCTTCCTCGACGCCACGATTGTGCGTACGGTGCTGGTGCCCTCGACGATGCGGCTGCTCGGCCGCGCGAACTGGTACATGCCGCGCTGGCTGCTCTGGCTGCCCGACCTGCGCGTCGAGCGCACTCCCACCATCGAGGGCACGCCCGCGGGCGGCGGCGCGAGCGGCGCGTAGCGAGGCAGACCCCCGCCGCTGCCCGCCGGCCCGGGGGCCGCTCCTCCAGCGGTGAACCGCGCACCGGGCGTGGCGCTCGTTCCTCGTCCGCTGCGGTCCCCGCCACCCGGAGACAGCCCGTCTCACCGCCAGCGGTCCCGCCGCGGCCTCGAACTCCTCCCCAACGCCCTCGTGGCGGCCTTCAGAGGCGCCCCATGGTGTCGATGCTCTAAGCGGCGCCACCAGCGCCGGGAGCGGGGGGCGACGCTGGACCGCCGGGAGGTGCCCGCATGACCTCGTCAATCGTCATCCCTCCGCTGCCGGTCGCGCAGGTGCGCGCGCTGGCGCTCGTCTCCAACCCGGACCCCACCTACGACCAGCTGCGCAAGGTCGTGGACGCCGACCCGGCGCTCACCGCCGCGCTGCTGCGCGCCGCGAACTCCGCGATCTCGGCACCGGTCGACCGCGTGCGCACCGCGCAAGTGGCGATGGTGCGCGTCGGCGTCACCCAGACGCGCCGCATCGTGCTGGGCGTGGCGCTCTCCAGCTCCTTCCAGAACCTGCATCAGTCGAAGATCGACGAGCACGAGATCTGGCGGCACCTGATCGCCACCGGCGTGCTCGCCGACGCGACCGCGTGGGGCGAGGTCCAGCACACCGAGGCGTTCACCGCCGGCCTGCTCCACGACATCGGCCGGCTGGCGATGGCCGCGCAGGACCCCCTACGCTACGCCCGCGTCGCCGACCTGGCGCGGCGTGGCACGCCCGCCAGCGACGCCGAGCGCACCGTCTTCGGCATGAACCACGTGGACTGGGGCGAGGCGATCGCCCGCTCCTGGAACTTCCCCGCCGACATCGTGCAGGCGATCGCCGAGCACCACATCGCGAGCCAGCACGGGATCTCATGGGCCGTCACCCGCGCCCGCGAGCTGGCCGGGGCGCTGGGCATCGGCGACGGCATCGTCGGCCCGGTGGCGCCCCCGCCCGACAGCGAAGCGGCGATGCTGCCCGTGATCGAGCAGCTCGGCGGCGAAGCGACCGTGCTCGCGCGCGTCGACTGGTACAGCGGGGCGCTGACCGCCGCCTGAACGATCGATCGGCCCCTCGCCCCCGCGGCACGCACCTCGGCCGCCGCCCCACGATTCCCCGCTCCGCGCACCACCCGCCGTCGCCGCGCTAGAATCCGCGCGGAGGGCGTGATGGCCGCCTCCACGGCGGCTCGAGGATGGCTGGACGGAGGCAGGGAGCATGGCCGGACCCACGATCGGGGTGCTGATCCAGGCCACGGATGCGCGCGACTTCATCGGCCAGGTGCGCCGCGCCGAGGAGGCCGGCAGCCCCGTCGCATGGAGCACCATCGGCGGCGCCGGCGGCGCGGATGTGCTCACCACCATGGCGGCAGCGCTGGCCGCGACGAGCACGATCCGCCTGGGCACCGCGATCGTGCCCACCTGGCCGCGGCACGCGGTGACGATGGCGCAGCAGGCGCTGGCGCTGGAGCAGCTCGCGCCCGGGCGGTTCCGCCTCGGCATCGGCCCCTCGCACGAGCCGGCGATGGTGAACGGTTACGGCGTGCGCTGGCACTCCCCGCTCACGCAGCTGCGCGAGTACCTCACCGTGATCCGCTCGCTCTTCACCACCGGCGCGGTGGACTTCCACGGGCTGCACGTGACGGCGCGCGCGCAGTGGCGCGGCCCGGCGGCGCTCGACCTGCTCGCCTCCGCCCTGCGCCCGAAGTCGTTCGAGGCGTGTGGGGAGCTGGCGGACGGCGCGATCTCGTGGATGTGCCCGCGCTCCTACCTGATCGCAGAGGCGCTGCCCGCACTGGCGCGCGGCGCGCGGCGCGCCGGCCGCGCGACGCCGCCGCTGATCGCGCACGTGCCGGTGGCGGTGAGCACCGACCGGGCGGCGGTGCGCGCCATTGCGCGCCAGCAGCTCGGGCGGTATACGGAGATCCCGTTCTACCGGGCGATGTTCGTGCAGGCCGGGTTCGCCGACCTCGCCGGCGGCTACCCCGACGCGCTGCTCGACGACCTGGTCGTCTCCGGGACGGAGGACGAGGTCGTCGAACGGCTGCTGGGCTACCTGCGTGGCGGCTGCGGCGAGGTGGCGGCGGCGCCGCTGCTCGACCCGACCGACCGCGACGGCTCGTTCGTCCGCGCGCTGCGTGCCGTGGCGCGCGCTCACACCGCCGCCTAGACCAGGGCCGGCGCCCGACGCGAGCGCCGCCCGCGCTGCCGATGATCACGCGTCAACGCCGGAACAGCGGAGGGGATGGCCATGAACGCGGAGCAGGTCGCGGGGCACGGATCCGCGGGCGACGGCACGATCGCCCCGTGGCTCGACCCGGAGTACGTGGAGGCCTACCGCGCGCTTCCGCGGACGGACTACGACCCGGCCGACCTGCCCGCGGTGGTCCAGGCGATGCGACGGCGCACCGCCGTCCGCGAGGTGGCGCGGCGCCCGCTGCCGCCGGGCACCGCGGCCGCGGACCACGTCGTCACCGGGCCGGACGGCCACGGCGTCGCGGTGCGCCTCTACCGGCCGGCGCGACTCGCCGCCGCGGCGCCCACGTTGTTCTGGATCCACGGCGGCGGGATGATCGGGGGCAGCATCGAGCTGGCCGAGTTCTTCTGCGCGGGCCTCGCCGCTGACCTCGGCATCCTCGTCGCCGCGGTGGAGTACCGCGTCGCCCCGGAGCACCCGTACCCCCTCCCGCTGGAGGACTGCTACACCGGCCTGCGCTGGCTGCACGCCTCCGCCGCGGAGCTCGGCGTCGATCGCGACCGCATCGCGATCGGCGGGAGCAGCGCCGGCGGTGGGCTCGCCGCCGGCCTCGCCCTGCTCGCGCGGGACCGCGGCGAGGTTCGCGTCTGCTACCAGCACCTGATCTACCCGATGCTGGACGACCGCAACGAGACCCCGAGCAGCCACGCGATCCGCGACCCGCGCGCCTGGAACCGCACCGCCAACCTCGCCGGCTGGGACGCCTACCTCGGCGGACGAGCCGGCGCGCCCGACGTCTCCCCGTACGCCGCCCCGGCGCGTGCGCGGGCGCTCGAGGGCCTGCCGCCCGCGTACATCTGCGTCGGCACGCTCGACCTCTTCCTAGACGAGGACATCGCTTACGCGCGTGCGCTGCTGCTGGCCGGCGTCCCCACCGAGCTGCACCTCTACCCGGGCGTCTACCACGGCGCGCCCACCTTCGTCCCGAAGGCGGCGATCTCCCGGCGCTGGCACAGCGACCAGCGCGACGCCCTCGCCCGCGGGCTCGGGGTGCGGTGAGCAGCGGGGCGCGTCAGGGCGCGAATGAGGTTCGGGTTGTGGAGCGGGGAACGGGATTCGAACCAGCGACATCCTGCTTGGAAGCAATCAGCCTGCCAACGCTATGCCATCAGGTGTGAGACGGGCCCAGAATCTGCGTTGTTATCTACTCACCAGCGGTCGGCTTTCCGTCGCCCTGCGTGACGCACCTGAATCTACGTTGGCGAGCGAGATGGG
>SHYR01000044.1 GCA_009692705.1 Dehalococcoidia bacterium
CTCGGGGCTGTGGGGGGAGACACAGTGCATAATACTGGCGGGGTGCTGGCGTCAAGGGCCGCTGCGCGCCGCTACAATGGTGGCGGTAGGGATAGCGGCGGGAAGGACAGCCTTGTGGCGCTCGGCATCATGCTCGTCGTGATCGGGGTGCTGTTCCTGTTCGACTCGCTCGGCGTGATCGAGGGCGTGGGGTTCCGCGAGCTCTGGCCGACGATCGTGATCGCGGTGGGCATCGCCATCGTCTACGACCGCGTGCGCCGGAGCTGGCGTCGCCGGTGACCTCTCGCCTGCGCGACGTCCTCGCGCTCTCCATCGGGCTGTACCTGCTGGCGTTCGGTGCGCTGCTGCTGCTCGACAGCAGCAGCTTGCGGCCGGTCGGCGCGCCGGGCCTGGTCGAAGGCGCCGCGGGCTTCGCCCTGATCGCGCTCGGCCTGCTGTCGCTGCTGGCGGCGATGCGCGTGCGCCGCTTCGCCCGGCGTCTGAGCCGCGCGATCGGCCACGTGCACTCCGCCGAGGCGTTCGCCGTGGACGACGCCGTGGTACGCACGGTGGTCGGCGATATCCTCCTCGACCTCCGCGGCGCCTCGCTGCCGGAGGGCGAGACGGAGCTGACGCTGCTCTGCTGGCTGGGCACCGTGCAGGTGCGCGCCCCGCACGGCGTGGGCCTGGCGGTCACCGCGCAGACCTTCGTCGGCACCGTCGACGTGCTCGGCGTGCGCGAGGAGGGGCTGATCCGCGACATCGAGGTACGCACGGACGGGTACGACCAGGCGCGCTGCCGGCTGCGCCTGCGCCTTTCCACCGTGGTCGGGGAGATCCTCGTCGTGCAGAGCGAGCGCTGACGCGCCGGCGCCACTGCGCCCGGTGCTATCGTTGGGTGTGACGGCGTCCGCTCGGACGGCGCCGGAAGGGATGACACGATGACCGACCAGCCCAGCGAGCGCGACGTCCGCCGCGCCGTCGTCGACCGCTACGGCGCGCGCGCCCGCGCCGCCCTCGAGGCTGCCGGGGCGGCGACCGTGGATGCCGCCTGTTGCGCGCCCGCGCCCGCCGGCCCGGTGAAGCTCGCGTTCGTCGACCTCGGCGTGGGCGCGGCCTGCGACCCGAACGACCCCGATTGCGACGCGATCGAGGGCGGCGCGGTGCGGTACGGTACCGCGAACTACGACCCCGCCGCAGACCTCGCCGGGCTGCCGGCAAGCGTGACCGGCGCCTCACTCGGCTGCGGCAACCCGATCGCCATCGCCGAGCTGGCGGTAGGCGAACGCGTGCTCGACCTTGGCTCCGGCGGCGGCATCGACTGCTTCCTCGCCGCGCAGCGCGTCGGCGAGCACGGGAGCGTCTGGGGCCTCGACATGACGCCCGACATGATCGCGCTCGCGCGCCACAACGCGGAACAGCTATCAGCCCAGCAGGTGGGGATGGCAAACGTGCGCTTCCGGCTCGGCGAGATCGAGGACATCCCCTTCGCCGAAGCCGCCTTCGACGTGGTGATGTCGAACTGCGTGATCAACCTTTCCACCGACAAGCCGCGCGTCTTCCGCGAGGCGTTCCGCGTGCTCGCCCCCGGCGGCCGTCTGCGCGTCTCCGACATGGTGTGGACGCGCGCGCCCGCGGCGGAGACGCGCGCCGACCTGGAGCAGTGGGCCGGGTGCGTCGCCGGGGCGCTGCTGCTGGACGACTACCTCGCCGCGATCCGCGCCGCGGGATTCGTCGACGTCGACGCGCGGTACGAGCCGTCCGAGCGCGGGCTGGTGAGCGCCGCGGTCTTCGCCCGCCGGCCCGCCTAGGCAGGCTTCCGCGCACGCAGGGCCACGATCGGGAGCAGCCCGCCGACCCGCCGCGACTCGGCGACGGTGCTGACCGCGAACCCGCGCGCGCGCAGCGCGGCGGCGGGGTCGCGATCGAGCTGGCAGCCGTCGGCGAGCGCCGACCACAGCGGGTTCAGCCGCCCTTGCAGGCGGGCGATGCGCGGCGCCGTCGAGCGCACGTGCTCGAGCAGCAGCGCGGCGCCCCCCGGGCGCAGCACGCGCCACGCCTCCGCCACGGCGGCGTCGAGGTCCGGCACGGAGCAGAGCACCAGCGTTGCGACGTAGACGTCGCACGCGCCGTCCGCGGCGGGGAGCGCGCCGGCGTCGGCGGGGCGGACCTCGATCGTGGCGCGGGCACGCGCCGCCTCCCGCCGCGCGCGGGCGAGCATGTGCGGGTTGCGATCGGTGGCGATCACGCACACGCCCGGCGGGTAGTGCGCGAAGTTCGCGCCGGGGCCGCAGCCCACCTCGATCACCGCGCCCGCGACGCCGTCGAGCAGCGCCCGGCGCAAAGCCGCCGTCTGCCGGCGCTGCGCGCCGTCGACCAGCGCGTAGCACCAGGCGAAGAGCCGCTCGCTCATCGCGCGTCCGCCTCGGCGTCCCGCTCCGGGCACGTTGCGCAGCGGGCGAGGCTCGGAGGCGACGCCGCCACGTCGAGCGATCGCAGCAGGCGCAGCAGCGTCCACAGCGGCAGGCCGACCACGGCGCAGGCGCAGCCATCGAGGCGCGCGGTGGGAGCGAACACCGGGTCCTGGCTCGCGTAGCCGCCCGCCTTATCGAACGGCGAGCCGCTGGCGATGAACGCCTCCACCTCGTCGTCGCCGTAGTCGCGCATGGTCACGGCGGTGCGCGCGTGGGCCGCGGTCTCCTGCGCGCCGTAGATCACCACCACGCCCGTCACCACCGCGTGCGCGCGGCCGCGCAGCGCGCGCAGCATCGCGCGCGCCTCCGCGGCGTCGACGGGCTTGCCGAGCAGCCGCCCGTCGAGCGCGACGACGGTGTCGCTGCCCACCACCACCGCCTGCGGGTGGCGCGCCGCCACGGCGCGCGCCTTGCACAGCGCCAGCCCCTCCGCAAGGCGCACCGGGTCGCGCTCGGCGCTGCGCTCGTCGATCTCCGCCGCGTCGACGGTGAACGCCACACCGAGCGCCGCCAGCAGCTCGCGCCGGCGCGGCGAGGCGGAGGCGAGCACGATCGGCGGCGCCGTCAACCGGCGCTCCGCGCAGGCGCCGGGGGCGGGACGCGGTCGAGCACGGCGACGCATTCGATGTGCTGGGTCTGCGGGAACATGTCCACCGGCTGCACCTCGCTCAGCGCGAAGCCCCCGTCCACGAGCAGTCGCAGGTCGCGCGCCAGCGTGGCGGGATCGCAGGAGACGTAGACGACGCGCCGCGCCGTCGAGTCGAGGATCGCGCGCACCACCTCCGGCGCGATGCCGGTGCGCGGCGGGTCGATCACCACCACGTCGGGCGCGGGGGTCATCCCCGGCAGCGTGGCCTCCACCTTGCCCACCACGCGCGTCACGTTGGCGAACGGCGCGAGGTTCACCTCGGCGTCGTCGCCGGCGGCGGCGGACTCCTCGATCATCACGACGTGGTCGACGGCGGGCGCGAGCTGCGCCGCGAACGTGCCGACGCCGGCGTAGGCGTCGATCACGACCCGCGGCTGCACCGCCTCGACGCGATCGATCACCAACGCGACCAGCCGTTCCGCCTGCCGCGTGTTCACCTGGAAGAAGGCCGGCCCCGAGATGCGGTAGGGCACGCCGAGCAGCGTCTCGTGGTAGCACGGCTGCCCGCTCTCGACGCCCGTGGCGCGGCGCCCCGGGCGCCATTGCAGGCGTGGCTGCACCATCACCTCGCCGGTGTGCTCGCCGACGCGGATCGTCAGCTGGCGCGCCTGCATCGTGCGTCCCTGCGCGGCGGCGAGGATCGCGTTCACGCGATCCGTGGCGATCGCGCAGCGGTCGATGCGCATGAAGCGGTGCGTGCCGCGCTGCATGAACCCCACGTCGCCGTCGCGGCGGACGGTGAAGCGCACATGGTTGCGGTACCCCCACGGGCCGTCCATGCCGGCCATGTCGCGCACGCGGTCCGCCACCAGCGCCGGATCGAAGCGTCCGATGCGCACCAGCTGCTCCCGCACCACGGCGCTCTTCAGCCGTAGCTGCTCCGCGTAGTCGATGTGCTGCAACTGGCAGCCACCGCACCGTCCGAAGTACTGGCACGGCGCCACGACGCGGTGCGCGGAGGGGCGCAGCACCTGCACCGCGGTGGCCTCGAGGTAGCCCGGGTGATCAGCGGTGATCTCCGCGACCACGCGCTCGCCGGGGATGCCGTACTCGACGAAGACGACGCGACCGTCCGGCGCGTGCCCCACGGCGCGGCCGCCATCGGCGAAGCCGGTCAGCTCCACCTCCACCGGCACCAGCGGACGGCTCACCTCGCGGCGTCCGCGCCGGGAGCGGCGCCGCGGGGTGGGCTCGGGCGTCGCCGGCGTGGGGCGGAGGATCGGTTCGTCGGTCGTGGTCATGGCCTCGATCCTACGGGTGGCGGGGAACGGGGCGCGAATGTAGCGTTCCGCACCCGCCGCCCGGACGCGCGGGCTACGATGGCGCGCGCACGAGAGGACCGCCCATGCCCCGCCGCGCCGTCCCGGCTGGCCCTCCGACGCCGCTCGCCGAGATCGTGCGCGCCATCGTCTCCATCCCCTCGACGTCGTTCCTCGAGCAGGGCGTGCACGCGGCGCTCAGGCGCTTCGCGGAGGCGCGCGGGTTGGCCTACCGCGAGGTCGCCGGCGGCAACGGCGTGATCGAGTACCGGCGCGGGCGGGGTGGGCGGCCGTTGGTGCTGGGCGCGCACACCGACCACCCCGGGTTCGTCGTCACCGCCGTCGCGGGGCGGCGCATCGACCTCGAGTTCCGGGGCGGCCTCTCCGCGGCGTACGGCGCCGCCGAGCGCCTGCGCCTCTACGCGCCCGACGGTGCCGATCGCGGTGCGGCTGTGGCCACGATCACCGCCGTCCGCGCGAGCGCGCCGTCGCCGGCGGGGGCGCGGCGCATCGAGGGCGCGACGGCGCGGCTCGCGCCGGGGGCCGCCGCCGCGGTGGGCGACCTCGCGCTGTGGGACGTCGATGCGTGCCGCATCCGCGGGCAGATCGTGCACGCGCGCCAGTGCGACGACCTGATCGGCGTCGTCGCCGTGCTCGCGACGCTGGACCGCATGGCCGCGAGCGGCGCGTCGGGGCACGTGATCGGGCTGTTCACGCGCGCCGAGGAGGTGGGGCTGATCGGCGCGGCGGCGGTCGCGCGCGCGCACGCGCTGCCGGCGGAGGCGCTGGTCGTCGCCGTCGAGTGCTCCTCGATGGCCGGGGGGCGCGCCGAGCAGGGGGCCGGGCCGATCATCCGCGTCGGCGACATCGGGCACGTGTTCTCGCCGCGCGTGACGATGTGGATGGGGCAGATCGCGCGCGAGCTGGCCGCCGAGGATGTCACCGCCGGGGCGGAGGCGTTCCGTTACCAGCGCAAGCTGATGGACGGCGGCACCACCGAGGCGACGGCGTACGACCTGCTGGGGTACGAGACGGGGGCGGCCTGCGTCGCGCTCGGCAACTACCACAACGCCGGGCCGCGCGGCCGCGTCGCCGCCGAGACGGTGCACCTCGGCGACGTCGACGGCCTCGCGCGGCTGTTCGAGCGCATGGCGCGCGACACGCGCCGCGTCGACGCCGTCCACGCCTCGGCGGTGCGGAGGTGGAGGGCGATCGGGCGGGATGCGGTGCAGCGGCTGCGGCCGGGGAGTGACCTATAGATCGCGGAGGCGATCCATCTCGGATTCGATCGCGTAGCCATGTTCATCGAATAGTTCCCACCAGCCGGGAACGAAGCTTGCGAGTTCTTTGACCAAGTCGCAGTTCCTACAGGCGTACTCGTAGTTCTTGTTCGCGTTGTTTCGCCGATGCATGCTCAAGAGGCAGCGCGGACAATAGAGATCCGGGAGATCGTCGAAGCGGATCGCACGGGGCCTTCCGCAAGTTTCGCAATTCTGAGTTACGAACCCGCCTTCTCGACTCGCACGATGACACTCGGTGCCCCGTGACAGGGCGAGAGGATAGCGGTGACTATTCTCGCCATCGCCCACCTCTCCTCGTAGAGCGAGTAGTGCCCGCTACACCTCTCCGACGGCGGGGATAGTCTTCAGCGCGGCGATGATCTCGCGGATCTGCGCCTCCTCGTCGGGGTTGCGCGGGTCCGCGGCGAAGGCCACCTGCGTGTTGATGCCGGCGTACTTCTCCCGCATCTGCGCGGGCAGCTCGTCCCACGTGCCGATGACGCAGAACTGCTCCAGCATGTCGTCCGTGATCACGCCCACCATCTCGTCCCAGCCGCCCTCGATCGACAGCCGGTGCAGGCGCGCCGCCTGGTCGTCCCAGCCGTGCAGCTTCATGACGTTCGCGTAGGAGCGCGTCGAGGCATAGAACGAGATCTGGCGGCGCGTGCGCTCCTTCGCCTCGGCGACCTCGGCCCCGGTGCGGCCGGTGACG
>SHYR01000009.1 GCA_009692705.1 Dehalococcoidia bacterium
CGGTCTCCGCCACGATGCGCGGCTTGCCCATGCGGCGCGCGAGCAGCGCCTGCCCGAGCGCGGCGTTGATCTTGTGTGCGCCGGTGTGGTTGAGGTCCTCGCGCTTGAGGTAGAGCTTCGGCGCGCGGGGGCCCGCGATGCGGCGCGCGAGGCGGGGCACCGCGGTGAGCGGCGTCGGCCGCCCCACGTAGTGGCGCAGCAGCCCGTCGAGCTCGGCGCGGAAGGCCGCGTCGGCGCGCGCTTCGTAGTAGGCCTGCTCGAGCTCGGCGAGCGCTGGCATCAGCGTCTCCGGCACGTATCTGCCGCCGAACTCGCCGAAGCGGCCGCGGGCGTCGGGCAGGGGGCCGGTCATCGCGCGCCCCTCGCGTCCGTGGCCGTCGCGTCCGTCGCGGCGCTCACGGTCGCGCATCCGCGGCGCGCACGGCTGCGATGAACGCGCGCACGCGGCCGTGGTCCTTGCGCCCCTCGTGCTCTGTACCCGAGGAGACGTCGACGGCCCACGGGCGCACGTGCGCGATCGCCTCGCCGACGTTCTCCGCGCGCAGCCCGCCCGCGAGGAAGATCGGGATGCGCTCCGCGACCTGTCGCGCGACCTCCCAGTCGAACGCTTGGCCGCCACCGCCGCGGTAGGGACCGTGCGTGGCGTCGAGCATCAGCGCGAGCGCGAAGCCGGGCTGGACGAGCTGCAAGGGGTCCGAGGGCGAGTCGAGCGGGGAGACGTGCACGACCTGGATCACCTGCCGGGTGACCAGCAGGCAGTCCTCCCACGACTCGTCGCCGGAGAGCTGCACCAGGTCCACGCCGGCTTGCTCGGCGATCTCGTTCACCTCCTCGATCGGCTGGTCCGCGAACACGCCGACGGTGAGCGGGCGCTTGGTCGCGAGGTGGCCCGCCAGCACCTGCGCGCCGTGGTGGAACCACTCGCGCACCTCCTCGCGCACGTGCGGCTGCGCCGGCGGCGGCATCGGCATCTCGCGTTCCGCCAGCGGCGCGCCGAGCGCGCGCACCATCGCGCGACCCTGCTCGGCGTCGATGCGGCGCGACGACTCCGTAAACACCATGCCGACGAAGTCGGCGCCGGCCTGCGCGGCGGCGAGCACGTCCCCCGGCGTGCGGTTGCCGCAGATCTTGACGTAGGTCATGCGCGGCGCCGCTGTTGATTGCGGTCGGTGTCGTTGCTGGCGTCGGTGTTGTCGACCAGCATCAGCTCGCGCGCCTTGCCGCGCACGTCGCCGGTGGTGACGAGCGCCTCGCCGACGAGCAGGGCGTGCACGCCGGCCGCGGCCATGCGGCGCGCGTCCTGCGCGCTCTTGATCGCGGACTCCGCGACCAGCACCGTGCCGGCCGGCGCGAGCGGCGCCAGCCGCTCGGTGGTGCCGAGGTCCTCAGCGAATGTGCGCAGGTCGCGGTTGTTGAACCCCACGACGCGCGCGCCGCAGCGCAGCGCGTGCTCGAGCTCTGGCGCGTCGTGCACCTCGACCAGCGGCTCGAGGCCCTGCTCGCGCGCGAAGGCGATCAACTCCGTGAGCGCGGGCGCGGTCAGCAGCGCCGTGATCAGCAGCAGGGCGTCCGCGCCGTGCGCTGCGGCCTCCAGCACCTGGTAGCGGTCGAAGACGAAGTCCTTGCGCAGCAGCGCCGGACGGTCGGGGTCCGCGTCGAAGGCGGCGCGCGCCGCGCGCAGGTCCGCGATGCTGCCGTGAAAGAACGCCGGCTCAGTGAGCACCGAGACGGCGGCTGCGCCGGCGGCGGCGTACTCGCCGGCCTGCGCGGCGGCGTCGAGGTCTGGCGCGAAGACGCCCCGGCTGGGCGAGGCGCGCTTCACCTCCGCGATCAGCCGCAGCCGGGCGCCGGCTGGCGTGGCGCGGCGGCCCTCGATGAGGCGGCGTGCGAAGTCCACGGGGACGCCGAGCAGCGCGGCTCGCCGCTCGGCGAGCGCCGCCTCGGGCGTGGCGCGGCGATCCTCGGCGAGCCGCAGCCGCCGGTCGGCGACGATGCGGTCGAGTATCGTGCCGGTGGTGCGGGTGGCCTCGGCCATCGCGCTAACCGGCCCGGCGCGTGGCTTCGACGAAGGCGGCCACGCGCGCGGCGGCGTCGCCGCTGTCGATCGCTGCCTGCGCGAGCCTCGTGCCGTCGCGGAGGGTCGCCGCCAGCCCGGCGACGTAGATCCCCGCCCCCGCGTTGACGGCGATGAAGTCGCGGATCGCGGGCGGGCCTTCGCCCGCGAACACGAGACGCAGCGTCTCGGCGTTCTGCTGCGGTGTGCCGCCGGTGAGCGCGGACAGCGGGTGGATCGCGACCCCGAGCTCGCCCGGGGTGACGGTGCGCTTCGTCGCCTGTTGCCCCTTCACCTCGAAGACCGTGGTGGGCCCGCTGACCGAGAGCTCGTCGATCCCGCCCTCCCCGGTGACGACCAGCGCGTGACGCATGTCGAGGCCGGTCAGCGTCTGCGCCAGCAGCTCTGCGCGCGCCTCGTCCGGCGCGCCCAGCACGTGGCAGTTCGCGGAGGCCGGGTTGGTGAGCGGGCCGAGGATGTTGAACACCGTGCGCACGCCGATCTCGCGGCGCAGCGGCCCGGCGAACTTCATCGCCGGGTGGAACGCCTGCGCGAACATGAAGCCTACGCCAGTGCGCTCGATGCAGGCCGCGACCTGCTGCGGCGTGAGCATGATCTCGGCGCCCAGCGCCTCCAGCAGGTCGGCGCTGCCGCTGGTCGAGGTCATCGCGCGGTTGCCGTGCTTCGCCACGTGCGCGCCGGCGGCGGCGGCGACGAAGGCGGCCGCGGTCGAGACGTTGAAGGTGTTGACGCCGGTACCGCCGGTGCCGCAAGTGTCGAGCAGCGGGCGCACCTTCACCTCGACGCGCAGCGCGTGTTCGCGCATCGCCTTCGCCATCCCGATCACCACCGGCGCGGTCTCGCCGCGGAGGCGCAGCGCGGTGACAAAGGCGCCGAACTGCGCCGGCGTCGCTTCGCCGCGCATGATCTCGTGCATCACGGCGGCGGCCTCGGCCTCGGTGAGCTCGCGGCCCTCGTCCACGAGCGCGATGATCGCCTCGCGGATCACGCACGCGCTCCCGCCGGGGCGCTCATGCGCAGGAAGTTGCGCAGCAGGTCGTGGCCGACGCGCGTCACGATCGACTCGGGGTGGAACTGCACGCCCTCCACCAGCAGCGTGCGGTGCCGCACGCCCATGATCACGCCGCTTTCGGAGTGCGCCGTCACCACCAGCTCCTCAGGCACGCTCTCCGGCTCGATCGCCAGCGAATGATAGCGAATCGCCTCGAAGGGGTTCGGCAGCCCTTCGAACACGCCCTTGCCGTCGTGCGTGATCTGCGAGCTCTTGCCGTGCATGATCTCGCCCGCCGGCCCCACCACCGCCCCGAACGCCTCGCCGATCGCCTGGTGGCCGAGGCAGACGCCGAGCAGCGGCACCTTCCCGGTCGCGGCGCGGATCAGCTCCACCGAGATGCCCGCCTCCTTCGGCGTGCGGGGGCCGGGGGAGATCACGATGCGCTCGGGCCGCAGCGCGAGGCACTGGGCCACGGTCAGCTCGTCGTTGCGCACGACCTTCACGTCGGCGCCCAGCTCCGCGAGGTACTGGTAGAGGTTGAACGTGAACGAGTCGTAGTTGTCGATTAGCAGCAGCACATGTCCTCCAGCGTCCTGTCCAGTATCACGCCCCCCCGCCGCCGGCGCGCTCCCCGGCGACCTGCACTCGCGCGGCCTGCGCCATCGCCTGCAGCGCCTGCGCCAGCTCGCGGTGCCGGCGCGCGATCTTGCCGACGCGGTCGGCGACCGTCACGACGCCGCGCTGCGGGTGGTTGCCGTAGGCCATCAGGCGGTCCGCAGGGAGCTCGCCGAGCCACTCGTCGGTGCGCTGCGCGACCGCCGCGAGCCGCGAGCGCACCGCGCCCTCGTGCTCGTGTGGCCGTGTGAGCTGGTCGTCCTCCCACTGCGCCTCGCTGAAGTCGCGCCAGCTGTGCCCCGGTGCCTCCAGCAGGCGGCGCGTCTCAGCGGCGAGGTACACCTCCTCGCTCGCCGCGAGCACGAGCACGTCCAGCGGGGAGCGCTCCGCCTGCAGCGGCTGCTCGCGCTCCGAGCTGGCGATCGCCTCGAAGGCGCTCAGCAGCTCGCGCCGTGCCGCCGCCAGCTCGCCCAGCAGCGTCTCGCGGTCCGCGCCGCCCTCGCTGAACTCGCCGGTGAGCCAGCGGCGCAGCTCCGGTAGCACGTCGAGCGAGGCGGGCGCGGGCGGCTTTATCCACGCGGCATCGGCGTAGTGCTCGTCCGCGAAGCGGGGGTCGCCGCCCCACGCCTCGCAGGTGAAGACGTTTGCGACGTAGCGACCGCCCGCCGCGCCCGCGAAGTAGAGCGTGTCGGCGAACTCGACGCTCCCCGGGTCGACGTGCAGCCGCTCGCGCAGCAGGCGCGCGACGGCCGCCTCGGCGACCTCGTCGGCGGCGATGGCGTCCATCGGCAGCGCCCAGCGGCGGCCGAAGTCGCGGTGCGCGGCCGGCAGCTGCACCAGCAGCAGGCGGCCGTCGGAGCGCAGTAGCAGGGCGGCGGCGTAGAGCGCGGGCTCGCCGGTCATCAGTAGCCGAGGCTTCCCGACGGCGTGGCGGCCGCCTGCTGCTCGGCGCGGTCGATCGCCGCCATCATCGCGCGCGCCTTGTGCTGCGTCTCCTCGAACTCGCGCACGGGATCGGAGTCGTAGACCAGCCCGCCGCCCGCCTGCACGTGCGCCCAGCCGTCCTTCATCACGGCGGTGCGGATCGTGATCGCCGTCTCCACGTTGCCCGACATGTCGAAGAAACCGACCGCCCCCGCGTAGGGGCCGCGGCGGTCCGGCTCCAGCTCCGCGATGATCTCCATCGCGCGGATCTTCGGCGCCCCGGACACCGTCCCGGCCGGGAACGCCGAGCGCAGCGCGTCGTAGGTGGTCATGCCGTCGCGCAGCCGGCCCTGCACGTGGCTCACGAGGTGCATGACGTGCGAGTAGCGCTCGAGGTCGAACTGCTGCGTGACGCGCACGCTGCCCGGCGCCGCCACCCGACCGACATCGTTGCGACCGAGGTCGAGCAGCATCACGTGCTCGGCCAGCTCCTTGGGGTCGGCGCGCAGCTCCGCCTCCAGCGCGCGGTCCTGATCGGGCGTCGCGCCGCGCGGCCGCGTGCCCGCGATCGGATGCACCTCGACAAGGTCGTCCTGGATGTTCACCAGCAGCTCGGGCGAGGCGCCCACGATGTACGTGCCCTCGAACTGGAGGTAGTACATGTACGGCGACGGGTTCACGGTGCGCAGTGCGCGGTACACCTCGAACGGGTGCGCGCCCGTGCGCCGCGAGAATCGCTGCGAGAGCACCACCTGGATCACGTCGCCGTCGTGGATGTAGCGGCGGCAGCGCTCGACCGCGCGCAGGTAGTCCTCCCGCTGCCAGTTCGAGCGCACCGGCTGCCCCGCCAGGCCGTCGAAGGGCCGGTAGGGGAGGGCGACCAGCGGCTGCTCCAGCCGCCCCACGAGCTGGTCGATCTTCCAGCGCGCCTGCTCGTACGACGCCTCCACGTCGCCGTCGAGGCGCGCGTGCGCGACCACCTTGATCGTGTGCAGCAGGTGGTCGAACACCAGCAGCACGTCGGCGAACATCAGCCACGACTCCGGCACGCCAAGCGCGTCGCGCTCCGGCGCGGGCAGGCGCTCGAAGTGTCCCGCCACCTCGTAGCCGAGGTAGCCGACCGCGCCGCCGTGGAAGCGCGGCAGGCCATCCACCGGGACGACGCGCAGGCGCCCCAGCTCCGCCTCGACGGCCAGCAGCGGGTCGCCGCCGGCGGCCTCGCAGCGCAGCACGCGGTACGGCTCGGTGCCGATGAAGGAGTAGCGCCCGACGCGCTCGCCGCCCTCCACGGACTCGAGCAGGAACGAGTACTCGCCGCGCGCCACCTTGAGGAACGCCGACACCGGCGTCTCGAGGTCGGCGCGCACCTCGCGGTACACCGGCACGACGTTGCCGCGGCCCGCCATCGCGCGCGCCTCGTCGAGCGACGGCACGAGCGCGCTGGCCGTGCGCACGGCGCTCACGGCGCACCGCCGATCGAGCGCGGCGAGCGGAGCGCGCGCAGCGCGCGCGGCGGCGGCGCGGGCAGGCACTGCCACGTGCGCGCCCGGCACTGGACGTGACGGCGTGCCGCGCTGATGGCTGTGCTGCTGCCTCGCATCGTGTTCCTCCGCGGGCGGCGTCCCGGGCGCCCGGAAATGAAAGAGGACCATCGCCTGACGGGGCGATGGTCCTCGCGGTGCCACCCGTATCCGCGCTCCGCCCCTGCGGGCGAGGCGCGCTCGTGCGGGACACGGCCGCGACGGGACTCGACGCCCGGTCGTGGCGATATCCTGGGCCTGGATAACGGCGCCCGCACCGTCGACGCCTACCAGCCCTGCGCGCAGTCGCGCTGCGGGCGTTCGGGTAGAGACTCCCGGGTCCATTCCGCCGCGGCTGTCGGGCGCCGGGTTCTCAGCTACCCTCGGCTCTCTGGGCCCCGCTGTTGCGGCGTACTCGTCCCGGTCACCGTCTATATCTCCGCTGTGACCAGATTCGAGGCTACGCCCCGGCCTCGAGATATGTCAACGCGATGGCGTGCTCCTTCCGCTCAGCGCATTGCCCGCCGACACGCGGCGCTAATTCCGTCGCGCTGCGATAAGGGTCGTAAGCGACGCGGGCGCGAGATCGAACGGCCCTTGCTCTAACTCGAACTCGCGCACCGCGTCGCTTGCCAGTTCCGCAAGAGCGGCTGCGCTCTCGGGGATGCTCAATGGAGCATCGGTGACGGCGCCGTTCCTCGCCCAGATAGCCGCCCACTCCTGATGGCCAGCAAGCCGTGAATCAAGTTCCGCTCGCACGTCCGAGGCATTAACGGAACCGAACCAGACTTCGGCTAGGAACGAGACGACTACTGCCCTCTGGCCTTGCTCCCCGGTCAGAAATTCCCGCGGGACATTCCGGTCGATCTCAGCGAGGGAGAGCCATCCTCCTGCGGCGTGCTGCCGCTCGAACAATTCAGCAAGGTCTTCGAGGGGCGCTACCCAGTCCCGATCTCGAAACGCATCGGCGATGAGTTGCGCTCCGAGTGCGGGGTCCGACATTCCGATCGCGCGGCCGTATTGCATGAGTTGCGTGGCTACAGCGTCAGCCGCTCTTGCATCGACCACCTGCCGCCGCATCAGGCCCGTCTTTCTGGGCCATTTCCATGATGCCAGCACTCCAAAGTAGAACCAGATCGCGAATTGAACTTTGGGCATCGGGTGCCATCCCCACGCGGAGCATAGCCTCAAAGACCTGCGATCTCGAATGGTCGCCGCTTCGGATCCGGTCTCTAGCGCCAGACCCCAGTCCTTGTGTGCTCACACCGCCACCGCCCGCCGCCCCGGCCGCGCCGCCTCGCGCTCGATCAGCGCGGCCACCTTGTCCACGGTGGCATCGATGTCGCCTTCGACGTTCGTGACCGGGGTGCAGAAGGCGCGGGCGCGCGCGACCTCCTCGCGCGCGAGCGCCAGCCGGCGCTCGATCTCGGACCCCGCCTCGCTGCCGCGCGCGTCGAGGTGCTGCCGCAGCGCCTCGGGGCTCGACGGCTCCAGCGCGAGGAAGAGCGCCCCCGGCAGCAGGCGGTGCAGCGTCTCCGCGCCCTGCACGTCGACGCGGATCACAACGTGGCCGCCGCTTGCCAGCGCGGCACGCACCGCGGACCGCGGCACGCCGTAGAGCCGCCCGTAGACCTCGGCGCGCTCCAGCAACTCGCCGCGCTCCCATGCGGCGATGAACGCCTCGTGCGAGACGAACAGGTGATGCACGCCGTCGACCTCACCGTCGCGGGGGGCGCGGGTGGTCATCGTGGCGGGGCGAACGATCAGGAAGCCGCGCTCGTGCATGCGGTTGACGAGCGCGTCCTTGCCGACGCCGGAGGGGCCGGTGAGCACCACCACCAGCGGCGGCGGCGGAGGGGCCGCGCTCAACGCGTCGGGCGCGCCTGCGGGGCCGCGATCACGCCGGCGGTCACGCCGCTGTGTGACCCGTTGCCGCCTTCGACCGCCGCCGAACGCATGGCCTCGACGCGCCCGGCGAAGGTCTCCGGGGTGATCGCGATCAGCGCCACCCAGTCGTTGTCGAGCACGGCCACCGCCTTGGTGCGGCGTCCGCTCGTGAGGTCGATGTAGCGGCGTTCCTCTTTGCTGCGCTGCACCATGCGCTTGATCGGTGCGGAGTTGGGCGTTGCCACCGCGACCACGCGGTTCAGCGCCAGGTGATTGTCGAAGCCGACGTGGATCAGTTCGGTCTGCATGGCTACCCTCGCAGGGACTCCTGTACGCCTCCCAGTCGTGCCAGTTCCCTCCAGAAGTCAGGATACGATACGGCGACCGCGCCCGAGTCGTCGATGGCGGTCTCCCCCTCCGCCAGCAGCGCCGCGACCGCGCCCAGCATCGCCAGCCGGTGGTCGCCCGATGAGCCCACGGCCGCGCCGCGCAGGCTCGCCCCGCCGCGCACGCGCATGCCGTCCGGCCGCTCCTCCACCGTCACGCCGAACGCGCGCAGCATCTCCGCGGTCGTCGCCACGCGGTCGGACTCCTTCACCCGCAGCTCCGCCGCGTCGCGGATCAGCGTCTCGCCGGAGGCGAGCGCGCCCGCCAGCGCGACCAGCGGCAGCTCGTCGATCGCGCGCGGCACCAGCGCACCACCCACCTCGACGCCGTGCAGCGCCGCCGAGCGCACAAGCAGGTCCGCGACCGGCTCGCCGCCGCTCTCGCGCTCCTCCAGCAGCTCGATCGCTGCGCCCATGCTCCAGAGGATGTCGAGCAGCCCGGTGCGCGTGGGGTTGACGCCGACGCCCGTGAGCAGCAGCTCGGCGTCCGGGTGCAGCGTCGCGGCGACGATCCACGGCGCGGCGGTCGAGATGTCGCCGGGCACTGTGACGTCGACGGCGCGCAGGTCGCCCGCGGGCGGCGTGAGCGTGACCGTCCCGCCGTCGATGGTGACGCCGGCGCCCATCGCGCGCAGCATGCGCTCGGTGTGATCGCGCGACTGCTCCGGCTCCACCACCGTGGTGGGGCCATCCGCCGCCAGCGCCGCCAGCAAGATCGACGACTTCACCTGCGCCGAGGCGACGCGCGACTCGATGCGCTGGCCGCCGCGCAGCGCGCCGCCGCGCACCACCAGCGGCGGCAGCCGGCCATCGGCGCGGCCGGACAGCTCCGCGCCCAGCGCGCGCAGCGGCTGCACGATGCGATCCATCGGCCGCCGTCGCAGCGAGGCGTCGCCGGTGAGCACCGCGAACATCGGCAGCCCGGCGAGCGCGCCGGTGAGCAGCCGCATCGTGGTCCCCGAGTTGCCGCAATCGAGCACGTCCTCGGGCTCGTGCAGCGACGCGCGGCCCGCACCGTGCACCACCACCGCGCCGGCGCTGGCGGGCTCGATGTGAGCGCCGAGCGCCCGCAGGCAGGCGAGGGTGGAGCGCGTGTCCGCGGCATCGAGGAAGCCGTCGATGTGCGCACGCCCGCGCGCGAGCGCGTTGAGGATCAGCGCACGGTGGCTGATCGACTTGTCGCCCGGGATCGCGATCGTGCCGCGCAGGCGGGAGGGGCGGTGGACGGCGGCGGAGTGCAGGCCGGTGCTCATCGGCTACTCGCGGCGTGTCAGGCGTTGCCGCCGCTCGAGCTCGGCGAGCCGCGCCTCGTTCGCGTCGCCGATCTGGCGCATCTTCTCGGTCATGGCGTCACCCAGCATCATGCGGGCGAAATCACCGCTGGGCAGGGCGGTGCCAGACTTCTCGTCCACCTCCGTGCGCCCGACCGCCCCTTCGATGAAGGTCGAGTAGTCCCAGTTCGCCTGGGCCAGCGCGCGGAACAGCTCCTCCTCGCTGCCCGCGCGCTCGATCAACTGCTGGAGGTCGCGCAGGGCCGCCCGGTAGCGGGTCAGCCAGTGCACGATCTGCTCGCGGTTGGTCTGGATGATGTCGAACGCCATGTTCGGCTCGGTGCCTGTCAGGCGGGTCGCGTCGCGGAAGCCGCCCGCGGCGAGCAGTGAGAGCTCCGGCCACGCCTCCGAGCCGCGCGTGAGCGAGAACAGCGCGTGCGCGGCCAGCAGCGGCAGGTGTGAGATCGCCGCGACGTAGGCGTCGTGCTCGCTCGCGTCCATGAACATCGTGCGTGCGCCCATGATCTCGACGAGCTTGCGCACCGTCTCGACCGCGGTCTCGGAAGCGCCCGGCGATGGGACGATGACCCAGCGCGCGCCCTCGAACAGCGCGGCGCCGGCGGACGCGGGGCCCGCCTCCGTCTTCCCGGCCATCGGGTGCCCGCCGACGAACGCGACCGTGGGCGGGAGCGCTTGCTGCGCCCACACCATCACCTCGCCCTTGGTGGAGGCCGTGTCGGTCACGACGGCGCCGGGGACCAGCGCGGGCGCGATCTCCTCGAGCAATTGGCGCAGCGCCAGCGCGGGCACCGCGAGGATCACCACCGCAGCGCCCGCGACGGCGGCGGCCGCGCTGTCCGCCTCGCGGTCGAGCGCGCCGATCGTCCGCGCGCGGCGCTGGTGGTCGCGCTCGCGGTCGTAGCCGACGACCTCAAGGTCTGGGAGGGCGCCGCTGCTCCTGAGGCGCAGCCCGATCGAGGCCCCGATCAGGCCGGTCCCGATGATCGCGACTCTTGGCATCTAGGTGGCACTCCCAGCCGCACCGGGCATCGGGGGCATCGTAGCACGCCCGCTAGGACGCGTTATCGGCCATGATCAACCAGCGCAGCTCCCGCTCATCGGCTGCTACCGTCGCCAGCGGTAGCGTGTGCCGGGCGACGATATCGACCACCGCCGGGCGGGTTCCGGCGGCCGCCAGCAGCTCGGCGCCCAGCCGCGCGTGGTGCCACAGCGACCACAGAGCGCGGCGCCAGCGCGGGCCGCGCTCCGAGGCCAGCCGCTTGACGAGGCGCGGCGAGAGCGCGTGCAGCAACACGAACCGCACGCGGTCGCCCCGCCGCAGCGAGCCCTTGCCCGCGTCGTGCAGCAGTCCCGCGACCAGCAGATCGCTCGCAGGCGCCGGGTCGACGTGGTGTTGCAGCCACAGCATCACGTCCACCGCCTGGCGGCGGTCGTGCGGCTCCATCTGCAGGAACAGCCGCAGCTGCGAGGGGCTGAGCAGGCGACGCACCTCGGCGGCGTCGCCGGGTGTGAGACGGGGGCGCAGGCTGCGCAGGAACTGTCCCGCGCGGTAGGCCGCGCGGCGCCGCAGGTGGCTCGCTGCCCCGCCCGCCGATGCGCTAGCCAGGTTAGCCAAGGAGCACCTCGCCGCCGCCGACGAAGAGGTCGAGGCAGAGCCGGATCAGCGGGTTCATGACCGCGAACAGCGGGCTGTAGCCGCTGAAGAACGGCATCAGCACCAGCAGGATCAGCAGGCCGGGGCCCCACGCCTCGAGCCGCATCAGCGGGCGCGCGAGCGCGCGCGGCAGCACACCCACCGCCACGCGGAAGCCGTCCAGCGGCGCCAGCGGGACCAGGTTGAACACCGCCAGCAGCACGTTCAGCAGCACGATCGTGCCGAGGAAGAGCCCGACCAGATCCGAGGGCGTGCGCGTCCACAACTGCGCGTAGGACCCCGCCAGCCCCGGGTCGACGAAGGGGTGGTGGAACGGTACCAGGCCGAGCCGGATCGGCACGCTCGCCAGGCCCGCCAGCAAGAGGTTCGCCAGCGGCCCGCCGCTCGCGATCAGCGCCATCGCGTAGCGCGGATGGCGCGCGCGTCGTGGGTCCACCGGCACCGGGCGCGCCCAGCCGAAGCCCGCGAAGAGGATCAGCAGCGAGCCCGCCGGGTCGAGGTGCGCCCGCGGGTCGAGCGTGAGGCGGCCCGCCGCGCGCGGCGTGGGGTCGCCGAGCGCGGTCGCGATCAGGGCATGCGAGAATTCGTGGAACGAGAGGCCGACGAGCATCGAGAAGACGAAGGCTGCGACGAGGATTAGAAACGCGGCCGGCGAGTCGCCGATCACCGAGAGGTAGCTCAGGACCATGAAGCTCGCGTCGCCATCTGTTCCAGCATACCCCGGCTGCCGCGTTGACACTGTTTTTCGCACGTCCGTACTCTAGATGGCGACCGCTCGGCCAGAGCGGCCACAGTGTCGGATCGGCGGGGTCCGGCGCGCACGCTCGTGCGAGGAACGATGCGACCCCGCCACGTCGCCATCATCGGCTTGCTGATCCCGCTCGCGGGCGCCGCGCTCGCGGCGGCGCTTGTCGTGCGCTCGATGCGCGGCCCGGCGGGCGCCGGGTCCGGCGCGAGCGGCGTACCAGCGCTGATCTTCGCCGAGTACGGCCCCACCGCAGATCGCGTCTACAGCGCCCCCGCCGACGACCTCGCGCGGCGCACGCTGGTGGCGACGATCGAGCACGCGGAGGGCTGGAGCATCACGCCCGCCTCCGCCATGGCCGGGTCGCTCGTCGCCTATACCGTGCTGGGGCCGGGCGCGGCGGCGCGCCGCGACGCGCCGGCCGAGCTCTGGCTGCTCGACGTGGCGACCGGCACCCAGAGGCGGCTGGCACGCGACGCCGACCTGCTCGTGCCGCCGGCGTTCGACCAGCGCGGGGAGCGCGTGGCGTATCGCAGCACCAACGGCGACGGGGAGCAGCGCCTCGTGCGCGTCGATCTGCAGCGCGGCGCGCAGCGCGTGCTGCACCGCGACGCAGATGATTTCGGCGTCTACCCGCTTGGCTTCGACGCGGACGGCGCGCTGCTCTTCGCGGCGCTGTCGACCGCGGGCACCGACGTCTTCCGCCTGCGGGATGGCGAGCAGCCTCAGGCCCTGCTACACGCCTCCGACGAGCTGGCGCGCGACTGGCGGATCTCGCCCGACGGCCGCTCGCTCTCCTACCTCGCGCCGCAGCTCGAGCTGGAGCGCGTGGTGTATCGCCTGCACGTAGTGGGGATTGCGGGCGGTGACGCGCAGCGGCTCGCCTCACTCCCCGGGCAGCAGCTCGCGCCGGTGTGGACGCCGTCCGGTGACGCCATCACGGTGGGCCGCGACGCCTATCCGGCCGCCAGCGCGGCGGCCGTCACGCTCTCGCTCGCGGGCGGGGCCCCCCGCGCGCTGCCCGCGCCCGAGCGCGGCTTCGACGCGCCGCTGGGTTGGAGCCCGGACGGCCGCTACCTCGCGGCCCGCGGCTTCGATGGCGCGAGCGCATACGCCCCCGGCCGCGAGTGGCTGATCGTGATCGCGGACGGCGCTCGCCGGACGCTTGAGGGCCGCAGCGAGCTGATCTTCATTGGCTGGCTGGCGAGTGGCTGAGCGCAAGCTGCCGCGCGCGTGGTTGCTCCCGGCCGCCGTGCTGCTGGCCACGCTCGCACTGGCGGCGAGCGGCGGCCAGCGGCGCGCTGCGGCCTGCGCGTTCCTGCGCACTCCCTCCGCCTACGAGGCTGAGCAGGCACGCACCAGCTACCTGGCGGCGATCGATGCCGCCGCCGTGGACGGACTGTTCCCTGGCGACTCCTACTTCGGGCTGCCGCAGTTGATGGCGGGTACGCGTGCTGCGCGCGTGCCCGCGGCGCGGCGCGTGCCGTCGACGGTGTTGAAGGCCATTAGCTGGGAGGAGTCCACGCTCACGATGGCCTCGCGTGCGACTCGCTTCGAGTCCACCGGCCCGGCACTCGTCTCCTTTGACTGCGGCCACGGGGCGATGCAGGTGACGACGGGGATGACGGTACCGCTGGGCACCGGCGCCGACGCCAGCGCGCGGCAGGTGAACGTGGCCACGCATTACGTCTATAACGTGGCACGCGGTGTGGCGATCCTCGCCGACAAGTGGAACCAGGCGCCCGCGCTGCGCCCGATCGTCGGCACGGACACCGGCGGGGACCCCAACCTGATCGAGAACTGGTACTACGCGGTGTGGGCGTACAACGGCTTCGCGGGGCCCGGCTCCAGCTCCACGAACCATCCGCTCGACCCGCTGCTCGGGGCGTGGCCGCGCCCGGCATACCGCTGCGACGGCACGCAGGCACGCAATCGCTATCCGTACCAGGAGCTGGTCTGGGGCTGCATGGCGAACCCCCCGGAGCGGTTCGGCAGGAAGCTGTGGACTCCGCTCCCGGCGACGCTCCCCGACTTCTCGCTGCCGCAGTTCTTCGGGCCGATGTCGCTGGCGCGCTGGGTCTTCCCGTACTCCGGCATGGACCTGCCGACGGCGCAGCCCGCTCACCTGGATCTCGGCGCCGGTGCGCCGCCGGGCTTCCGCGATCGCGCGCTCGGCGCGCCCACGCTCGGCATCAGCAGCGGCTCCGTGGTGATCCGGCTCAACGGCACGCCGCAGGAGCAGCGGGCCACCATCCGCGTCCAGAACCCCGGCACCGGCATCCTGACGTGGTACGCGAGCTCCACCGACCGCTGGATCGTCGTGGACCCGCCCGCGGGCGTGGCGCTGGGCAGCGACGTCGCCTGTGCGGCGCCGGACTGCACGCGCGAGGCCGCAGTCACGATCACCGTTAACCCCACGCTGCTGCCGCAGGCGAACCTGGTGGGCACACTGCGCATCACCGCGGCGAACGGCCAGCTCAGCGAGCGCAGCGTGCGCGTGGAGGTCAACGCCAACTTCGATGTCGCCGCGCCCGGCACCGGCCGCGCGTACTGAGCCCGCGGCGGCCGGCCGCCCTATACTCGGCTACTCGGCGCATCCCCCGTGCGCCCGCAGCACGAAGGCGGCGCAACCGTGGTTCCGGCGATCCGACGCTGGCTCGACGCCGTACGGCGCAATCACGCGCTGGAGCACGCCACGGTCGCGGTGCTACTGGCGCGCCACGGACCCGCGCGTCTCGCCGGCCGCGCCGGCGCCGAGGGCTTCTTCATCGTTACCGAGCACACGCCCGAGGAGGTCGCCTCCTGCGCCGACGAGGCGCTGCGGCGTCTTCAGCGCGGCGAGTCCTCGCTCGCCGTCTCACCGCTCTGCGGCACCAACATCGCGGTCGCGGGGCTGCTCGCCGCAGCGGCGGCCACCGCCGTGCTGGCAGCGCCGGGCGGCCGCGGGCGGTTTCTGAACGCCTTCACCGCCGCGATGCTGGCGGCGCTCGCCGCACAGCCGGTGGGCCGGCTGGTGCAGCGCCGGCTCACGACCCGCGCCGACCTCGATGGCTTGCAGATCGTCGCCACGCGCCGCCTCGCCGGGCCGCTGCTCAAGGTATACACGCGGCCGGCGCGGTCCTGAGCGGGGGTGGCGACAGCGCCCCACGATCGCGCATGCTCAGATCGTCCGCTGGCGCGCGCCCCCGTAGCTCAGAGGACAGAGCAGTGGATTTCTACTCCACTGGTCGGAGGTTCGAATCCTTCCGGGGGCGCCAGGCCCGCCGCCGGCCGGGTGTCCGCTGGTGCGGGCCGTCGGCCGCGCAGCCGCGACGCGGGCACGGGCTGCGTACCCGCACGTCGCGCAGAAATCGCGCGCCAGCGTAGTGCCACAGCCGCACTGCCCCCCTACGATTGAGTCCTCTACGATGGAGTGACCGGCGCGTCCCGGGTCGCCGTGACCCGCTCGTGCCGCGCCGGGCGTCCGCCTGCGAGGCGGGGGAGTGAGCCCATGCGCGAGTCGGACAGACGCACCAGCGCCCCGGTCAACCGCGGCAACGGCGGCGCGCCGCCGGGCCGCGCCGCCGCACAGGCGTCGCGACGGCTGACCGCCGGGCGCACGCTCGGTCCGGTGTCCGACCTCGAGCGTCACCTGCCGTCCGAGTGGTGGCGCGACATCTTCAACGCCGTCTACCTGAAGACCGACGGCGACCTGGTGGAGAACGACGAGAACACCCGCCGCGAGGTCGACCTGCTGATCTCGGCCACCGGCATCGGCCCGGAGGATCGCGTGCTGGACCTCTGCTGCGGGCAGGGGCGGCACTCGCTGGAGCTGGCGCGGCGCGGCTATCGCCACGTCACCGGCATCGACCGCTCGCGCTACCTCGTGCGGCTCGCCCGCCGGCGCGCGCCCCGCGAGGGTCTCGCCGTGTCGTTCCACGAGGGCGACGCGCGCAAGTTCCAGGTGCGCGAGAGCTCATTCGACCTCGTCGCGTTGATGGGCAACTCCTTCGGCTACTTCGACCGCGAGGAGGACGACGCCGCGGTGCTGGAGCAGGTGAAGCGCGCGCTGCGTTCCGGCGGCACGCTCTTCATGGACGTCGCCGACGGCGACTGGATGCGTGAAAACTACGAGCGGCGCTCGTGGGAGTGGATCGACCAGGACCACTTCGTCTGCCGCGAGCGCTCGCTGTCCGCGGACGGCACGCGCCTGATCAGCCGCGAGGTGGTCGTCGACGCCGAGAAGGGTGTGCTCGCGGACCAGTTCTACGCCGAGCGGCTCTACTCGCCGCAGGCGCTCGCGGACCTCTTCCAACGGGCGGGCTTCCTCGACCTGCGGTTCCACCAGGAGCCGGAGATCGTATCCACGCGCAACCAGGATCTCGGCATGATGAGCCGGCGCAACTTCCTCACCGTGAAGGCGCCGCACAAGCTGGCCACGGCGCGGCGTCGAGGGGCGGCGATCCCCGACGTGGCCGTGCTGCTGGGCGACCCGCGGCGCCCGGACTCGGTCAAGCTCGAGGGCCAGTTCAACGCGGAGGACTTCGTCACGATCGAGAAGCTGAAGGAGGCGCTGGCCGAGCTCACCGAGTACCGCTTCAGCTACATCGACAACCACGCCGCGCTGATCCAGGAGCTGCGTCAGCGGCCGCCCGCCTTCGCGCTCAACCTCTGCGACGAGGGCTACAACAACGACGCCTTCAAGGAGTTGCACATCCCGGCCTACCTCGAGATGCTCGGCGTGCCGTACTCCGGAGCCGGCCCTTCGGCGTTGGGGCTGTGCTACGACAAGAGCCTCGTGCGCGCGATCGCCGAGCCGCTCGACGTGGCGGTCCCGCTGGAAACGATGGTGGATCCCGACGACCTCGCCGGCACGATCCCGTCGATCTTCCCGGCGCTGATCAAGCCCGCGCTCGGCGACAGCTCGCTGGGCATTACGCAGCATGCGGTCGTGCACACCGCCGAGGAGGCGGTCGCGTACCTCGCCTACCTGCGCCACGCGCTGCCGGGCCGCGCCGCGCTGATCCAGGAGTTCCTGACGGGGCCCGAGTACTCGGTGGGCGTGATCGGCAACCCCGGTTTCGGCTACACCGTGCTGCCGCTGCTCGAGGTGGACTACGGCGATCTGCCGCCGGAGCTGCCGCGCATCCTCTCCTACGAGTCGAAGTGGCAGCCGGACTCCCCGTACTGGACGCACATCAAGTACCGCGAGGCCGACACCGACGAGGAGACGCGGCGGCGCCTCACCGACCACTCGACGCGGCTGTTCGAGCGCCTCGGCTGCCGTGACTATGCGCGCTTCGACTTCCGCGCCGACGCGGAGGGCAACGTCAAGCTGCTGGAGGTGAACCCGAACCCCGGCTGGTGCTGGGACGGGAAGCTCAACCTCATGGCCACCTTCGGCGGCATCCGCTACTCGGAGCTGCTGCGCATGATCATCGAGGCCGCGCAGAGCCGTGTGCTCACTACCGGGCAGCAGCCCGCGGAGCTCTCTGTGCCGGTGGGCGCGGGCCGCTAGCCCGGTCCCTGGGGCTCGTCGAGCGCGAGCGGCGCGACCGCGACCGCCGGCGGCGGGGCGCCCGCGCGCTCCGCTTCGCCGAAGCGCGCGGCGTGCTCGCGGGCCGCAGCCAGCAGCGCCGCGACATCCAGCCCGCGGTGCCGCGGCGGGTAGGCGCGGAGCCCGGCGCTGGCGCGCTCGAGCAGCGCCCGTGCGCCGTGGGCGTTGCCGCGCCGCCAGTGCGTGTAGCCGGCAGCGAGCTGCGCGAGGCTCTTGAAGAACGCCTCGTCCGCGGTTTCGCGTGCCGCGCGCCAGCACGCCTCCCACGCCTCGTGCGCGGCGAAGAACTGGCCGCGGTTGAAATGCTGCACCGCGAGGCGCTGGTTGGTGTCCGGGTCGAGGCGGTCGAAGGGCTCGAGCTGGAGGCGCGTCGCCGAGCCGGCGGGGAGCGGGCGGCCCAGCTCGTCGCGCGGACGCTCCGGCCGGAGGGGGGCGTTCGGGGACGGCGCGGTCACGCGGCGATCTCACGTGGTGGGGCGGCGCCCCGGCTCATGCGCCCTCCGGTCTCTGCCGCTGTTCCCGCCGAGGAGTGCCCGCCGAGGAGTGATTGTACGCCGGCACGCCGGCGTCCCGGGCAGCGCGTACGCGATCGGTTCGGTACAATCCCCCGCGATAGCAGCGGCCCCCGCTGCGCGCCGTCGAGCGGTCCCGCCACGCGTCGAGAGGCTGCCTCCCGCTGAACGCACGCACGATCATCGCGCTGACCGCGCTGCTGGCGGTTCCCGGCGTAGTGCTGCGACTGACCGGCGCCGATCTCGGTACCGTGGCCGGTACCGCGCTGTATGGCCTCACGATCGTCGCGGCGGCTTTCCTGCTGAGCTGGGCCGCGGAGGCCGCCGAAGTCGACATCTCGCAGGGGCTGGCGATCGTATTCATCGCGTTGGTCGCGGTGCTCCCGGAGTATGCCGTCGATGTGACGTTCGCCTGGAAGGCGGGGCAGGACCCTGCGTTCGCCCCCTTCGCCGTCGCGAACCTGACGGGAGCAAACCGGCTGCTGAGCGGCCTCGGCTGGCCGCTGGTGTTCTTCATCTTCTGGTGGCGCCAGCGGCGGGGCTCGCTGCGCCTCGAACCCGGCGCTGCGGTCGCGGTGATCGCGCTGACCGCGGCGAGCGTCTACTCGTTCACGATCGCGGGCATCGGCGAGATCGCGCTCTACCACAGCGTCGTGATGGCTGCGATCTTCGGCGTCTACCTGTGGGTCGTCTCGCGTTCGCCAGGCAAGGAACCGGAGCTCGTGGGCCCGGCGCGCAGCATCGGCTCGCTGCCGGCCTTCCAGCGCCGAGCCGCCGTGGGAGCCCTCTTGGTCTATGCGGCGGCGGCCATCCTCGCCGTCGCCGAGCCGTTCGCGGAGGGGCTGGTGCACAGCGGGACGCAGCTCGGGATCGACGAGTTCCTGCTGGTGCAGTGGCTCGCTCCGCTGGCGTCGGAGGCGCCCGAGTTCTTGATCGCCGCGATCCTGGCGTTTCGCGGCCGCGCGGCCGCCGGCCTGGGCTTGCTGCTTTCGTCGCAGGTCAACCAGTGGACGCTGCTCGTGAGCAGCATCGCGATCGCCTACGCGATCTCGAGCGAGACCCTCTCCGGCCTGCCGCTGGACGGCCGGCAGACGGAGGAGGTGCTACTGACCGCGGCGCAGATCCTGTTCGCGTCCGCGGTGCTGCTCTCGCTGTCGCTGGGCCGCAAGGAGACGCTCGCGTTGCTGCTCCCGTTCCTCGCGCAGTTCGCGTTTCCCAGCACGGAGGTGCGTCTCGGCATCGCGCTGATGTACCTCGTGCTTGCTGTGATCGTCGCGGTGGTGCAGCGCCGCCATGTCCGCCCGCTCTTCGCAGCGGCGTGGGCGGCCGCGCGCCGGGGCGGGCATGCCGAGGGAGCCGCCAGCACGGCGTCCGCCGAGTAGCACGCGGCGTTGCCGGTCCAGCCTACGATTCGCTGCAGATCCGCAGCTCGTGCAGCTCGAAGGGGCCGTCGAAGCGCAGCGGGCGCGTGCCCCGGCCCATATAGCCGCCCAGCGCCAGCCCCAGCTCCGCCCACCGCGCGTGGCCGAGCGTGAGCGGCTCGGGGCGCGCCGGCGTGCCGCCCAGCGACTGGATCACGCGCTCGCGCGGCCAGGCCGCGCCCGGATCGTCCGCGCGCGTCACGGAGTCCGTCATGCAGTGGCCGATCACCGTATCCGGCGCGGGCTCCAGCGCCAGTTCGCCCATCAGCCAGCGATGCACCGCGATGCTCGCCTCGACCATCGGCTGCGGCCACGGGCGCTGTTGATCGTAGAGGTAGTCGTACGGGTACGGCGGCGGCACGCTGAAGCCCTCGTGCTCGATGCCGACCGTGCAGCGGTTGGGGTTGGTGCCCGGCCGGTACAGCGCCCAGGTGGGCGCCGCGACGTGACCGGCGTGCCACGCCGCGTCGTAGACGCCGACGTGCTGCACCAAGCGCCCGCTGCGGCCGATCATGAAGCGAGCGCCGGCGGGCGTGATCGATGGCCCGCGCTCGCGCGCCCAGCGGAGTATCGTGCCCTGGTAGCCATGCATGATGTGCGACATCACCGCGAGCGCGCGCATCGATCCCGGTGGCAGGTCGTCGTAGCCCTGCGCGGCCGTGGGGACGCGCTCCACCCCGGGCATCCACCCGCGCCCGCCCGGCGCTGCTGGCGTAACCACCCGCGCACCCCCCCCCGGCGACCTCACGATCGGTCGCCGAGCCTAGCGTGAGCGGGGCCCCTGCCCCAAGGGGGATCTGGCGCTCAGGGCGCGGCGGCGCCCGCGGTGAGCGCGGAGGTGCTGGCGCTGATCGCGCTGCCATCGAGCCCCGCGCCCGCCTCGCCGCCGGCGCGCCAGCTGTAGGCGTTGAACGCCCACGAGAGCAGCACGCTGGCGTCGAAGTTGCGATCCGGGCTGCGCAGCGCCACGGCGTAGACGCGGTGGCCGTCCCGGGTCGCGGAGGCCACGATCGTCTGCCGTGCCGACCGCGTGTAGCCGATCTTCACGCCGTCGGCGCCCGAGTACCACGTCAGCAGCGCGTTCGAGTTGAACATGCGGTAGCTGTTGATGGTGCCCTGCGCTTCCCAGTAGCGCGCGTTCACCAGCCGCTGGAAGTCCGGGCGCGCCATCGCCTCCCGCGCGAGCAGCGCGAGATCGTACGCGGAGGAGTAGTGCCCGGTGGCGTCGAGGCCGTGCGGATTCGCGAAGTGCGTGTTGAGCAGACCAAGCACCTCGGCGTGACGGTTCATCAGCTCGACGAACGCGGCCTGCGTGCCCGCGATGTGCTCGGCGATCGCGGCCGCCGCGTCGTTGCCGGAGGGCAGCATCATCCCGTAGAGCAGGTCCTGCAGCGTCAACTGCTCGTCCGGCACCAGCCCCATCACGGTGCTGCCGCGCATCCTGCGGCTGTCGATCTGCACCGTCACCAGGTCCTCGGGGTTGCCGCGCTCGAGCGCGATCAGCGCGGTCATGATCTTGGTCACGGAGGCCGGCGCGAGCGGCGTGTGCGCGTTGCGCTCGTACAGCACCGCGCCGCTGCCCTCGTCGAGCACGACGGCGCCCTCCGCGGAGAGCGACGGGGGCGGGGGGCTGGTGGTCTGGATCGGCGGGGGCGCGAAGGGGGCGCGCAGCCGCATGACGACTGCCGGGGCCGCCGGCTCCGGGACGGAAGCCGTGACGGCCGGCGGCGCCGGGGGGCCGCCCTCGCTGCCGCTGGCCGTGGCGCAGGCCACGAGCAGGATGCTCGCCAGCAGCAGCCCCAGCGCGCAACCGGCACCGCGCACGCGCAGACCGCCTCCGCTCGAACCGCACCCGGCCATTACGAGCCGGCGAGCAGTTCCGACACTGAGCCGACAGCATACCCGAGGGCGCGCAGGCCGCGAATGATCGCCGGCAGCGCGGCGGCGTCCTGGGAGGCCGCGCCGACGTGGAAGACATAAATCGCGCCCGGCTGGGCATTCGCGAGGCAGCGCTCGGTGATCGCCGGCGCGGCGAGGCCTTTCCAGCCCAGCGAGTCCACCGACCACATCACGATGTAGCGGTAGCCGCGCGCGCCGGCATCGGTGCGGAGCGCCTCGTCGAGGTCGCCGTAGGGCGGGCGGAAGTACGGGCGGCTGCTGCCTCCGGTGAGCTGCGAGAGCATCGAGTCCGCGCGATCGAGCTGCTGCCAGCGCTCGGCGCGCGTCAGCGGCGCGGAGGCGGTGGAGTGGCCGGTGAACGAGGCGTGGTCGTAGCTGTGGTTGATTACGTCATGGCCGGACGCCGCGATGCGCCGCACCAGCTCCGGGTGCTGCTCCGCCCAGCGCCCGGTGAGACCGAAGCTCGCGCGCGCTTGCTCGCGGTCGAGCAGGTCGAGGATCGTCGCGCTGGCCCCCACGTCCGCCCCGGCGTCGAAGGTGAGCGCCACGCGCATCCCGGCGCGGGGTACCCGCTCGATGACGCGCGCCGCCTCGCCGTCGGCGGTGAGCGCGGCCGCCGCCGGCCGCGAGCTCACGCTTGCCGGGACGGGAGCGAGAGTCAGCGGGTCGGAAAGTTCCATCACCTCCGCGGCTGGGGCCGGGAGCGCAACACTCGCCCCCGTGCGGGCGCTCGCGACCGTCGCGAGTGTCGCAGCCGGCGCGCTCGCGCGCTCCGCCGGCGCGCCGCAGCCCGCGCACAGCGCGAGCGCCAGCGCCACCGCCAGTGCCACGAGCATGGCGGCGCCTCGAGCCGAACGCGGGCGCGGCGCGCTTCCTGGCATCGCTACGCGGACCGCGCGGCGGCGACCGCGCGCTCGTGCAACCCCGGCGCGCCAAGCGCGCGGGAGAGCGCCGCGAATTGCGGCCGCGGGCCGCGCCAGCGCAACTGCTCGACGCTCTCGAACAGCGGCTCCGCGGTGCGCAGCGTGGCGAGGTCGCGGAAGAGCCGCGCCCGCTCGTGCTGCTCGGTGAGCGTCTGCGCGAGCTTCGCCGCCCCGCGCACGGGCACGTCCCACGCCGCGCCGTCGGCGGGGATCGCCTCGAGGTGGCCGTAGCGCGCGAGCAGGGCGGCGGCCGTCTTCGCGCCGAAGCCGGGGAGCCCGGGAAAGTCGTCGGCGCTGTCGCCGACGAGCGCGAGGTAGTCCGGGATCGAGGCCGGCAGCACGCCGAAGCGCTCGACCACGCCCGCCTCGTCGCGCACCCGGCCGCTGCGGCGATCGAGCTGCACGACCAGCCCGTCACGCACGCACTGCGCCAGGTCCTTGTCCGGCGTGCAGATGATGACCCGGCCGACGGCGGCGTCGCGCTCGCAGATCGCGGCGGCGGAGGCGAGCGCATCGTCCGCCTCGAGCTCGACCATCGGCCAGACGGCGACGCCCATCGCCGCGAGCGCGCGCTCGAGCGGGGCGAACTGCGCCAGCAGCTCCGGCTGCACGCCCTCGCCGGTCTTGTAGCCGGGCCAGAGCGCGTTGCGGAACGACTCGATCACGTGGTCGGTCGCCACCCCGAGGTGCGTCGCGCCCTGCTCGATCATGCGCAGCAGGGAACCCAGCACGCCGCGCACCGCGCCCACCTCGGTGCCCGCCGCGGCGCTGGCCGGGGGTACGGCGTAGAAGTGGCGGAACAGCTCGTAGGTCCCGTCGACCAGGTAGACGTCAGCGTTGCGCATCGCCGCGCACTATATTACGCGCGATTGCGTGTGCGCTGCCGGGATGGGACCGTGCGACCACGGAGCGTGGTGCGCACGCTGCGCCACGGCGGTGGGTGGGCCGCCGAATCGAGCCTCGCCGCGGCGATAGCGGCCTCGAAGGAACCCATGCGTGTCCTGATCACCGGTGCGAGCGGTCTGATCGGCGGCGCACTGGCGCGCGCCCTGCTGGCGCGCGGCGACGAGGTGGTCGGCGTGAGCCGCCGCCCCGCCGGCCGTGGCGGCGGCATCCGCTGGTTCGGGTGGGACGAGCTGCCGCGGGCGCTGGCGGGCATGGATGCGGCGGTCCATCTCGCCGGTGCGCCGATCGGTCTCTGGCGCTGGACTTCGGCCCGCAAGCGCGAACTGCGAGCGAGCCGCATCGACACCGCGGCGCGGCTTGCTGCCGCGATCGCCGCCGGCGCCGCGGGCGGCGGCCCGCGCGTGCTTATCTCCGCCTCCGCGGTGGGGTACTACGGCGGGCGCGGCGACGAGGAACTGACGGAATCCTCGACGCCGGGCGCGGGCTTTCTCGCGCAGCTCTGCCGCGACTGGGAGCGCGCGGCCTCCGGCGCCGGCGTGCGCACCGTACTCGTGCGCTGCGGCGTCGTGCTGACGCCGCGGGGTGATCCGCTGCGGCTGATGCTGTGGCCGTTCCGGCTCGGCCTCGGTGGCCCGCTCGCCGGGGGGCGGCAGTGGTTCCCATGGGTGCACCTCGACGACTGCGTGGGTGTCTACCTGCACGCGCTCGACCACGCCGCTGTGGAGGGTCCGCTGAACGCGGTCGCCCCCGAGCCAGCGATCAACGGCGACTTCACCCGCGCGCTCGCGCGCACGCTGCACCGGCCGGCTTTCGTGCCGGTGCCGGGCTGGGCGCTGCGCCTGGCGCTCCGTGAGGCGGCGAGCGTGATCACGGGGAGCCAGCGGGTGCGGCCGCGCCGCACGCAGGAGTTGGGCTACGCCTTCCGCCATCCCGCGATCGACGAGGCGCTGCGCGACCTGCTGGCGTAGCCCGTGCTGGCCGTCCAGCCCGTGCGCCCGCGCCGTTGACAACAGCGATCGCGGGCCGTTCAGTAGGCGCGCCCGGCGGGCCAGCGGAGAGCGGAGCACACAGATGCGAGTGGGCCTCATCGGCCTCGGCCGGATCGGCACGGGACTGCGTGCGCGTTGGCTCGCCGCCGGTCACGAAGTCGTGGGCTACGACCGCGTGCCGGGGCTGAGTGACGTTGGTTCGCTGCTGGCGCTGGTGGCGGCGCTGCCGGCGCCGCGCGTGTGCTGGTTGATGGTGCCCGCGGAGGCGGTAGAGGTGGTAATCGCGGAGCTTGCGCCGCTGCTCGCGCGCGGCGACTGCATGATCGACGGCGGCAACAGCCGCTACGACGACTCAGTGCGCCGCGGCGCCGCGCTCGCGCAGCGCGGGATCGCGTTCCTCGACGCGGGCACCTCCGGCGGCGTGGAGGGCGCGGAGCGAGGCTACTGCCTGATGGTCGGCGGCGTCGCGGAGAGCGTGGCCGCTGTGGAGCCGCTGCTGCGCGCGCTCGCGGTCGAAGGCGGGTACGCCCACGTCGGCGGCCCCGGCGCGGGCCACTACGTGAAGATGGTGCACAACGCGATCGAGTACGGCTTGCTGCAATCCTACGCCGAGGGCTTCGCGCTGCTCGACCGCTACGACGAGCCGCTGGATCTGCCCGCGATCGCACGGCTCTGGAACCGCGGCAGCGTGGTGCGCTCGTGGCTGCTGGAGCTGGCGGAGCGGGCGCTGGCCGGCGATCCAGGGCTCGAGCGGTTGCGCGGATACGTCGAGGACTCCGGGGAGGGACGCTGGGCGGCGCAGGAAGCGGTCGCGCGCGGGGTGCCTGCGAACGTGCTCGCGGCCTCGCTCTTCGCCCGCTTCGCCTCCCGCGACGCGAACTCGTTCGCGATGCGCCTGGTCGCGGCGCTGCGCGGCCAGTTCGGCGGACACCGCGTGGAGCGCTGAGCGGGGGGCCGGCCCGCCAGCCAGTGCCGCGAACCCGGGGCCGGCTCATCCCGGCGCGGACGCCTGCCGGTACTTATCCACGGCGCATTGCGTGCTCAATCGGGCGCGCGCGCCGGCTGGTGGACCGCCCTGGTTCCACACGCTGGTGGCGAGCCCGGTGACGGCGCCGCTGTGGTTCGTGGTGCGCCTGTACCTCGGCTGGCAGTGGCTGATCGCGGGCCTGGAGAAGGTCAGGGCGACGGCTGGATCAACCACGACGGGGTAGCGTTGCAGCGCTTCTGGGAGCGAATCGTGCAGGTGCCCGCGCAGGGCCGCCCGCCGATCAGCTACGGCTGGTACCGCGACTTCATCCAGTTCATGCTCGACCGCGAGTGGTACACGTGGTTCGCGCCGCTGGTTGCCTTCGGGGAGGTGGCGGTGGGACTGGCGCTGATCGTGGGTGCGTTCGTGGCGGTAGCGGCGCTGTTCGGCGCGTTCATGAACTTCAACTTCATGCTGGCCGGCACGGCCAGCACTAACCCGGTGCTGTTCCTGCTGGCGGTGGCGTTGATCCTGGCGTGGAAGGTGGGCGGCTACATCGGCTTGGACCGCTGGCTGCTGCCCGTGCTGGGCACGCCGTGGTTGCCCGACGTGCTGATCGAGGCCCCCGAGCCCGTGGGGTGGCCGCGGCGGCTCGCCGCACGCCTGCGACGAAGCTGGCGCCGGGGGCGTTAGCTCGCCGGCGGTGGCTCCGCCAGCGCGCTGCGCACCGCGCCGGCGGCGAGGGGGGCGGGCGCCGGCTCTTCGGGGTGCCCGCCCGCGGCCGCCAGCGGTCGCCGGGGCGGGCGCGCCAGCAGCACGAGCACGGCGCCGAGGAACTGGAACATGGCGAAGGAGATGAGCGCCGAGTTGTAGCTGCCGCTGCGGTCGTAGAGCGCGCCCGCGATCCAGGGCCCGCCCGCGCCGAAGATGATCGAGAACGGCATCGCGACGCTGCGGATCTCGCCGAGGTGCTGGCGGCCGAAGTAGCTGGCCCACACCGTCTCCTGCAACGGGATGGTCCCCCCGATCGCCAGCCCGAAGCCGACCAGCATCGCCGCGATCATCAACTCCGAGTGCACCCGGGTGGCGCTCACCAGCCCCAGGATGAATACCGCCGAGATCGTGAAGCCCACGGCGCTCAGGAAGCGCGCGTGGAAGCGGTCCATCAGCCATCCCCAGCAAGGCTTGGAGAGCAGCGTCGCCCACGCGAACAGGCTGAACAGGAAGGCGCTGGTGGTGTGCGAGAAGCCCTGGTCGTCCAGGAACGAGATCGTGTGTAGCAGCATCGCGCCGATGCCGATGGTCGCGACGCCGTAGGCCAGGATAACGATCCAGATCGTGGGCGTGCGCACCGCTTCGTGGCGGGTCCACTGCACCTCGGAGGAGGCGGACGCGCGCTTGCGCCGGGTGCTGTACTCGCGCGCCTCGTCCGCGCTCATGCCGTCGGGCGTGAGGCCGTAGCGCTCGGGGGTGCTGCGAATCACGAACGCCGCGGGGATCATCAGCACCCACACCGTGACGCCCAGCGCGATCCACGCCGCCCGCCAGTCGTAGGCTGCGACGAAGAGCGACAGCAGGGGCGCCAGCAGTACTCCGGCGAGCGAGGTGCCGAGCGAAGCCATCGCGATCGCCATGCCGCGGCGCGCGACGAACCACTTCGCCACGGTCACGTTGACGACCAGGCCGCCGATCATCGCCATGCCGATGGTCTGTGTGATGCCGCGGATGAGGTAGAACTGCCAGAGCTCGTGGACCAGGCTCGTGGCGCACATCGCGATGCCCGCGATCAGCGCGCCGATGAGCATGAGCGCGCGCGGCCCGCGCCGGTCCACGAGCACGCCGATCAGCAGGCCCATGCCCCCTGACACGAATGTGGAAACGGTCTGCACGGCGGAGAAGGCCTCGCGAGACCAGCCGAGATCGGTGGTCATCGGCTTCAGCAGCACGCCGGCCGCCCACGCCTGCGTCCCGGCGCCGACGAACTGCGCTACGAGCGCGGCGCCGACGATGTACCAGCCGTAGAAGATGCGCGGGCGCCGCAACGCCGGGCGCCGTGTCGTCGCGGTGATGGGCGGGCCCCCGATGCGGCGCTGCGCGGACGCTTCCGGGCGTCAGCATACGGCGCGCGGGGCGGCGGCGCGCGGCGCCCGGGGGCCTAGCTCGCCGGCGGCGGCTCCGGCAGCGCGCTGCGCACCGCGCCGGCGGCGAGGGGGGCGGGCGCCGGCTCTTCGGGGTGCCCGCCCGCGGCCGCGAACGGACGCCGGGGCGGGCGCGCCAGCAGCACGAGCACGGCGCCGAGGAGCTGGAACATGGCGAAGATGGTGAACGCCGAGTTGTAGCTGCCGGTGCGGTCGTAGAGCGTGCCCGCCAGCAATGGCCCACCCGCGCCGAAGATGATCGAGAACGGCATCGCGACGCTGCGGATCGCGCCGAGGTGCTGGCGGCCGAAGTAGCTCGCCCACACCGTCTCCTGCAACGGGATGGTCCCCCCGACGCCGAACCCGTAGCTGGCAAGCATCGCCCCCATCATGAACTGCGAGTGCACGCCTGCGGCACTCAACAACCCCAGCGTGGACAGCGCCGCAAGCGTCAACCCGACGGCGCTCAGGAAGCGCGCGTGGAAACGGTCCATCAGCCATCCCCACAGCGGCTTGGAGAGCAGCGACGCCCACGCGAACATGCTGGCCAGCAAGGCGCTGGTTCTGGGCGAGAGACCCTGGTCGCCCAGGAACGGGATCGTGTGCAGCAGCATCGCGCCCAGTCCGATGTTCGCGACGCCGTAAGCCAGGATGACGAGCCAGATCGTGGGCGTGCGCACCGCCTCGCGGCGGGTCCACTGCACCTCGGAGGAGGCGGACGCGCGCTTGCGTCGGCTGCTGTACTCGCGTGCCTCCTCCGCGCTCATGCCGTCGGGGTTGAGGCCGTAGCGCTCGGGGGTGCTGCGGATCACGAACGCCGATGGGATCATCAGCACCCACACCGTGACGCCCATCGCCACCCACGCCGCCCGCCAGCCGTGGGCGTCGACGAAGATCGACAGCAGGGGCGCCATCAGCACGCCGCTGAGCGAGATGCCGAGCGAGGCCATCGAGATCGCCATGCCGCGGCGCGCGACGAACCACTTCGCCACTGTCACGTTGACGACCAGGCCGCCGATCATCGCCATGCCGATGGTCTGCGCGACGCCGCGGATGAGGTAGAACTGCCAGAGCTCGTTGATCCAGCTTGTGGCGCACATCGCCGTGCCCGAGACCAGCGCGCCAATGAGCAGGAGCGCGCGCGGCCCGCGGCGATCCACGAGCACGCCGATCAGCAGGCCCACGCCGCCCATCACGAAGGTGGACACGGTCTGCACGGCGGAGAAGGTCTCGCGGGACCAGCCAAGGTCGGTGGTCATCGGCTTCAGCAGCACGCCGGCCGCCCAAGCCTGCGTCCCGGCGCCGACGAACTGCGCCACTGCGGCGACGCCGACGATGTACCAGCCGTAGAAGATGCGCGGGCGCCGCAGCGCCAGGCGTCGCGTCGTTGTGGCGATGGGCGGGCCCCCGATGCGGTGCTGAGCGGACGCTTCCGGGGGTGAGCATAGGGCGCGTGGGGCGGCGGCGAACAGGCGGCACGTGTCGGGCGCGCCGCGCCGGCGCCCGCCGACGCAGGGCTCGCGCGCCGCTAGCCGATCACCCCGCGCTTGCGCAGCTCCGCGATGCTCTTCGCGTCGTACCCCAGCGTGGCCAGCACCTCGTCGGTGTGCTCGCCGGCCAGCGGCGCCAGCCGGCGCACCGTGCCCGGGGTGTCCGAGAGCTTCGGCCCGATGCCGACGTGCCGCACCTTGCCGGCGCGCGGGTCGTCGAACTCCAGCACCATCTGGCGCGCGCGGTTGTGCTCGTCGTTGAGCGCCTCGTCCAGCGTGTAGACGGGCGCCACGCAGAGCTCGATCGACCTGAGTTCCGCGAACCAGCGGTCGCGCGTCTTCTGCTTGAAGGTGCGCTGGAAGTGCTCGCGCACCTCCGCGTGGCGCGAGGCGTTGTGCTGCAGCGGCTTGAAGTCCTCGCGGCCGACCGCCTCGCAGAGGTGCTCCCAGAAGTACGGCTCGATGGCGCCGAAAGCGAGCCATTTGCCGTCCGCGGTCTCGTAGGTGTCGTAGTGCGGCGAGCCGCCAGAGAGCGAGCCGCCCCCGCGAGACGGCGGCTCACCGCCGAGCAGTACGCCGGCGGTGGCGGAAGCCTGCAGGTAGAGCACGCCGTCGGTCATCGCCATGTCCAGGTACTGGCCGCGCCCGGTGTGTGCGCGCGCGAGCAGCGCCGTCGTGATCGCGAACGCGGAGAGCAGTCCGCCGCCGGCGAAGTCGGCCAGCAGGTTGTGCGGGATCGCGGGCGGCTGACCGGGGCGGCCGATCGACCCCAGCGCGCCGCCGATCGAGATGTAGTCGATGTCGTGCCCGACGAGGTCGTGGTACGGCCCGGTCTGACCGTACCCCGACAGCGAGCAGTAGACGATGCGCGGGTTGAGCTTCGAGACCGTCTCGTAGTCGACGCCGAGGCGCGCAACCACGCCCGGCCGGAAGCCCTCCACCACCACGTCGGCGTCCTCACAGAGGCGGTAGAACACCGCGCGCGCGGCCTCCTCGCGCAGGTTGAGCACGATCGAGCGCTTGTTGCGGGCGACCGACTGGTGCGCGCGCCGGCGGGCGCCCTCGGTGTCCGCCGCGGGGGGCGGCGCGCCGCGCCCGCGCGAGACGAACTGCGGCGGCGCCTCTACCACCAGCACGTCAGCGCCGAAATCGCCCAGCAGCATCGTGCAAAACGGTCCGGGAGATTGCCGCGAGAGGTCGAGCACCTTGATGCCATCGAGCGCCAGCATGGTCATCCCGTCCTTCTGTGCGTCCGTCGCGCCTGCGCTGGCAGCGGCGGCGCCGCGGCCGCCGTCATGCTACCTGCCCGCTCCGGGGGCCGCAGCCCTGCCGGGCGGTCGCCGGAGACGCCGGAGACTAGTTGACGCGCTCGAAGATCGCCGAGATCCCCTGGCCGCCGCCGATGCAGAGCGAGACGAGGCCGCGCCGCCCGCCGCTGCGCTCCAGCTCGTGCATCAGCTTCACAGTCAGGATCGCCCCGGTCGCCCCGACCGGGTGCCCGAGCGCGACCGCGCCGCCGTTAGGGTTGACCCGCTCGGGATCCAGGTCGAGCGCCCGCGTGCAGGCGAGCGCCACCGCGGCGAAGGCCTCGTTTAGTTCGATGCAGTCGAGGTCGTGGCGCGAGAGGCCGGTCTGCGCTAGCACCTTCTTCGTGGCCGGGATCGGCCCGCTGCCCATGATCGCGGGGTCCACGCCCGCCACCGCGTTCCCGAGCAGGCGCAGCCGCGGACGCACGCCCAATTCCTGCGCCCGCCGCGCCGACATCACCACGACGGCGGCGGCGCCGTCGTTGATGCCGGAGGCGTTGCCCGGTGTGACGCGCCCGTCCGGCTTGAAGGCGGGCTGCAGCGTGGCCAGCCGTTCGAGGCTGGTGTCCGCGCGCGGATGCTCGTCGGTGTCGATCACCTTCGTCTCGCGGCCCACCTTCACATGGATCGGCACGATCTCCTTGCGGAAGGTGTCGGCCTGGATCGCGCTCACCGCGCGCCGATGGCTCTCGACGGAGAACACGTCCTGGTCCTCACGGCTGACGCCGAACTGCTCGGCGAGGTTCTCGGCGGTGACGCCCATGTGGTAGCGCTGGAACGGGTCGGAGAGCAGCAGCGGGATGGCATCCTCCAGCGGCGCATCGCCGAGGCGCAGACCCCAGCGCGCCCCGCGCTGGTAGTAGGGGAGGCGGCTCATGTTCTCGACGCCGCCCGCCACGATCACGTCGGCCTCGCCGGACCGGATCCAGCGCGCCGCGGTCATGATCGCCTCGAGGCCGCTGCCGCAGATGCGGTTCACCGTCACGGCTGGCACCTCGATCGGGAGGCCCGCCTTCACCGCAGCGTGGCGCGCGATGTACGCGTCCTCGGCGACCTGCCCGACGCAGCCCATCACCACCTGGTCGACCTGCGCGGGCTCGATGCCCGCTCGCGCCACCGCCTCGCGGATTATGGCGGCGCCCAGCTCCGCGGCCGGGGTGTCGACGAAGCCGCCGCCGAAGCGCCCGATCGCGCTGCGCACGCCGCTGACGAGCACGATCTCTTCTGTCATCGCTCTAGCGCCTCTCCGTTACCCGCGCGTCTGCCGGTTGGACCGATTCGATCGTACGCCCCTCGCCCACGTCGCTCGACGCGGCGCGAGCATCATGGCCGCCGGCCGCGGAGCCGTCCATCGCCCGCCGCGGCAGGACCGGGTCCCGGATCGGCGTTCCAGCGCGACACCAGGCGCGAAGCGCGATGCTACACTCTGGCCGCGCGCGGGCTACGAAGGGAACGCCCATGGCAGCCGTACGGCGGGCGCCGCAAGACTACCGGGAGCGGATGCGTGCGTGCGCGCAGGCGCTCGGGCTGAAGCCGCCCGAGATCGTGATGCCGGGCGACCGCTGGGTGCGGCTCAACGGCATCGATTGCCACTATCTCGACTGGGGCAACCCCCACCTGCCGCACGTGGTGCTGCTGCACGGCGGCGGGCTCACCGCGCACACATGGGACATGGCCGCCCTGCTGCTGCGCGACCGTTACCACCTGGTGGCGCTGGACCAGCGCAACCACGGCGACAGCGAATGGACGCCGGACGGCCAGCTGGAGCGCGACGGCGGCGAGTTGATGCTGGAGGACACGCGCCAGTTCCTCGAACATCTCGGCTACGATCACTGCGCACTCGCCGGCATGTCGATGGGCGGCATGAACGCGATCCGCTACGCCGCCCGCCACCCGCAGCGCCTCGACGCGCTGGTGATCGTGGATGTCGGTCCGCAGCTGATGCGAGAGGGCACACTCGAGATCTCGCAGTTCGTGCGCGATGTCGAGACGATGGATCGCTTCGAGGACTTCCTCGCGCGCGCGGTGCAGTTCAACCCGCAGCGCAAGCCGGACCACCTCGCCTACAGTCTGTGGCACTCGCTGCGCGAGACCGGCGACGGCCGCTGGACGTGGAAGCAGGCCCCGCGCCGCGGCGCGCAGACGCGCGAGCCCAGCGAGCAGGAGCTGGCCGAGGCGCGTGAGCGCAACACCCAGCGACTGTGGGCGGCCGTGCGCGCGATTCGCACGCCGACGCTGCTGATGCGCGGCTCGATCAGCCGCGTGCTCGCGCAGGACGCCGCCGAGGCGATGGTGGCGGCGATGCACGATGCGCGGCTCGTGGTGATCGAGGGCGCTGGCCACTCGGTGCAGGGCGACCAGCCGCAGGCGTTCGCCAGCGCGCTCGACGCGTTCGTGTCGTCACGGGTGCAGCGGCGAGGCTAGCGCCCGGGCACGATCGAGCGGCGGCCAACGCGCCAGATCACGCCTTCCGCGCGCAAGATCGGCGACTCTGGGCGCAGATTCAGCGCGCGCACGCCACGGCGAGGTCGGAGAGCTCGTTCGTCCGGCGCTGGATGTGCTTCGGATCGCACAGCCCGTTGGTGACGTATGCGAAGGAGAGTCCGCTCTCCGGGTCGGCCCACGCGATCTGCCCGCCCGCGCCGTTGTGGCCGAAGACGCGCGGCGAGCACTTGCTGCCGAAGCCCCGCTCCGCAGGCCGGTCGCCCGCGACGATCAGGCCGAGCGAGCGGCTCGCGGGCAGCCCGGAGGCGGCGTCCTTCAACCCCTGCGTGACCACGGCCGTCATGCGCTCGATCGTCTCCGGCTTGAGCAGCCGCGTGCCCTCAGCCGTTACACCGCCGTTCACCAGTGGCTGGTAGTAGAGCGCGACAGCGGCGGCGGTAGCGAACCCTGCGGCCGCCGGGTTGCCCTGCAGCCGTTGCTGCGGGAAGTTGAAGTGGAAGATAGAGCGCGTGTTGATCTCCCCGGTGCGGGCCTCCGGCTCGTGCAGGAAGAGGCTGTCCGCGGCGCGCTCCTGCTCGGGATCGGGGAGGCCGATGAACAACTCGTTGGCGACGCCGCAGGGCTCGCAGAGCTTCTCGCGCAGGTGCTGGCGGTAGTCCATCCCGGACAGGCGGTAGATGATCTCGGAGAGCACCCAGTGTGCCGCCGTGGGGTGGTACTCCACCGCCT
>SHYR01000045.1 GCA_009692705.1 Dehalococcoidia bacterium
GGAGGCGATCTTCGCGCGCGTGGACCGCCTCGAGGGGATCGAGACGCTGTTCGACGCCTACGACCGCGGCCTGGGGCTGATCTTCATCTCCGCTCACCTCGGGAGCCCCGAGGTGATCGCGCAGGCGTTGGCCCCCTTCGGGCTCAACGTGGTGGGGGTGACGGAGCCGCTGTCGCCGCCGCGCGTGCACGCCTTCGTGGACCGCGTGCGCCGGCGGCACGGGATGACCTACCTCCCGGCGGACCTCGGCGGGCTGCGCGCGGCGCGGGCGCACCTCAAGCACGGCGGCACGCTCGGGCTGCTCGTGGATCGCGACGTGCTCGGCAGCGGCCGCGCCTACCCCTTCTTCGGCGCGCCGGCGGCGATGCCCACCGGCGCGGTTGACCTGGCGCGCCGCACCGGCGCGGAGGTGGTGGCGGGGTGGGTGCTGCGCACGCGCCGGCCCGGCCGCTACCACGCCTGGATCGAGGCTGTGCCACTCCCCCCGCCCACCGGCGACCGCGCCGCCGATCTGGATTCCGGGATGGGCGCCGTGATCGCCTGCCTGGAGCGGGCGATCACCCGGGCGCCCGGCCAGTGGTTCCCGCTGGCCCCGGTCTGGGGGCCGCCGGCCCCGCCGGGCGACGGCGGCCGCGACCCCTACAATAGGGATCGTGACCATAGCAGCTGACCGCACCCCCACGCCCCGCACCGCCGGCCGCTTCGGGCGCGCCGATCTGCAGGTGCACACCCGTTACGGCGACGGCATGGAGGACGCGCGCGGCATCTTCGAGCACATCGAGCTGCGCGGCGACATGGACGTGGTCGCGATCACCGATCACGACGACGTGCGCGGCGCGCTGCTGGCGCGGGAGGCGTACGCGCAGGCCCCCTACCACTTCGCCCTCGTCACCGGCATCGAGGTGACCACGCTGCAGGGGCACCTGCTCGCGCTGTGGGTGGAGGAGCCGGTGCCCTCGTTCCGTTCGCTGGAGGCGACGGTGGCGGCGATCCACCGCGCGGGCGGGCTCGCCGTCGTCCCCCACCCGTTCTCGCTGCTCACGCGCTCGATCGGCCGGCGGTCGCTGGAGCGCGTGCTGGCGATCGCCGACCGCACGGTCCACCCGGACGGGATCGAGCTGGCGAACCCGACGAGCCGCGGCTGGGACACCGGCGGGCGGGCGCGCGCGCTGAACGCCCAGCGCTACCGCCTCGCCGAAACCGGCGGCAGCGACGCGCACTTCGCGGAGGCGGTGGGCGCCGCCTACACGCTCTTCCCGGGCCACGACGGCGCGGCGCTGCGGGAGGCGATCCTGGCGCGCCGCACAAGCGCCGTGCAGGAGCGCGGCACGCCGCTGCGCAGTATCGGTCCGCGGCGGCTGGCGCTCCAGCAGGTGCGCGGCCTGGCGGTGACCCCGCGCAAGATGCTCGGCCCCCCGCTGGCGCGGCTGCGCGACCGGCTCAGCGGCGCGAGCACGCGGTGACGACGCGATGAAGATCGCGCTGGTCTCCCCCTACGACTGGAACACCCCCGGCGGCGTCAACTCGCACGTCGCCCACCTCGCGCTGGAGCTGCGCGGGCGCGGGCACACGGTGAAGATCCTCGCGCCGGCGGCGCAGCCCGTGGACGACCCGGACACGGTCACGATCGGGCGGCCGCTGTCCGTCTCCGCCTCCGGCTCGGTGGTGCGCATCTCCATCAACCCGCGCCTCGGCCGGCAGGTGAAGGAGGTGCTCACGCGCGAGCAGTTCGACGTGGTGCACGTCCACGAGCCGCTGATGCCGGTGCTGCCGATCCAGGTGCTGCGCCAATCGCGCGCCGCCAACCCGCGCGTCGTGAACGTGGGCACCTTTCACGCGCGCAAAGACGGCGGCAACCGGCTGTACGCATACGGGCGGCGGCTGCTGAAGCGCTGGTTCCACGAGCTGGACGGCAAGATCGCCGTCTCGCCGCCCGCCTCGCAGTACGTGGAGCGGTACTTCCGGGGCTACTACAACATCATCCCGAACGGCATCGACGTGGGGCACTGGTCGAACCGGGCGCTGACGCCGGCGCCGGGGTTCGAGGACACCACGAACATCCTCTACGTGGGGCGGGCGGAGAAGCGCAAGGGGCTCGCCGTGCTGATCCGCGCCTTCGGCATGGTGAACGCGCGCAACCCGGAGACGCGGCTGGTGGTGGTGGGCCCGGACTCGCGGGCGCGCCGCCGCTACGAGGCCTCCGTCCAGCGCAGCGGCCAGCGCGGGATCATCTTCGTCCCCGAGCAGTCCTACGCCGAGCTGCCGCGCTTCCACCGCGCGTGCCAGATCTTCTGCTCGCCCGCGCTCGGCAACGAGTCGCAGGGGTACGTGCTGCTGGAGGCGATGGCGGCGGGGCTGCCCGTGGTCGCGTCGAACATCGAGGGGTACGCCTCGGTGCTCACTCACGAGGTCGACGGCGTGCTCGTGCGTCCGAAGGACGCGATGGCGCTGGCCGACGCGCTCACCGCGCTGGTGCGGGACCCGCGGCGCGGGTTGGAGCTGGCCGCTACGGGCCGGCGGCACGTCGAGGAGTACTCGTGGCCGCGCGTCGCCCGGCGCGTGATCTCCTACTACGAGCGGCTGCTGGACCATCAGCAGACGGTGCAGGCGTCGCGCCGGCATGCCATCGACGAGCGCAACGAACGGCTGGCGGCGACCACGTGAACTGGCGGCTGCTGCCGGCGCACGCCCCGGCGGCGGTCATCGACCCCGCCGTGCGCGTGCTCGCGGCGCTGCGCATCACGCCGACCATGCTCACCACCGCGGGGCTCGCGGGTAACGCCGCGGCGGCGCTGCTGACCGCGCGGGGCGCGCTGCTCGCGGCCGGCGTGCTCGTGCTGGCGGCCAGCACGCTCGACCTGCTCGACGGGGCGCTGGCGCGCGCCACGGACCGCGCGTCGCGGTTCGGCGCGCTCTACGACTCCACGCTGGACCGCATCTCCGAGGCGGCGGTGCTCTTCGGCATCGCCTGGTACGCCATCGCCCGCGGCCAGCGCGAGCTGGCGCTGCTCGCGTTCGCCGCGGTCGTCGGCTCGCTGCTCGTCTCGTACGTGCGCGCGCGCGCCGAGGGGCTGGGGCTGGCGCTCCGCGACGGGCTGTTCACCCGCTCGGAGCGGGTGGTGCTGACCGGCGCGGCGCTGATCACCGGCTGGCTGCGGCTCGGGCTGTGGCTGCTCGCGGTGCTGGCGCTACTCACGGCGCTCCAGCGGTTGTGGATCGCCAGCCGCGCGCTGCTCGCCGAGGACGCCGCGACGGGGCGCCGCTGATGCCCGCCGCCCCCGCCGGCCCCCTCGATCGCCAGACCGAGCAGGAGGTGATGCGCTACCTCGCCGAGCGCCTCGCCACCCCGGTTGGGCTCGACGTGTGGACGCGGCCGGAGTCCGCGCTCGTGCTGACGGACCGCGACCCCTGCACGCACTGCGCGCAGACGCTCGCCACCATGCGCCAGCTCGTGCGGCTGCACCAGGCGCTCTCCGTGACGGCATACGACCTGGAGCGCCACGCCAGCCGCGCGGCCGCGGCCGGGGTGGAGATGGCTCCGACCACGATCGTGCGCAGCCGGGGCCACGCCGTACACGTGGTCGGCCTGTGCGCCGGCGTGCTCTTCCCGGCGCTGCTCGACCTGATCGGCTTCCTCTCCCAGGGCGCCACCCCCCTCACCGACGCCTCCCGCGAGGCGTTGGGGGCGCTGCAGGCGCCGCTGCGGCTGGAGCTGCAGGTGGCGCCGTACGACGGCTACTCGGCGCACCTCATGCGGCTGACCGGCGCGCTGGCCGCGGAGTCACGCCTCGTGCGGCTGCGCATCACCGAGGTGGGCGAGTTCCCGCTGCTCGCGGCGCGCCGGGGCGTGACCGAGGTGCCGCTGCTGACGATCGAGGGACGGCGGTTCGCCGGCGCGTGGGAGGAGCCCGCGCTGATCGAGCAGATCGGCCGCATCGTCGCGGGCAACGAGGCGCCGGTGATCCGCGATCATGTGTACACGATGCCGTTCTTCACGGAGGAGGAGGCGCAGCGCCTCGCCGCGGAGCAGGCGACCGCTACAGGCGCCACGCCGGCGGCGCCGCACAGCGGGCTGTACGTCCCCGGGCGCGACGGTCCGCGCTAGCTGAATTGAGCACAGAGGTTAGTGACACAGAAGCGGTGCCCTCGATGCAGGCGAGGGACGGCCCACCGCTGCCCCTCGTGCCTCGAACGCAGAACAGCGCTTCGCGCGGGGCGCGGGAGGGGTTGAGCTAGAAGGGGCTGCGCCCCTTCTAGCATCCCGGCCAGAGCGCGCTCGTCCGCGCTTCGTTCGCGGGGGCCGCTGGGGTGTCACCCCAACTCTTCATCCCCCTTTCCGCGCCCCGCGCGAAGCGCTGTTCTGTGTCCGAGGTAGGGAAGGGGGCGGGGGGATGGGCCGCCCACCGCGGTCACCAACCTCTGTGCCCAGTACCGCTCGCTAGCGCCGCCGCGCGAGGCGAAGCCCGAACGCGCCCAGCCCGCCGGCCACGATCAGCGCGGCGAGCGCCACGGCGATCCCCGTGACGGCGGACCCGCCACCATCCGCGGCCTCCGCCGGCTGCGCCGCCGCGCCGCCGCCGGCCGCCCCGCCGGCGTCCGCCGCCGACACCGAGGTGGGGATGCGCAGCGGGGGCTGCGTGGCCTGCGCGGTGGCCGGCGCGAAGCGGGGCACGGGCGGGAAGTCGATCGGCTTGAGGCCGACGCTCGCCCGCCACGCGTTGTACAGGCCGTCCTGGTCCACCCCGATCACCTGCAGGAGCGCCTCGTCGATCGGGCTGCCGGCCTTCACCTCACGGAACACCGCCGCGAACTTCGACTGGCCGTAGGTGTCGATCATGAACTTCACCGTGGCCCACGACTGGCCGTAGAAGAGGTCGACCCGCTCCGGCTGGTTGGTGGCCGCGCCGAGATTGCGGAGTCGCAGGGTCTGGTCCGTGCGGATCGCCTGCTGCAGGCCATTGACGTACCCGGCGCCGGGCGCGCGCTGCGCGTAGACGGCCGTGCCTTCGTCCAGCCAGGCGGGGATCTTCGTGAACGGACCGTCGCCGGCGACCTTCGTCACGAGGTGGCCGGCCTCGTGCCGCGTCACGTCGACGAAGGCGCCGAGCGAGTCATAGATGTGCAGCACGTCGGCCGAGACGCGCGAGCCGCCGGTCACCACCTGCGAGTCGAACGTGGCGCTGCGCGGCTGCTGCGCCGCCTTCCCGTCCGCCGAGCTGCGCCACACCACTACGCGCACGGGGTAGGACAGCTGCACGCCCAGCAGCACCTCGATATCGCCGATCGCCGCCGCCGTAGCCTCGAGCGCGAGGTTCGCTGGGATGTCGTCGCCGCCGTACCCGTAGGTCGTGACCTTGCCCACCGTCTGCGAGCGCCACTGGTAGCGGCCGTCCAGGAACACGCCGGTCTGCTCGGGAGTGGTGACGGCGGCGCCGTTGCGGTCGACGATCTCCCAAGCGTAGGTGATGCGGCTGCCGACGGGGATGTACCGATCGCCGCCGTTCGTCGTCAGCTGCGCGGAGAGATCGGCGCTCCGCCCCGGCGATACCTCCGCGCGCAGCGAGCCGCCGATGTTGCCGTCCGGGCTGAGCACCTTGTAGTTGAGCGTCGCCGAGGCGAGGTCGGCGTCGGTGCGCACGCGCACGCGGAAGGTGATCGACGCCGGATCCGCCATCACGACGGTGGGGGCGTCCGCCTGGGGCGCGGCGCGCACGGGCGCGGGCCACGCGGCCAGCGCCACCGCCGCCGCCACGAGCAGTGCGATCAGAAGCGGCATCCTGCGCGAAGCGCGCAGGCTCAGACCGGAGCCATCGCTCATCCCGCGGCCTCCCCATCGTCGACGCCCACCTGGCTGCGCAGGTAGGCAGTGATGAACTCGTCGATGTCGCCATCCAGCACGCGCCCGGTGTCGCTGGTCTCCACGTTCGTGCGCAGGTCCTTCACCATCTTGTACGGCTGGAGCACGTACGAGCGGATCTGGTTGCCCCAGCCCGCCTCCACGTGCACGCCCCGGATCTTCGCGCGCTCCACTTCACGGCGCTCGATCTCGCGCTCGAGCAGCCTCGATTCCAGTACGAGCATGGCGCTCTCGCGGTTTCGGCCCTGCGACCGCTCGTTCTGGCAGGTGACGGTGATACCGGTGGGGATGTGCACGATGCGAACGGCGGTGTCGTTCTTCTGCACGTTC
>SHYR01000046.1 GCA_009692705.1 Dehalococcoidia bacterium
GCCACCGCCACCGCCGCGGCTCCCGCCGCCGCCGCGCGGCCCGCGGTCGCCGCCACCGCCGCCACCGCCACCGCGCGGACCGCGGTCGCCGCCCGGGGCGCGCTCCTCGCGGCGCGCCTCGTCGGCGCTCAGGCCCACGGAGCCCTCATGGTCCACGTCGCGCATGGAGAGGTTGACGCGGCCGAGGTTGTCGATCTCCAGCACCTTCACCCGGACCTTGTCGCCCACCTGCACGACATCCTCGACGCGCTCCACGCGCCCCTCGGCGAGCTCGGAGATGTGCACCATCCCGTCCTTGCCGGGGAGGATCTCGACAAACGCGCCAAACGACATGATGCGCGAGACGGTGCCGTCGAAGAGCTCGCCCGGCATGATCTCCTTGGTCAGGCCCTGGATCTGGCGCACGGCCTGCCGCACGCCGTCGGCGTTGGCGCCGCCGACGAAGATCGAGCCGTCCTCCTGCACGTCGATGGAGGCGCCGGTGGCGGCGATGATGGCGTTGATCACGCGGCCGCCGGGGCCGATCACCGCGCCGATCTTGCTCGGGTCGATCTTGATCGTGGTGATCTTCGGAGCGTACTCGCCCACCTCGTCGCGGGGTTCCGGGATGGCGCGCAGCATCACCTCGAGGATCTTCAGGCGCGCGTCGCGCGCGCGGTTGAAGACCTCGTGCATGAAGTTCGGCGGCAGCCGCTTGAGCTTGATGTCCATCTGCACGGCGGTGACGCCGCGCTCGGTGCCGGCCACCTTGAAGTCCATGTCGCCGAAGGCGTCCTCGATGCCGGCAATGTCGGTGAGGATGCGGTACTCGCTCTCGTCGGGCGTCGTCATCAGTCCCATGGCGATGCCGGCGACCGGCGCCTCGATCGGCACGCCGGCGTCCATCAGCGCCATCGTGGAGGCGCAGATCGACGCCTGCGAGGTGGAGCCGTTGGAGGAGATCACGTCGGAGACCACGCGCAGCGTGTACGGGAACTCCTCGAAGGAGGGCAGCACGGCCTGCAGTGCCTTCTCGCCCATCATCCCGTGGCCGATCTCGCGCCGGCCGGCGCCGCGCAGCGGACGCGCCTCGCCGGTGGAAAAGGGCGGGAAGTTGTAATGGTGCATGAACATCTTCCACTCGGTGGGGTCGATGTTGTCGAGCTTCGCGCGGTCGCGCAGCGCGCCGAGCGTGGCGACGGAGAGCACCTGCGTCTCGCCGCGCTGGAAGAGCGCGCTGCCGTGGACGCGCGGCAGCACGCCGACCTCCGCCTGCAACGGCCGGATCTGCTCCGGCGTGCGGCCGTCGGCGCGCAGCCCGAGCGTGAGCACGCGGCTGCGCACGAGCGCCTTCAGCCCCACCTCGGCGGCCGCGCGCGCGGTCTTCTCGTCGAGCGTGTGGTCCTCGCGCGAGAGCTCGGCGAAGACCTGGCGGCCCATCTGGTCGATGCCGCTGAAGCCCTCGGACTGCACCGCCTGCAGGGCGGCGTCGCCGAGGCCGTCGAGGTAACGGGCGACGCGCTGCTGCAGGCTCGCGTCCTCCGCAGGCTTGTGCCACTCCATCTTCGGGCGGCCGAACTCGCGGATGATCTGCGCCTGCAGCTCGTTCAGCTGGCGGCAGATGCGCTCGGCGTAGGCGATCGCCTCGATCAGCTCGTCCTCGGGGATCTGCTTCGCGCCCGCCTCGATCATGACGATCGAGTCGTTGGTGGCGGCGACGGTCAGCTCGAGGTCGGACTGCGCCGCCTCCTGGTAGGTGGGGAAGGCCTTCAGCCGGCCGCCGATGCGGCCCACGCGCACGGAGGAGACGGGGCCCTCGAAGGGCAGGGGGGAGATGTTGAGCACCGTGGAGGCGGCGGTCGTCGCCAGCGGCTCGCCGGGATTCTGGCGGTCGGAGGAGAGCAGCGTGGCCACCACCTGCACCTCGCGCTTGAAGCCCTTGGGGAAGAGCGGCCGGATCGGCCGGTCGGTCATGCGCGCGGCCAGTGTGGCGTCCGTGCCGGGCCGCCCCTCGCGGCGGAAGAACGAGCCGGGGATCTTGCCGATCGCGTACATCCGCTCTTCGTAGTCGACCGTGAGCGGGAAGAAGTCGATGCCGACGCGGGGCTCACCGTCGCAGACGGTGACCAGCAGCACGGTGTCGCCGTAGCGCACGGTGCAGGCGGCGAGGGCGTTGGGGGCCAGACGGCCCAAGCCGATCTCGAAGGGCATGCCCTCAATCTCGGTGGTGAACGTGCGCGTCTGCGCAGCGGTGGTCAATGGATACCTCGATCTCTCGTTTGTCCTCAGCGATCCCATTGTGGGATCGCCGGTGGCCCGGCCCGCTGCCGGGGCACGAACGCTCGTGGGTCTGCGGGGCGGCGGCGCCGGTCCGGTGGCGAACTCGCTGGGTTCGTGCCGGGGGCGGGGCGGGCCCCGTGCGGCCTCGTGGCGCCGCGCGCCGTGAGGGGCCGGGTGCCGCACAGGCGGATCGGACGATGCGTCCGCGGTGTGACGTGCCTGTTGCTCTTGCCTCTGCTGGTGCTCTGCTGATTCTGGCCGCGGCGCCCGCGGCGCGGCGACCCTGAAACACGTCGGGCTGCGCTAGCGGCGCAGCCCGAGTGACTGGATGAGGGCGTGGTACCGGTCCACGTCCGTGGTGCTGAGGTAGCGCAACTGCCGGCGGCGCTGCCCCACGAGCTTGAGCAGGCCGCGCCGGGTGGCGAAGTCGTGCTTGTGCTCGCGCAGGTGCGCCGTCAGCCTGGTGATGCGGTCCGTCAGCAGCGCGACCTGTACCTCCGAGGAACCGGTGTCGCTCGCGTGCTGCTTGTACTGCTCGATCAGTTCGCTCTTGCGTTCGGCCGTCTGCATCTGGTGAGTTTGTGTCCGCTACCTGGATTCCCTGTACGCCACACTTCGCGGCCCCACCCGGTGTGATTTCGGCCCGCGATCCCGGTACGGTCTCGGATCGGCTGGGGAGTGGGGTCGCCCGCGAGGCCCGCGCTGCGGGTCCTGGACCCCTTCACGCTAGCACAGCCGCCCGGCTAGACGCTACGGTCGTGCAAAGCCGTGCCCGGCGAGGGAGCCCGTGCCCGCGATCACCCCCGCGCTCCGCCCCCGCGTCGTGGTGGACGCCGACGCCTGCGTCCCCGCGGAGCTGCGCCGCGCGCTGGGCATCGTCTGCGCCCCCGGCGAGCCAGCGGTGGTGACCGAGCGGGAGGCGATCCGGTGGCTCGCCCCGGACGCCGGCCCGCTGCCCGGCTCCGCCATCGCCGGCGCCTGCGCCGCCGTGGCGGAGCCGGGCGGCGCCGTGATCTACGTGCGCACGGGCGACGGCTACGGCAGCCCCGACGACGCGGGGGGCGCGGCCCGCGAGGCCGTGGAGGCGCGGGGTGCCGCCTTCCACCTGCTGGCCACGGGCGCCGCGCTGATGGCCGCCGGGTGGGCCGCCGTCTGCGCCGCGGAGGCGATCGGCGCGGGGGCGGGCGCCGAGGCGGCGGTGGCCGCCGGGCGGCGCGCGGCGGCCGCTGCCGGGGCGATCGCCATGCTCGAGCATCCGGAGCTGGCCGGCCTCGTCGCCGACCGGGGCCGCGGCGTCACCACCCGTGTGCTCGTGCGCATCGAGGGCGCCACGCTGCCGCTGCTGGCCGCCGTCCCCCGGCGGGAGACGGCGCTGGCGGCGCTGCGCGATCGCTTCGCCGCCCTCGTCGCCGCGGGCGGCGGGGCCGGCGCGCTGCGCGTCGCGGTCCACCACGCGGGCTCGGCCGCTGCCGCCGGGGCGATGGCGCTGTGGATCGAGCGCCACCTCGCGCCCGCACAGACCGTGGTCGCGCCGCTCACCCGGCACGCCGCGACGCGGCTCGGCCCGGGGATGGTGGGGCTCGCCTGGACGTGGGAGCCGCCGCCGTCAGACGCGCGTGGTGTGTAGCGCCGCCAGCCGCCGCGCCCGCTGTTCGAGGTGGCGGCGCAGCCGCGGGTAGCCGTCGCGGTCCAGCCACAGCGCGGCCGCCAGCGCGGGCAGCGAGACGGCCATCCCCACGCTGGCGTCGAAGATGTAGTGGTTCGACGTCGCCAGCACGGCGACCGCCTGCAACGCCAGCGACGCCACCCCCGCCCCGCGCACGAGCCACGAGCGCGTCGCGCGGAAGAGCACAATGGCGAGCAGCAGCGCCCAGCAGACGTGCAGGGAGGGCACCGCGGCGAAGGGGTTGACGAACGGGCGCATCGACTGCGCCTGATAGGAGAGGTTCGCGAACTGCTCGAGCGTGTCCACGAAGCCCCACTCCGGCAGGAAGCGGGGCGGCGCCACGGGGTAGGCCCCGTAGAGCACCAGCGCGAACCCGCCCGAGATCAGCAGCGCGTCGCGCAGCAGCGTGTAGTGGCGCCGGCTGCGCCAGAAGAGCAGCAGCCCCACGGTGATGATCAGCGGGAAGTCCAGCCAGAAGTAGGCGAAGTTGAACAGCCGCACCCGCCACGAGGCGGCCAGCGCCCACTCGTTGATCGCCGGCTCGATGAAGATGCCCAGCGCCCGCTGGCGGTCAATGATCCAGCGCGCGTGCTCCAGCGCGTCGCCGACGCGGTCCACGATGCCGCCGCGCACGAGGAAGTAGAGCAGGAAGCCGACAGCCATCAGCCCGAGCTCGATCAGATCGAACCAGGCGAGGCGGGTGCGCTCGGGCGCGGTGACCTCGTGGATGTACCAGAGCAGCTTCTCGCGCATCGGCCGTTTCCGCCCCGCCCGACCTGCACGCTCGCGGCGACGCTCGGACCACCGATTGTAGCCCCGGCACCGCGGGCTTGATGGCGCCCGATCGCCGCGCCTATGCTCGCCCGCAGCACCTGCGGCGCGCACAGGAGGGCTGGGCATGGAGATCACGGTGGCGAGCGGCGGCATCGCCGCGCAGACGGCGGACAGCTACCTCGTGCAGGTCTACGAGGGCTCGGAGCGCCTGTCGCCCGAGGCCGCCACGCTCGACCGCGCCCTGGACGGCGCGATCACCCGGATGATCGCGGACGGGCTGATCAGCGGTCGCTCCGGCGAGGTCACCACCCTCCCGGCCGGCCGCCGCCTGAAGGCGAAGCGGGTGGTGATCGTCGGCGTCGGCAAGCGCGAGGCGCTGACGCTCGACACGATGCGCGAGCGGGTGGGCAACCTCTCGCGCCGGCTGCGCGACCTGGACGCCGGCCACGTGGCGTTCTCCACGCAGGAGCCCACCGCGGTGCTCGATCCCGCCGCCGTGGGGCGCACGCTCGCCGAGGCGCTGACCATGGGGCTGTACCGCTTCGACCGCCACCACACGCGCGCGGAGGATCGCCCGCGGCACCAGATCAACCGCGTGACGCTGGTGGAGCCGGCGACGCGCAAGGCGGGGGCGCTGCGGCGGGGCGTGGAGGAGGGGGTGATCCTGGGCGACGCGACGAACTTCGCGCGCGACCTCGCCAACGAGCCGGCGAACCTGATGACGCCCACGATCATCACCGCGCGCGCGCAGCAGCTCGCCGCCGAAACCGGCCTGGAGTGCAAGATCATCGAGCGCGCGGAGGCGGAGCGGCTGAAGATGGGGTCGTACCTGTCCGTCGCCAACGGCTCCGTGCAGCCGCCGAAGTTCATCGTGCTCACCTACCACGGCGCCCGCGGCGGCCGCACGCTGGCGCTCGTGGGCAAGGGCATTACCTTCGACACCGGCGGCATCTCGATCAAGCCCGCGGAGGGCATGGAGGCGATGAAGGGCGACATGAGCGGGGCCGCCAGCGTGATCGCCGCCGTGGGCGCGCTCGCCCGCCTGCGCGCGAAGGTGAACGTGATGGCGATCGCCCCCTGCACGGAGAACATGCCGAGCGGCTCCGCCACCAAACCCGGTGACGTGGTCTACGCCATGGACGGCACCTCGATCGAGGTGCTGAACACCGACGCCGAGGGGCGGCTGGTGCTGGCCGACGGCATCGCCTACGCGAAGACGCGCGGCGCCACGACGATCATCGACGTGGCGACGCTGACCGGCGCCATGACCGTGGCGCTGGGCAACGTGCGCACGGGGGTCTTCTGCAACCACAACCGCACGATGGCGGAGGTGGAACGCGCCGCCGCCGCCGCCGGCGAGAAGGTCTGGCGCATGCCGCTGGACGCCGAGTACGACGAGCAGATCAAGTCCGACGTCGCCGACATCAAGAACACCGGCG
>SHYR01000047.1 GCA_009692705.1 Dehalococcoidia bacterium
CACACAATCTGACGCTGACTGGCCAGTACGGAGCATGCCCGATGCTCGCGCGGCCCGCGTCCCGAGTTCGAATCTAATCCGACTCAGACATCCCCATCCCCCTGCCTGCCTGCACGCGACGCCGGGCCGGCTGACGACGCGCACTCTAGCACGGCCATGGTCGGTTGGGGCAAGCCCCTACCGTCTATAGTGTGGGAGATGCGCTCTCGCTGGAACGTAGCGTCCGCCATCTCCGCGCTACTCGCGGTCGGCACCCTGCTCGCGGCATGTGGCGCAGCGAAGGTCACGCCTTGGACGGTCGTTGCTACCCAACAGGAGGTGCAAGGCAGCGTCGTCAGTCTGAGCGTCGACTACATAGGCCCGACCGACGACCCTGTGCGTTAGCAACGCCTAGTCGGAGGTGACCCCGTAACAACCGGAGGGTACCTAGCGTGCTGGAGAGAAGCGCGGGTCGGAGAGGCCTTGCCGCAGTGCGCGCGCAGCGAGAGCACACCGACAGCGTCTCGGGATATTACAGCGTCTCAGGATATTGTCGCGCTCTGGGAGAGCGGTCAGTCATACGGCCAGATCGCAATCCGCGCTGGCATCAGCCCGAAAGCGGTTGAGCAGCGGCTGCGGCGCCACTATGGTGGTGGGTCCCTACGGCGGCGCGCGACAATTGAAGGTCCCCTCTACGCCGTAGCCCCCGTAGCCCCTCTCCGTAGCCCTCCGTAGCCCTCCGTAGCCCTCCGTAGGGGTTGCGCCACGCCGCGGCGTCGCTGATGTTGGCGCAGGGCGTTCCAATCACTACCATCAGCGATGTGCTCGGGCACTCGGGGATCCGCGTCACGACCGACACGTACGCCCACCTCGCGCCGCAGTTGAGGCGCGACGCCGCAAGGACGCTTGGCGTGGCGATCGGAGGCAATTCCTGAGCCCGTGGGTACATCGGTGGGTACAGTAGCGAACACAATGCCGCCGGCTGGGGCGCTCAGAGAGGCCAGCCAAATTCAATAATGCGTCCCGGGGCCACGTAGCCAAGTGGTAAGGCAGAGGTCTGCAAAACCTCCATCGTGGGTTCGATTCCCACCGTGGCCTCCAGCGAACCCCCGTGCCGCGTTGAGCGGTGACGCCGCGCCCCTGCCCGCGCTGCTCACCGCGCCCGCGCAGGTGGCCGCGCTCGCGCGGCGGCTGCGCGACGCGGGCAGATTCGCGATCGACCTCGAGTTCGTGCCCGAGGATCGCTACGCGCCGGAGCTGGCGCTGGTGCAGGTCGGCTGGGGCGACGCCCGCTCCCCCGAGGTCGCCGCCATCGACCCCCTGGCCGTCGACCCACGCCCGGTGCTGGAGCTGATCGGCGTCGACGGCGTGGTCACGATCGCGCACTCCGCGCAGGGCGACCTCGCGGTGGTCTCCGCCCTCGGCATCTCCGCGCAGGGGCTGCGCGACACCCAGATCGCGGCTGCGTTCCTGGGCTTCGGCGACCAGATCGGCTACGGCCCGCTGGTGCAGCAGCTGCTGGGCGTACACCTCAGCAAGCAGCAGCAGTTCACCGAGTGGCTGCGCCGCCCGCTCTCCGACGCGCAGCTCGCGTACGCGCTCGACGACGTGCGCTACCTGCCCGCGCTGTGGGCGCGCCTGAGCGAGCAGCTGGAGCATCGCGGGCGGCTGCGCTGGGTGGACGAGGAGTGCGCGCGCCTCGCCGGCTCAGTGCGCCCGGCGGTGCCGGAGGAGGCATACCGCCGCATCAAGGGGGGCACGGGCCTGGGCAGGAGCGCGCTCGGCGCACTGCGCGCGCTCGCGGCGTGGCGCCAGGGCGAGGCGCAGCGCGCGAACCTCCCGCCCTCGCGCGTGGTGCCCGACCACTCGCTGCTGGCGCTGGCGCGCTCGGGCGCGCACGACCGCGAAGGGCTGCTCGACGTGCGCGGCGTCACCGAGGGGCTGGTACGCCGCTACGGCGCGCCGATGCTGGCCGCGCTGCGCGAGGGCGTCGAGCACCAGCCGCCGCCGGAGCCGCGGCGCCAGCCGCCGGACGCGCGCGCCGAGGCGTGGGCGGCGGTGCTGCAGGGGCTCGTGCGCTCGCGCGCCACGGCCGCGGAGGTGGCGGCGCGCTTCGTGGCCACGCGCGACGAGCTCGATGCGCTCGCCGAGTGGTGGCTGCAGGGCGACCACGCCTCGCCGCCGCCGATCCCGCTGCTGGAGGGCTGGCGGCGCGAGCTGGTGGGGGCGGCGGCGCTGGAGTGGCTGGCCGGCACGGCCACGCTCAGCGCCGACCCCGACAGCGCCTCGGGGCTGCGGCTCGGGCCCCTGCCCCGCGCGTAGCCCGGCGGAGGGCAGGCCCCAGCGCGTGCTAGATCGCGCGCGAACGGACCCTGCTGGTTGTTGCCGAAGTCGAGCACGCGAATGCCGTGCAGCGCCGAGGCCATGGCTCTCTCCCGTCCCGCGACTGCTGGTGCCCCGACGGGCGGGGTGCCGGGCCGCCGGTCGACGCCGGCGCGCTCGCTTCGTCGCGCCTGCGTCGCTGGCAGTCTACCGCTCGCGGCAGGCGCGCCTGCTGGTCGCGGCCATCCAGACTTGAGGGGCAGCACCGTAGCGCTCATGCTGCGTGCAATAACACTCGCACGAGGGACACTTGCGAGCGGCGGATGCGGACGGCGGGACCGGCATGCTCTGCGTGGCCCGGGAAGCTGGGCGCTGGGGCTGCTGCTCGTGGCGTCCGCAGCCTGCACCGGCCGGGCGGACACCACCGCTCAGACCGTCGCCGCCGCACCGCCGCCCGCGGGCGCGAACAGCAGCGTCCCCGCTCCACCCGCCGCCCTGGGCCCGCAACCGGCGGCGATCTCCGAACCTGACCGCGCGGACTACCTCGCCGCCGTCGCAGCGCGCGAGCTGCGACGGTACGAAGAGGCCGTAGCGTGATTCGCGCGCGTGCGCGCGCGGAGCCGGCCGCTGGCCTCGCTGGCGGCGCTGCGCCAGGCGCAATCGCTGGTGCAGGCGCAGCGGGCGGCTGAGGCGGTACCGCTGTTCATCGCGGCGGCGCAGGACACGGCGCTGCCAGCGCAGGTGCGCGTCACGGCATGCCTAGAAGGGGCGGCGGCGGCTGAGGGCGTCCCGCCGCTGCCGCTGCTGGCGTTGGTGCGGCAGGAGTCGGGGTTCCAGGTGCGCGCTGGCTCTGCGGCGGGGGCGATGGGGCTGACGCAGGTGATACCGGAGACGGGGCGGTTGATCGCCTCGGCGCTGCAGACGGAGTAGCGCGTCGACTCGCTGATGAACCCGGAGACGTCGTTGCGATTCGGCGCGCACTACCTCGGCGACCAGTTGCGGCGGTTCGACGGGAACGTGCTGGCGGCGCTGGCCGCGTACAACGCCGGCCCCGGGCCCGCTGCGCGCTGGCTGCGCGAGGCGCGCCGCGCGAACGCGGATAGCTACTTCGCGGCCGCCGACTACGAGGAGACGCGGCTGTACCTGCAGCGGGTGATCGAGCACTACGGCCACTACCGGTACGTGTACGGGGCGGCGGACAGGCCGAGCATCCGCTAACGCGAGCGCCGGATCGCGCTGGGCTCGCACGCACAGCCGCCGAGCCGCTCCAGAGCACCGCAAACGTGAGGTAAGCGGCTAGCGGCGGACGAGGTGCCGTCCGAGGTCGGGCTCGGGCCGGTCGAACGGCGTGTAGCCCGGGTCGCGCCGCCCGAGGGCGACCAGCGCCTGCGGCTCCCACTCGGCATCGAGGTCGAGGGCCGCGCGGACGGCCTGCTGCGCGTAGAGCGGCGCCGAGATCCAGAACGCGCCGAGTCCCCGCCCGTCCGCGGCGAGCAGCAGGTTCTGCACCGCGGCCCCGAACGACTGCTGGGCCAGCCCCCACTCCGCGCGCCAGCGCTGCTCGTCCGGATAGCGGCGCAGCCCGTCCGGCACGAGACAACCCAGCAGGAGCGTCGGCGCGCTCACGAGTTGGCGGCGCGAGCGCGCAAGCGCGCGCACCTGCTGCGCGCGCGGGACGCCGTCCGCCTCCATGTCCGCTCGCCACACCTCGCCCAGCGCCGTGGCCAGCGGCTCGCGGCGGGGCGGCGCGACGTCAACGAAGCGCCAGGGCCGGGTGTGGTGCGGCGCCGGCGCGGCCAGGGCGAGAGCGACGAGCGCCCGCAGTTCGCCGTCATCGAGCGGGGGGCCCAGCAGCCCGCGGACCGACCTTCGTGCGCGGATCGCCTGCTCGATGCTCACCGGTTCGCCTCCAGCAGTGGCCACGATGCCGGCAGCCGCGCAACCACGGCGCGGGTGGCCGCGCCGACCCGGTCGCGCACCGCAAGCAGGTCCGCCGGCTCATCGACGTCTGCGGCGAGCGAGCGCGGACGGAGCTCGCGCAGCACCAGGGCGGCGCGCGCCGCCTGCGCCCGGTGGGCGTCCGCCGAAGCGACGCCGAAGCACGGGGCCATGCGGTCGGGCGGGCGGAGCCCGAGGGCCGCGGTGCCGCCGTCGCCGGAGGGAACGAGCACCACGTCGACCGCCGCCAGGGCGTCCAGCACGCACCGCACGTCGGCCGCCTCGAGCTGCGGGAGGTCCGCAGGCATCACGAGCGCGGCCGATGCGCGGCGCACGCTCGGGTCGGCGAGCGCGGTGCAGATCGCGGCGTTGAAGCCGGTTCCGTCGTCGAGCAGGAGCCGCGCCCCGTGGCGCTCGGCCAGGGCGCGGTAGTCATCGTCCGGCGTGACGACGACGAGATCCCCGGCGTGGGCCGCGCGCGCGGCGGTCAGCACGTCGTCGAGCATGGCGCGCACGAGGTCGCGCCGCAACTCGGCGGAGAGCGCGCCGGCGAGGCGGCTCTTGGCCACGGCGGCGCGGCGCGCCGCGACGAGGATGACGGCGCCGTTCGTGGCGGCCTTCACGCGCTCACCGCGCCCAGCACCGAGCGTGCGACGCGCTCGCGGCCCTCGTCGCCGCGCATCATGGTGTCGAGCGCCACGGCGCGCATGCCGAGCGCCGCGATCGCCGGCGCGAGCGGCGCGTCGACCGTATCCAGCACGAAGGTGTCGATGAGCCCGTGGTAGAGGCGCGCGACGCCGAGGGCGGAGACCTCGTGGCCGAGCGACCGGAGCATCGCGGCGGCCGGGCCCTTGATCGCCTCGCCGCCGACGATCGGCGAAACGGCCACCCGCCGCGCATGCGTGGCCGCCAGCGCGTCCCGGACGCCCGGCACGGCGAGCAGCGGGCCGATCGAGACGAAGGGGTTGCTGGGCGCGATCACGACGACGCCGGCGCCGCCGAGCGCCTCAAGCACGCCGGGCGCGGGCGCGGCCGCGGCCGCGCCGGGGAATCGGAAGCCACGCACCTCGTCGCTGGCGCGTCTGCGCACGAAGTACTCCTGGAAAGGGAGCTCTCCCTCGCCGGTGATGACCACCGTGGGGTGTGGGTCGTCCGTGACCGGCAGCACCGTCGCCCGCACCACAAGGCCGCGGGCGAGCGCAGCGGTCGCTTCCGAGAGCGAGCCCCCGCTGCGGAGGATGCCGGTGCGGCGCAGGTGCGTCGCGAGGTCACGATCGCCGATGCGAAACCACGTCTCCCCGCCCAGAGCGCGGAGGGCATCGAGCGTCGCCGTCCCGTCGTCCCGCAGCCCCCACCCCTCCGCGCCTTCGCGGCCAGAGAGCGTGTAGAGCACGGTGTCGATGTCGGGCGAGACGTGCAGTCCGTGCCACTGCAGATCGTCGCCGACGTTGCAGATCGCCGTGACTTCCGTGGAGTCAACGCAGCGTACGAGGCCCGCGAGGAAGCGCGCGGCGCCGACGCCGCCGGCGAGGACGGTGATCTTCACGGCCGTGCCGCCATGCATCGCCTCCCGATCGCGGAGCCACGTGGGTACGCCACGGATCGTACCCGTCGCGGCCAGTGGGCGCGCGACCGGGGCTTCAGTCTGGAGGCGGCGCTCGCAGAGAACCAGACGCCCAGACTTGAGGGGCAACGCCGCAGCGCTCATGCTGCGTGCGCGCAGACGCTCTCCATGCCGGGGTGGCGGAACTGGCAGACGCAGCGGACTTAAAATCCGCGGCCGCAAGGCGTGGGGGTTCGAGTCCCTCCCCCGGCACCACCGCCCGCCTCAATCCTACAGCCTCTCCGCGCTGCTTCGGTGAGCGTGCCGAGATCGTCGGCGG
>SHYR01000048.1 GCA_009692705.1 Dehalococcoidia bacterium
GTCGCTCGCCGCCCGGAACACCGTCTCGTCGCGCGCCAGCGCGCGCCCCAGCGCGGCGGTGGTCAGCCCCAGCCGGGGCGCCGCCTCGGACAGCCGCCAGCTGCACGCCTCGATCAGGTCGAAGAGCGCGGCGACCGCGGCCGCGAAGCGCACGTCGCGCAGCGGCAGCACGAACCGCCCGCCGGCCAGCGCCGCCGCAAGCGCCGCAGAGGGGGCGTAGGTGGCGAGCTCGACCGGCGCGCGCCGGGTGCAGGCGATGGTGAGCCGCAGCCGCCGCAGTGCGCGGGCGCGATTCTCGTGCTGCGAACGGGACTCGTGCGCCTCGCCCTGCAGCCCGGTGGGACGGTGCCGCAGCCGCACGGCGGAGTCGGTCTTGTTGCGCTTCTGCCCGCCGGGCCCGCTCGCGCGGAAGCGATCGAACTCGCACTGGGCCAGCAGCGCCGCGTTGTCCAGGTCGAGGTAGTCCCGCCAGTCGCCGTGCATCGCGCCCGACGGTACACGCGGCGCTCCGTCGCGTCGCCCTGCCGCCGCGCCGCGCTCCCCCGCGCTGCCGGCCTGCTATGCCGCGCCGCAGCGCCCCCCTTATCCTGTCAGCCTACCGGCGGCGGCCGGAGGGAGCGGGCGATGGCGAAGCAGGTGCGCGCGCAGCTGGTGGGGGCCACGGGGTACGGCGGGCTCGGCATCCTCGAGCTGCTGCTGGGGCACCCGCAGTTCGAGGTGACCGCGCTGATCGCGCGCGACGACGCCGGGCGCCGCATCGACCACGTCTACCCGCACCTCACCGGGCGCTGCGAGGCGATCGTGCAGGCGCCCGTCGAAGACGCGATCGGGCGCGACTGCGACGTGGTGATCTTCGCCACGCCCGACCGCGTGTCGCAGCAGTACGCCAAGGACCTGGTGCGCCGCGGCGTGCGCTTCATCGACTACTCGGGCGACTTCCGCTTCGCCTCCACGGCCGACTACGCGCGCTATGCCGAGCGCCACCCGTCGATCGGCGACACGACGCACGGGGCGGCGGCGCTGCTCGCACGCAGCGCCTACGGCGTGTCGGAGCTCAACGCCGCGGCGATCGCCGCGGCGCCGGTGGTGGGCAACCCCGGCTGCTTCGCGGTGGGCATCGTGCTCGGCATGGCGCCGCTCTACCACGACGGGCTGGTCGAGGGCGGCCTGGTGATCGTCGACGGGCTCACCGGCTCCTCGGGCGCCGGCAAGAAGCCGGCGCCGCTCCAGCACTTCTCCCACCTCAACGCCAACGTGGTGCCGTACCGGGTACTCAACCACCAGCATGTCGTGGAGGCGGAGTTCACGCTCGGCCGCCTCGGCCAGGCCGCCGGCGCCACCGTCGACTTCGTCCCGCACCTGCTGGGCACCACGCGCGGCATCCTGAACACCATGCACGCCACGCTGACCCGGCCGGTGCCACGCGCGGCGCTGCTGGCGCGCTACCGCGAGTTCTTCGCCGGCCACCCCTTCGTGCGCGTGCTGGACGACCCGCCCACGCTGAAGGGAACGCTCGGCTCGAACTACATCGATCTCTCGCTGTTCACCGCCCCCGGCGACCGCCGCGTGGTGGTGATGTCGTCCATCGACAACCTGATGAAGGGCCAGAGCGGATCGGCGATGCAGAACCTGAACATCATGTTCGGCCTGCCGCAGACCGCAGGACTGGAGCGCGGCCCGCTCTACCCCTAGCAGTGCGCGAGTGGTGCTGCACCCACCACCGCGCCCGGCCTGCGCACCCGCGAGGAAGACGAGACAACACCGAACCGGGAGCGGCCGTCTCGCAGTCGGGGGCCTGTGGGGGCTGAGCCCCCACAGCAATCAGAACCCCTCCCGCGCCGGGAGGGGCAAGGGTAGGCCGCCCCCCGCCAACCGTCTGTGCAACGTCTGTGCTCGGCACCACCAGCGCCGCGCTCGTCGCCGGCGCTACTCCGCGCGCCCGTCGCGCCAGCGCGCAGAGTAGCGGTCGATGGCGAGCGCCGCCAGCAGCAGCACCACCGGCGCGAACGTGATCACCTAGCGCACGCCGACCAGCGCAGCGACCGCGCCGAGCAGCAGCAGCAGCGGCATCGCCAGACCATCCTTCATGGTGCCGAGGATGGCGAAGACGCGCCCGTGGATCGCCAGCGGCACGTGCCGCCCCACGTACGTCTGCGTCGCCGCCGCGGCGAGCGTCATGCCGAGGCCGATGAACAGCGACAGCAGGCCGGCCATCTCCACCTGCTCCGAGAGGCGCGGGGGCTCGATCACCAGCGCCCACCCGAAGACGTGCGTGACCGCGCTGATCTGTCCGAGCGCCGACATCGCCCCCGAGACGATGGCGAACCCCACCGCCGCCACCAGCCGTTCGTGCAGCAGGCGAATCGCCAGCAGCAGGCCGAGCAGCACGCCCACCGAGGCCGGTGCGAAGACGTAGAAGGTGTGCTCGGGGTCGACCCCCAGCACCTGCTGCACATACTGCGGCCCCAGCATCCACAGCGCCACGCCCACCGTACTCGCCATCGCCGCCAGCATCAGCATCCAGAACGCGCCCGGCATGCGCACGAGCCAGTGCAGCGCCGCCGTCACGGCGCCTATGTGCGGGCGCGACACTCGCCGGGGCATCGGCCGCTCCGGGAGCAGCGGGCGGAAGCGCACGACGCGGAGCGCGGAGAGCAGGAACAGCAGCCCCGTCATCACCGTGACCGGGCTCTCGCCCCAGAATCCCACCACCAGCGGCGCGAGCAGCGCTTTCCCGCCCACCTCGCCCGCGAAGGAAACCAGCGAGAGGAAGGAGTTAGCGGAGGCGAGCTTCTCCTGCGTCGCCACCAGCGGCGCCGCCGAGGCCTCGGCGGGATGCGCCACCTGATGTAGTACGCGCACCGCGAAGAGCACCATGAGCTGCGCGGCGAAGCCGCGGCCGATCGGCAGCGGCAGCAGCAGGCAGAGCGCCCCCATCGCGAGGTAGGCGCCCGCCAGCTCGACGCGCTTCGGCAACGCATCCGCCACGGCGCCGCCGAACAGCCCGAGCAGCATCCCCGGCGCCAGGAACGCTACCCCCACCAGCGACGCCTCCAGCGCCGTCCCGCCGCGCCGCGCGGTGGCGATCAGCACCGCGAAGAGCAGCGATTGCAGCGCCAGGTCGCTCAGGAAGCGGGAGGCGAGCAGGGCCTGGAACTGGAGGTCGTGCGCCATGGACTCCGGCGGCAGCATGAACCACAGCACGCGAAAGATGCGCGCCTAGCCCCGGCTCACAACCCGGTCCAGCCGCCGCGCGCCGCCCGCCACCGGGTCGAAGAGGGGACCGAGGGACATGCACTCATCGTACGGGAGGGTGCGCCGAGAGCGCCGGCCGAACGGCCTACGGCGTGGATGACGCACAACCGTTCTACGGTGCTCGTTCGACGGTGCTGCGGGGAGTGGAGGTCCATATGCCGCCCTCCCCCCATCGCCGTACCGTGGCCACCACGGGCGAACGGGAACGGGGTGGAGATCGTTGGATCGTACGAGAGCGCAGCACCGCGCCCGCGCGAGCGTGGAGGGCCCCGCGGAGGTCGACGGCCTCGTCGAACGGGCGCGAAACGGCGACGCGGAGGCGTTTGGCGCGCTGTACGGCCGCTTCCAGCCGGAGATCGTGCGCTACCTGACGCACCGTGTCGGGGACGTCGACACGGCCGAGGATCTCGCGCAGCAGGTGTTCCTGAAGGCCTGGCAGGCCATCCCGCGCTACCAGTCGCGGGGCGTCCCGTTCAAGGCGTGGCTGTACCGGATGGCACACAACCAGATGGTGGATCACTTCCGCACCCGCCGCGCGACCACCGACCTCGAGGGCATCGATCTGCCCGGCGACGCCAGGGTGGAGGCCGAGGACAGCGTGCTCGCGTGGGAGCTGCGCGGCGCGCTCGAGCGCCTGCTCGGCCGCCTCTCGGAGGACCACCGCCAGATGCTGGTGCTGCGCTTCCTGATGGAGAAGTCAACGGTGGAGATCGGCGAGATCATGGGGCGCAAGGAGGTGACGGTGCGCGGCCTGCAGATGCGCGCCCTCCAGGCCCTGCGCCGCGAGATCGATGCGACGGGAGGGCTGCCGTGAACGTCCGGCATGACCTCCCCGCCATCGTCGATCGCTGCCTCGACGACCTCGCCACCGGCCGCGCCACGGTGGCGGACTGCCTCGCGCGCTACCCGCAGCACCGCGCCGCGCTGGAGCCGCTGCTCACCGCGGCGGCCGCCGTGCGCCGCACCCCCCGCCCCGCGGAGCGCGCTGTCGACCCGGCGCGCCGCGCCCGGTTCGTGGCGCTGCTGCGGGCGACGCCGCAGCAGCGGCCGCGCGGCCTCCGGCTGCCCAGCCTCGCGCCGTTCGCGCTCTCCTACGGCCTCTTCCCGCGGCTGGCCGCCGCCGGCGCCCCGCTGGCCGTCGCCGTCGTACTCGGCATCGCGCTGCTCGTCGGCCAGCCCGCGACACCGGCCGCGGCCTCCACGCTCACGGTGTTCGGTGGCGGCGTCGAGGTGCAGGTGGGCGAGGCGTGGAGCCCGCTGGCGGACGGCGCGCGCCTCAGCGCCGGCGCGCGCCTGCGCACCACCGCCGAGGGGCGCGCGCTGATCACCTTCCCCGATGGCTCCACCAGCGCGCTCGACCCCGCCACCGAGATCGCGCTGGAGTGGATCACCGCCGGCGGGCCGCGCGTGGTGCGCATCCGCCAGTTCTCCGGCCGCCTCTGGAACGACGTGGTGACCGACCGCCGTCTCGGCGCCACCTACGAAGTGCACACCGTCGACGCGATTGCGCAGGTGCACGGCACGGTCTTCGAGACCACGATCAACAACGGTCAGACCGTCGTCTCCGCCGCCGATGGCGACGTCGACGTGATCGCCGGCAGCGAGCGCGTGAGCGTGACGCGCGGCCAGTTGGTGCGCGCGCAGGCGCAGAAGGTGGCAGAGCGGGCCGCCGTGCGCGCGGCCGGCTCGCTCACCATCTACGCCCCGTTCGCGGCGGCGCTGCTGGCGCCGGGCGGCGAGGCCACCGGCGCCCGCGCGGACGGCGCCGTCTTCCGGCAGATCCGCGGCGTCACCACCTCGAACCCGGGCGACGGGCCGCAGCGGTTAGACTTCCAGCGCCTCGATCCCGGCGTCTACACGCTGCTGCTACGGCGCTTCGGGGAGGGCGCGGGCGATCTCGTGCTGGAATCCGACGGCGTCGAGCACCGCATCACCCTCGACGGCGACACCGGTACCGCGCGCGCGCAGGTGCGCGTGACCCTGCACGACGGCCAGCCGGCGATCGAGCTGATCGAGGACCGCCCGCAGCGCGTGCAGGCGGAGCGGGACGACCCGGTGCGCGTGGTGGAGACGGAGCGCACGCGCAACGCCGCGGGGCTGGCCGTGCAGCGCGAGCGCAGCGAGCAGGAACGGGAACGGGCGCGGCCGACGCCGCCGCCCGCCCGCCTGGTGGACCCCGCGGTGGACGCGTTCACACGCGGGCTGCGGGACGCCCTTGCCGGCGGCGACGCCGCGGCGATCCGCGAGCGGTTGAACGAGATCGTCGCGGCGCAGGACACGGCGACCGTGCAGGCGCGCCTGCTCGTGCTCGCCGCGCTCGCCGCCAGCGACGAGGCGGCGAGCCGCATCGCACGCGCGCTCGCCGGCGACGCCCACGCGGCGCTGCGCGCGCGGCTGGTGGAGGCCTCCGACACGCTCGCCCCGGCGGAGGTGCGCGCCCGCCTGCGCCGCGCCCTGCTCGGCGAGGCGATCCGCGTCCTCGCCGCCACGCCCGCGGGCACGACGCCGCCCACGCCGGTGCAGGCCGCCGCCGAGGCGTTCAGCCGCGGGCTGCGCGACGCGCTCAGCCGCAACGACCCGGCCGCGATCCGCGAACGGTTGAGCGACGTGCTCGCGCCGCAGGACACCGCCACCGTGCGCGCGCGACTGCAGATGCTCGCCGCGCTGGTTGCTGACGACGACGCCGCGAACCGGGTGACGCGCGCCCTCGCGGGCGACGCCCACGCCGCGCTGCGCACGCGGCTGGTGCAGGCGGCGGAGACGCTGGCGCCGGCGGAGCC
>SHYR01000049.1 GCA_009692705.1 Dehalococcoidia bacterium
GATCAGCACCGTGGGGATCGCGAACAGCACGATCGCGGTGTTGCGCCACTGGTGCAGGAACAGCAGCATCACCGCGCCCACGAGGATCACCGCGAGGAAGAGGTCACGCTGGATTGCGTCGAGCGACGCGCGCGTGAAGATCGAGTTGTCGTTGGTGATTTGCAGTGTGGTGCCGTCCGGCAGCAGCGAGCGCAACTGCTCGATCTTGGCCTTCACGTCGTTGGCGACTTGCAGCTCGTTGGCGTCCGACTGCTTCACCACCGTGAGGCCGACGGCGTCGTTGCCGTCCATGCGCTGGATCTGCGTCTGCCGCTTGTACCCCTCGGCGATCGTGGCGACGTCGCGCAGCAGCACGGGGCCGGCGGGCGTCTGCGACACGACGAGCTGGTCGAGGTCGATGAGCGCGCCGAATGACCCCATGGCGCGCAGGTTCAGGGTCTTCGGCCCCTGCTCCACGGCCCCGACCGGGGCCGTAACGTTGGCGGCCGTCAGCGCGTTCGCGAGCTGCTGGATCGTCAGCCCGTACGAGGCGAGCCGCGCGTAATCGACAGTGACCTGGATCTCGCGCTGCAGGCCGCCCGAGATGTTGACACTCGCGACGCCCGGCACCGACTGGAGCTGCGGCTGGAGGTCGTTGTTCGCGATGTCGAAGAGTTGATCCGTCGGCGCGCCGCTCAGCGCGACGTTGAGGATCGGGAAGGCGTTCGGGTCCGCCCGGAAGAAGCTCGGCTCGCTGGCGTCCGCCGGCAGCGACCGCCGCACCGCCGAGAGGCGCCGGCCGACCTCGAGGGCCGCCGCGTCGATGTTCGTGCCGCTGGCGAACTGTAGCGTGACGGAGGCGCGCCCCTCGCTGGAGTTCGAGGTGATCGTCTCGATGCCGGGCAGCCCGGAGAGCGCGTTCTCGATCGGCTGGCTGACGAGCTGCTCGACGTCGGTCGCGGAGGCCTGCGGGTAGGTGATGTTCACGCCCAGGAACGGGATGTCGATCGGCGGCAGGCGGTCGACCCGCAGGTGCGTGTAGGAGATAGCGCCCATCAGCGCGACGCCGAGGATCACCATCAGCACGGTGAGCGGGCGCTGGATCGCGAGCCGGGTCAGTCCCATCGCGCCCTCAGTACTGCGCAGTCCCTCTGGGTGGCCCTCGGCGGGGCGCCGTCGCTGCGTCCCGTCCGACCTCGACCGATCTTACCGGCTGCGACCGGGCGCGTGTGGATCGGGCGGCGGGCGGACCCGCGCGGCCATCGCTCTGGGGGGACAGGCGCCCAGGGGACAGGGTCACCGGACCGCGGCGCGCCTCGACGCGCGGCGCGCGACCCGCCGCCGCAGCGGCTCCCGGAGCGCCAGCGCCACGGCGGCACCCACGAGGAAGCCCGCGACGTGGGCCTCCCACGCGACGCCGGGCTCGGCGACCCCGAACTGGCCGGCGAATCACAGGCCGAGGAAGACGACGGCGGGCACCGGCAGCAGCCCGAGGAACCACAGCGCGAGCACGGTGTGCGTGGGGAACAGCACGAGGTACGCGCCGAGCACGCCGGCGATCGCGCCGGAGGCACCCACCAGCGGGGTGACGTTGTCCGGGTGCAGCAGCGCGAACCCGGCGGTCGCGGCGACCCCCGCCAGCGCGTACAGCAGCGCGTAGCCGAGGTGCCCGAACGCCGCCTCCACGTTGTCGCCGAAGATGCGCAGGAACCACATGTTCCCCGCGAGGTGCAGCAGCCCGCCGTGCAGGAACATCGATACGCCGACAGACAACTCGAGGCGCTTGTCGGGGAACAGCGGCACGCCGGCGGCCCGCGCCAGGCAGCGGCTGGCCTCGATCTCCGCGCGTTCGACCGGGTGGCGGCCGGCAAGCTCGCAGGCGACCGCGGTGTAGCGGTAGAGGAACGCCACGTCGGCCTCGGTGCCGGTGTGCGGCTGCCACAGCAGGAAGACGAGGACGTTGACGGCGATCACCGCGAGCGTCACCACGGCGGCGCCGCGGGAGGGGTTCAGGTCGCGGATCGGGAACATCGGGCCTCCGCTACCGCTCGTTTCCGAGCAGTTTGAGGTGCAGTGCGCGCGTCTCGGGCGAAGGGTCGGCGCCGAGTTCTTCGGCGAGGACGCGGCGGCAGCGCTCGTACGCCAGCAGGGCGTCGCCACGGTTCCCGACGGCCGCGTGCGCCCGCATCAGGAGCTGGTAGCCACTCTCGCGGAACGGCTCCTCCGCGATCACCTCCTCGGCGAGCGCCACGCCGATCTGCGGCTCCCCGTTGAGCAGCGAGGAGGCAGCGAAGCACTCGGTGGCCCGCACGCGCACGGCGCGCAGCCGCTCGCGCTCGCGTTCCACCCACTCGCCCCCCTCGCCCGGCAACAGCGGCCGCCGCGCGATGTGGTATGCGACGTTGGCCGCCGCCCACGCCGCGCGGTGGTCGCCCGCGCGCAGCGTCGCCTCCGCCTCGTGCAGCGCCGAGGCGGCCGCCTCGATGTCCAGCCAGGTGTCGGGCGGGAGCCGCAGCTCGTAGCACCCCGCGGCGGCGGTGAGCGCGTCCGCGCCGAGGCCACCGCGCCGCAGCATCGCACGGAGCTTGCTGTCGAGGGCGTTCAGCGCTCCATCCCACGCGGCAGGTGGCGCGCCGCCCCAGAGCGTGTCGGCGAGTTCCTCGCGCGGGACGGGGCGGTGCTCGATGGCCAGGTACGCGAACGCCAGCCGGCCCTGGCGTCCCGGGGAGGCCCGCTGGTCGAGGAGCACGCTCCCCGCGTCGACGCACACTCTCCCGGTGAGATACACGCGCACGGCGCACTCCAAGGTTTCCCCAAGGTGTCGCCCATCATGCTCCAATGCGGGCAAGGCAACATGGCGCGCATCGAGAGGAGGCCACTCATGGCACAGCAGGCGGTCCGGTGCTTCTGCGGATTCCACGTGCAGGGGGACGAGGACCACGTGGTCGCTGCCCTGATTGGCCACGCGCTCGGGTTTCACCAGATGACCCTGAACCGCGAGCAGGTGCTCGCGATGGCGGAGCCGGTCGCCGGGGGCTGACCTCGGCGGGCGCGCCTCGCTGAAAGGATCCGCGATGCCGTTCGGTGCATTCCTCGATGCGTTCCCGACGCTGATGTTCGTCGGCGCCCATCTCGCGTTCATTGCCGTTGGCCTGTGGGCGATCCAGCGCACGAAGGCCGCTGCGCCGTGGGCGGCAGGACCGCTCTGGCTGTACGTGGCCAGCCAGCCGGTCTTCCTGGCGTTCTTCGGCGGGCTGATCACGATGAAGCTGGCCGTGCTCACCGAGCAGACGCTGCTCGTCGCCGCGGTCGCCTGGCTCGCCCTCGGCGCCGTGCGAGGTGGCCGTAGCGCCTGACGCTGCGCGGCGCGCGAGCCTTCGAGATCGCACGGGGCTACTGGCGGCGGTCGCCTTCGACGGCCTCCTCGGCCCGGCCGGCGGCCGCAGGCGAGGGCTTGTCACTGCCGCCCCCCCCGCCCCCGACGCGCGCCGCGGAGACCGGGCGCGGCGCGACCCACGCGAGCGACTGCGTGATCCAGCGCGGGATGTCGTCGACGATCGTGTACACCACCGGCACGAGCACCAGTGTGAGCAGCGTCGAGGAGACCACGCCGCCGATCACGGTGGCGGCCAGCGGCGCGCGGAACTCGGCGCCCTCGCCGAGCTGGAGCGCCGTCGGGAGCAGCGCCATCGCGATGGTGAGGCTCGTCATCAGGATCGGGCGCAGCCGCACCGGGCCGGCCTCGAGCAGCGCGGCGCGCACCTCCATGCCCGCCCGGCGGTTCTGGTTCGTGCGGTCGACGAGCAGGATGCCGTTCTTGATGGCGAGGCCGACCAGCAGGATCATGCCGATCATCGAGAACACGCTGAACGAGTAGCCGAACAGCAGCAGGCCGAAGATCGCGCCGCCCACCGCCGCCGGCAGCGCGAACAGGATCACCAGCGGGTGCAGCAGCGAGTCGTACAGCAGCGCCATCAGCAGGTACGCGAGCACGATCGAGGCCCCCAGCGCCAGGAACAGCTGCCCGAAGCTCTCCGCCTGCTCCTCGCTCTGGCCGGCGAGGCCGGCGCTGTAGCCCGGTGGCAGGCCGAGCTCCTCGATGCCCTTGAGGATGGCGGGCTGGAGGCCGGCCAGCGTCTCGCCGTTGGCGAGGTCGCCACCGACGTTCACCACGCGCGCGCGGTCGAAACGCGCGATCTGCGTGGGGCCGTCGGTGAGCGTGATGTCGGCGACCTGGCGCAGCGGCACCGTCCGGCCCGTCGCCGTCACCACGGGCAGGCCGCCCACCGTCGAGGTGGTCAATCGCGCGCCCTGCGTCAGTAGCACGCGCACGTCGGTTTGCGTGCCGTCGGGGTTCTGCAGCTTCGTCGCGACCGTGCCGGCGAACGCCGTGCGCACCATCCCGCCGACCGAGGCCGCGCTGACGCCGAGGTCGGCGGCGCGCGCCTGGTCGATCTCGACGCGGATCTGCGGCTGCCCGGCGGGCGCGCCATTGGAGACGTTGATCACGCCGGGGATGCCCTGGAGCATCGCCTCGATCTGCGCGGCGATGCGCGTGAGCGTGTCGAGCTCGGCCCCGGTGATGCGCACGGAGATTGGCGCCTGGTTCCCGCCGGGGCCGCCGCTCTGCATCGACACGTTGATCTTGATGCCCGACACCACCGCGAGCCGCTCTCGCGCGTCGTCCATCACTGCGAAGATGTCGCGGCGTTCGTCCGAGGGGATCGTCAGGATCGTCACCGCGCCGAAGCGCGCCTCACCGGAGGAGGCGGAGCCGAACGCGCCCCTGGATCTCACGCCCACGGAGGAGGTCACGACCTCCAACTCGGGCATCCCGGCCAGGATGTCGTCGACCTGGCGCATCGCCGCCTCGTGCGCCTCGAGCGCGGTGCCGGGCGGAGCCTCGGTGGAGATCGTGAAGAAGTTGCTGTCGGCGTGCGGGACAAACTCCACGGGCACCGTGCCGGTGGTGATCAGCGACACGCCGGCGACCACGCTCGCCGTGGCGACCGAGGCGACAGCGACGCGGTGGACGAGCGACCAGGCGAGGATCGCGCGGTAGCGCTCCTCGAGCGCGCCGAACCAGCCGTCCCACCAGCGTCCGAAGCGCGCGCCGAAGCCCCGCGCCTCGGCGGATACCTCGGCGTCCCCGGCGCGCAGCAGGTACGTGGCGAGCATCGGCGTCAGCGTGAACGACACCACGAGCGAGATCAGCGTGGCCGCGGCGATCGTGAATCCGAACTCGCGGAAGAACCCGCCCACCTGGCCGCTGACGAGGCCCGTCGGGGCGAACACCACTACGTCGACGAGGGTGATCGCCACCGCCGCGAGGCCGATCTCCGCGCGCCCCATCAGCGCCGCCGTCTGTGGTTTCTCGCCGCGCGCGAGGTGGCGCAGGATGTTCTCGATCACCACGATCGAGTCGTCCACCAGGATGCCGATCGTCAGCGTCAGCCCGAGCATGCTCAGGAAGTTCAGGCTGAACCCCATCATCTGCATGGCGACGAAGGTGGTGAGCAGGGTGGTGGGGATGGAGAGCAGCACGATCACCGCGGCGCGCGGGTTGTGCAGGAAGGCGAGCAGGATCAGGCTCGTCAGCACCACCGCGCCGGCCAGCTCCTCCTGGATGCCGGTGAGCGAGTTGCGCACGAACGGCGTCGCGTCCAGCACGACCGCGATGTTGCTCGTCTGCGGCAGCGTCGCGCGGATGAGCGGGAGCGCCTGGCGCACGGAGTCGGTGACGTCCGTGAGGTTCGTGCCGCTCTGCTGGCCGATGGCGATGAGGATCGCCTGCTTGCCGTTGGAGCGCGTCGCCTGCTTCCGCTCCGTGGCGGCGTCGTGCACGGTGGCGATGTCGGCCAGTCGCACCTGCTGCCCGCCGACGCCGGTGACGATCACGCCCTCCAGGGCGCGAGCGTCCGCGTAGCGGCCGGTGACCTCCAGCGCGTACTGGCGCGTGCCCTCCGTCACGCGGCCGCCGGGCACCGCGGCGTTGGCCGTCGCGAGCGCGCCGAGCAC
>SHYR01000050.1 GCA_009692705.1 Dehalococcoidia bacterium
CATCTGCGTCCCGAGGTGGCGGTCGCCGGCGCTGAACTTGTCGAAGGGCCAGCGCGGGATCTTCACCACCACGTAGTCCAGCGCCGGCTCGAAGGCGGCGGTGGTGCGCCGCGTGACCGAGTTCTGGATCTCGTGCAGCGACTTGCCGACGGCGATCTTCGCCGCGACACGCGCGATCGGGTAGCCGGTCGCCTTCGAGGCCAGCGCCGAGGAGCGGGAGACGCGCGGGTTCACCTCGATCACGTAGTAGGGGAGCGTGGTCGCCACGTCGGAGCCCTCCCACGGCACCACGTCCGGGCGCGGGGCGAGCGCGAACTGCACGTTGCAGCCGCCCTCGATGCCGAGCGCGCGGATGATCTTCAGCGCGCTGTTGCGCAGCATCTGGTACTCGCGGTCGGAGAGCGTCTGCGAGGGCGCAACGACGATCGAGTCGCCGGTGTGCACGCCCATGGGGTCGAGGTTCTCCATGTTGCAGATCGTGATGCAGGTGTCGTTCGCGTCCCGCATCACCTCGTACTCCAGCTCCTTCCAGCCGAGCAGCGACTGCTCGACGAGCACCTGATGGATCGGCGACGCCGCGAGGCCCCCGGTGGTGATCTGCTCGTACTCGGCCTCGGTGTGGGCGATGCCGCCGCCGGTGCCGCCGAGCGTGTACGCCGGCCGGATCACCGCGGGCAGCCCGATCTCGGCGAGCGCCGCCCGGGCCTCCGCCCACGACTGGACGATGGCGCTGCGCGGGGTGGGTTCGCCGATCTCGCGGAGCAGATCGCGGAACAGCTGGCGGTCCTCGGCGAGCCGAATCGTGCGCAGCGAGGAGCCGAGCAGCCGCACGCCGTAGCGCTCCAGCACCCCCGCCTCGGCGAGCGCGACCGCGAGGTTGAGCGCGGTCTGCCCGCCGAGCGTGGGCAGCAGGGCGTCCGGACGCTCGCGCGCGATGATGCGCTCGATCACCTCGACCGTGAGCGGTTCGATGTAGGTGACGTCCGCGACGCCCTCGTCGGTCATGATCGTCGCCGGGTTGGAGTTGACGAGGATGGAGCGGATGCCCTCCTCGCGCATCGCCCTGCACGCCTGCGTGCCGGCGTAGTCGAACTCCGCCGCCTGCCCGATCACGATCGGCCCGCTCCCGATGATCAGCACCGAGCGCGGGGCGGACAGGGGCGTGCGCGGCGGCGTGCCGCCCTCCGGCGCGTTCAGGTGCGGTACCCCCCGCGGGGGAGGGCGGCGGGCGTGGTCATGCCGGCCCCTCGCCGCTCTCGCGGTAGATCGGCAGCTCGAAGGTGGCGCACGGGTTCGTCAGCGGCACCAGCGCGCCGATGGAGGAGAGGTAGGAGAGCGCCGCCTCGTTGCGCTCCGGGAGCCGCGCGCGGATGCGCTTGTAGCCGCACTCGCGGGCGAAGGCGAGGCAGTGCCTCGCCAGCGCGGAGCCGTGACCCTGCCGGCGGTTGATCCGGCGCACCCACGCTCCGAAGGAGGCCTCGTCCGGTTCGGCGGAGTCGAAGTCGATCGTGGCGAAGCTGAGCACCCGCTCGCGGTCCTCCACCACGAAGAAGGCGCCGCTGTCCCCCTGGCGTTCCATCCACGCCGTGATCTCCCCGGCGCTCCATTCGCGCGTGAGAATCACCGGGTCCGGCTCGAGGATCACCTCGCCGATGATCTCGGCGATCTGCGCCGCATCAGCCTTCGTCGCCCTGCGTATCGTCACCGGCATCGCTCTCTCCGTCGTCTAGCGCCGCGGGCGTCCCGTGGGGTGCGCGGGGTGCGGTGCGCGCACCGCGGCGAGGAAGCGGTCGAAGAGGAACTCCGTGTCGTTCGGCCCCGGCGACGCCTCGGAGTGGTACTGGATCGAGAACACCGGCTCGGAGCCGTGCGTTAGCCCCTCGACGGTGCCGTCGTGGAGGTGCACCTGCGTGACCCGCATCGCGGCCTCGAGGTGATCGCCGTCGACGGCGAAGCCGTGGTTCTGTGCGGTGATGTAGACGCGGCCGCTGACCTCGTCGCGCACCGGGTGGTTGGCGCCGCGGTGGCCGAACTTCAGCTTGTAGGTGGATGCGCCGAAGACGCGGCCCAGCACCTGGTGGCCCAGGCAGATGCCCATGATCGGCGTGCGCCCCACCAGCCCGCGCGCCGTGGTGACGGCGTGATCGAGCAGCATCGGGTCGCCCGGCCCCGGCGAGAGCAGCACGCCGTCCGGGCGCAGCGCGAGGATCGACGCGGCGTCCAGCGTGTGCGGCACGGCGGTCACCGCGCAGCCGCGCGCGCGCAGCAGCCGCATGATGTTGCGCTTCACGCCGAGGTCGACCACCACGATGTGCGCGGCGGCGGCGCCATCCGGCGGCGCGCCGAGGGGGACTCCGAGGGGCACGGTGGGATCGTCGAACTCGTACGGGCGCCGCGTCGACACCTCGGCGACATAATCGATGCTGGCGTAGTCGGGCTCGTGGCCGAGGCGCGCCAGCGCCTGCGCCGGCGTCTCGTCACGCGTGATCGTGCCCATCACCACGCCGCACGAGCGCAGGTGGCTGGTGAGCGCGCGCGTGTCCACCTCGGCGATGGCGGGGATGCCGTGGCGCGCGAGGAAGGCGTGCAGCGTGGCGCCGGACTGCCAGTGCGAGGGCAGGTCGGTGAGCTCGCGCACGACGAAGCCGCGCACCTGCGGCGCGGCGCTCTCGTTCATCCGGTCGTTGGTGCCGTAGTTCCCCTGCAGCGGATAGGTCATGGTCAGCACCTGCCCGCGGTAGGAGGGGTCGGTGAGCGCCTCATGGTAGCCGGTCATCGACGTGTTGAAGACCACCTCGCCGGTGGCGCGGCCGGACGCGCCGACGCCGACGCCCTCGAACACCCGGCCGTCGGCGAGCACGAGGCGTGCGGGGGGGCGTGGCGCCCCCGTGCTCAGCGCTCCAGCGTCGAGCGGCGTCGTCACAGCGCCACCACCCGCTCCGTCTCGTACACGAGGCGGCCGCCGTAGATCGTGGCGATCACGCGGCCGCGCAGGCGGCGGCCGGCCAGCAGGGTGTTGCGGCCCTTGGAGGCGAACGTCGCCGGGTCGACGGTCCACTCCGCGTGCGGGTCGAGGATCGCCACGTCGCCGAGCGCCCCCGGCGCCAGCGTGCCGAGGCCTTCGAGGCCGGGGCGGCGGTCCAGCCCCCACGCCCGCACCGGGCCGATGGTCATGCGCTCGATCAACGTGGGCAGCGTGAGCTGGCCGTCGTGGACGAGCCGCATGCACAGCCCGAACGCCGTCTCCAGCATGGTCAGGCCGGGTGCGGCGAGGTCGAACTCGATCTCCTTGTCCATCGCGGCGTGCGGCGCGTGGTCGGTGGCGACGGCGTCGATCACCCCGTCGCGCAGCGCGGCGGCGAGCGCGGCCAGGTCCCCCTCCTCGCGCAGCGGCGGGTTCACCTTGGCGTTCGTGTTGTACCGCAGGTGGCGGTAGTCGTCCGCGAAGGCCACCTCCTCGTGCGTGAGCGTGAGGTGGTGGGGGGTCACCTCGGCGGTGACGTGCGTGCCGCGGGCGCGGGCGGCGGCGATCAGGGCGACCGAGCCGGCGGTGGAGACGTGGCAGATGTGCAGGTGCGCGCCGCTCATCTCCGCGAGCGCGATGTCCCGCGCCACGAAGATCTCCTCGGCGCTCGCCGGGCGGCCGCGCAGGCCGAGGCGGGTGGCGACCCAGCCCTCGTGCATCTGCCCGTCGCGCACCAGCTGCGGGTCCTCGCAGTGCTGCGCCACCGGCAGCAGGAACTGCGTCGAGTACTCCAGCGCGTGGCGCATCAGGCTCGGGTCGGCGACCGCGTCGCCGTCGTCAGAGAGCGCCACCACGCCCGCCATCGCCAGCTCCCCGGCGGGCGCCAGCTCGCGGCCGGCGCGGCCGCGCGTGATGCAGCCGATGGGCAGCACGCGTACACACGCCGAGTGCTCTGCCTCGCGCAGCACCGATTCCACGGCGGCGCGGCTGTCCAGCGGCGGCTGGGTGTTGGGCATGGCGCAGACGGTGGTGTAGCCGCCGCGCGCCGCTGCCCGCGTGCCGGTGGCGATCGTCTCCTTGTACTCGAAGCCGGGCTCGCGCAGGTGCGTATGCAGGTCGATGAAGCCGGGCGTGACGATCAGCCCGGTCGCGTCGATGCGCTCCGCCTCCACCACCATGTCGCCCTCGTTCGGGCCGACGCGGGCGATGCGCCCGTCGACGATCACCACGTCGGCGATGCCGTCGCGCCCCTGTGCGGGGTCGATCACGCGGCCGTTGTGGATGGCGAGCGTGGTCACGGGCGCACCTCCACCGCGGGCGCCCCGCCCGCTCCCCCGCCCGGCGACTCGGTGCGGCCGGAGAGCAGGTAGAGCAGCGCCATGCGCACGGCCACGCCGTTCGTCACCTGCTCCTCGATGATCGAGTTGCGTCCGGCGGCCACGCTGCCGGCGATCTCGATCCCCTCGTTCTTGGGTCCCGGGTGCATCAGCAGGCAGTTCGGCTTTGCGCGCGCCAGCCGCTGCTCGGTGACCTGGTAGAGCTGCGCGTACTCGTGCAGCGAGGGGAGCAGGCCACCCTCCTGCCGCTCGCTCTGCAGGCGCAGCGCCATCACCACATCCGCGCCCGCCAGCGCGCGGTCGAGGTCGATCTCGATCGTCACCGGGGGCAGCGCCGCCTCCGCGTGCGCGGGGCGATCGGCGGCGCGCAGGCCGCGCGGCAGCAGCGTCGGCGGCCCGCACACCACGACGTCGGCGCCCATCGCCGTGAGGCCCCACAGGTCCGAGCGGGCCACGCGCGAGTGGGCGATGTCGCCCACCATCACCACGCGCTTGCCGCGCAGGTCGCCGACGTGGCGGCGCATCGTGTAGAGGTCCAGTAGCGCCTGCGTGGGGTGGGCGTGCGCGCCGTCCCCGGCGTTGATGATCGAGGCGTCCGTGTGCTCCGCCGCGAGGTAGGTCGCGCCCGCCATCGCGTGGCGCATCACGATCGCGTCGGCGCGCATCGCGCGCAGCGTGCGCACGGTGTCGATCAGCGACTCGCCCTTCACCACCGAGGAGGTGCTGGCGGTCACCGAGATCACGTCGGCGCCCAGCACCTTGCCGGCCAGCTCGAAGGAGGCGCGCGTGCGCGTCGAGGGCTCGTAGAAGAGGTTCACCACCGTGTAGCCGCGCAGCGCCGGCACGCGCGCGATGCGCCGGTCCAGCACCTCCCGCATGCGGTCGGCGAGCTGCAGCACGGTCTCGATCTCGTCCACCGCGAAGTCGTCGAGGTCGAGCACGTCGTGGTGGTGCCAGACCGGGGCGCGCGTGGCGGAGGTGGCGGCGCGTGCGGTTTCCGTGGTCATGACGAGACCCTCCCGGGGACGACCACGACCGCGTCGCGGCCGTCCACCTCTTGCAGCAGCACGCGCACGTCGTCGCCCTGCGCCGTGGGGATGTTCTTGCCGACCATGTCGGCACGGATCGGCAGCTCGCGGTGCCCGCGGTCCACGAGCACGGCAAGGCGCACCACGCGCGGCCGGCCGTAGTCGTTCAGCGCGTCCATCGCCGCGCGCACGGTGCGGCCGGTGTAGAGCACGTCGTCGACGAGCACGACGACGCGGCCTTCGATGTCGGGGAGATCGGTGGGGCGGGGCGTCGCAGTCAGCCCGCGCCGGTCGAGGTCGTCGCGGTGGAGCGTGACATCCAGCCATCCCGCCGCCGGGCGCTGCCCCTCGAAGCGTTCGATCTCGTCGGCGAGCCGGCGTGCCAGCGCCGCGCCGCCCCCCTGGATGCCGACCAGCACCAGGCCGGCGACGCCTTGGTTGGACTCCACGATCTCGTGGGCGAGCCGGCGCAGCGTGCGGCGCACGCCATCCTCGTCCAGCACCGGCGCGCTATCCACGGGCGGCGCCACGGGTGGCATCGCCGG
>SHYR01000002.1 GCA_009692705.1 Dehalococcoidia bacterium
GTCTGGATCTCGTCGAGGATCAGCAGCAGGCCGCGCTCGTCGCACCACGCGCGCACGCGGCGCAGGTAGTCGTCGGCGGGGACGTTGACGCCGCCCTCGCCCTGCACTGGCTCCAACAGCACCGCCACTGTGCGGTCGGTGGTTGCGCGCCGGATCGCCTCGACGTCGTCGAAGTCGACGAAGACAAAGCCGGGCAGCGGCGGGCCGAACGGCTCGCGGTAGTGCGGGGTGCCGGTGGCGGCGATCGTCGCGAGCGTGCGGCCGTGGAAGGAGTTGTTCATGGAGATGATCTCGTACGCGCCGTTGCGGTGCAGGTTGCCCCACTTGCGCGCGAGCTTGAACGCGGTCTCGTTGGCCTCCGCGCCGGAGTTGCCGAAGTAGACGCGGTCGAACGGCGAATGCTTGATCAGCAGCTCGGCGAGTTCGATCTGCGGCTTCGAGTAGAAGATGTTCGAGACGTGGATCAGCGTGCGCGCCTGCTCCGCGATCACGTTCGCCAGCGCGGGGTCGGCGTGGCCGAGCGAGACGGTCGCGATCCCGGCCACGAAGTCCAGGTACGGCTTGCCGTCCTCGTCCCACACGCGCGTGCCCTGCCCGCGCACCAGCGTGACGGGCAGGCGCCGCGCCATCTGCATGTAGAGCTTGCCTTCGCGCTCCTGAACCTCGCTCAATGCGCTGTTCCTCCGTACCGCCCGCGGACCGCCTGCGACGCGCGCCGGGGCGCTAGCGGCCCCCATGTTGCTTGCGGATCGCGTCGATGATCGCCCGCAGCCGGTCCAGCTCCCGCTGCGTGGCGTCCGCGCCCGCCTGCGCCTGGCCGAGCAGGTCGGTGAGCGAGCCGGAGGGCGCGGGCGTGCCCGCCGGCGTGGCGGTCGGTGCCGGTGCTGCCGCCGGGGGCGCCGGTGCGGCCGGCGTCGGCACCGCGGCCGGCGTCGTGAGCTGGCCGGTTGCGCCGGGGAGCGTCGAAGCCTTGCGGCCGAACACCACGTCGAGGGCGTCGCGGAACGTCGGTTCCATGGCGATGTTGTTGCCGTTGGCGATCACCACGCGCTTGAGTTCAGGCAGGCGCGAGTCCTGGGCCTGGAGGTAGATCGGCTCCACGAAGAGGAACGAATTGCCGATTGGGATCATCAGCAGGTTGCCGCGGATCACCTGCGACCCCCCCTGGTCCCAGAGCGTCAACTGCTGCGAGATGCCGGGGTTCTGGTCGATGCGCGCCTCGATCTGTGCGGGGCCGAACACCAGCACGTCGGTGGGGAAGCGGTAGGCGCGCAGCATCCCGAGGTGCTTGCCGTCGGAGCGGCCGGCTATCCACGCGATCGTGTTCTGTTTGCCGCGGGGCGTGAACGGCAGGACGAGCGCGAACTCGTTCTGGCTCTCTCCGGGCAGCGTGGTCTTGACGAAGTATGGCTCGACCGCCTGCTGCTGCTGATGAAACCGCTCCGTCGGCACGCTCCAGATGTCCTCGCCGAGGAAGAACACGTTGGGGTCGGTGATGTGGTAGCGGAGGTAGCGCTCCGCCTGGAGCTTGAAGAGGTCCTCCGGGTAGCGCAGGTGCTCGCGCAGCGACGTCGGCATCTGGTCGATGGGTACGAACAGCTGCGGGAAGATCTTCGCCCAGGTGCGGATCAGCGGGTCCTGCTGGTCGATCTGGTAGAACGTCATGTCGCCCGTGATCGTGTCGATGGTGATCTTCACGCTGTTGCGGATGTAGTTGATCGATCCAGACGGCTGCGAGTACGGGAACTTGGACGCGGAGGTGTACGCGTCCTGGATCCACACCAGCCGCCCGTTGTCGACCACCAGATATGGGTCGTGGTCCAGCGTCAGGAATGGCGCCACCTTGTGGATGCGCTCCGAGAGCTGGCGGTTCATCAGCAGCCGCGTGCTGGAGTTGACGCGGTTCGAGATCAGGATGTTGGCGTCGCCCAGGTCCCACGCCAGCACGAGGCGCTGCACGAAGCTCGACAGCTTGATGCCGCGGTCAGGTTCGTAGCGGGTGGGCGCGAAGTTCTCCCCGACCGGGTAGTCGAACTCTTCTTCGTTGGAGTTGACGAGCACGTACTGCTTCGTGACCTCACCGAAGTAGATGCGCGCGCCGTTCTGGGTGATCGGGATCTCCGTGCCCACCGGCGGGATGTCCTTGGTCAGCAGCTGCGGCTGGCCCTCCTCGCCGATCTTGTTGACGGGCGCGATCACCGCCCCGTAGCCGTGCGTGAGCTGCAGGCGTTCGCGCGTCCAGTTCGCCTGCGCGCGCGTGACGTCCAGCTCGCGTGCCGAGATCATTACCTGCTGCACGTTTCCGTTCACTGTGTAGCGGTCGACATCGACGTCGTTGAAGACGTAGAACGGGCGCAGCGACTGCAGCTGGTTGAACGTGTCCCGGGTCGGGCGCGCGTCCAGCAGCCGGATGTTGTTGATCGTGTCCGGGTTTGCGGCCACCTCCGCCGCCGTGACGGCCGGGAGCGCCGGGAAGGGCATCTGCTCGACCGCGTCCAGCCCGTAGGCCCGGCGCGTCATGTCGATGTTGCGCTCGATGTACGGGCGTTCGCGGTCCAGCTGGTTGGGGTCGACCGCGGTGCGCTGGATGATGGAGGGGTAGAGCGCGCCCCCGACCACCCCTGCGGCCGCCCACAGCCCGAGCGTGAACACCGGCAGGCGGTAGCTCGTGGAGATGAACGAGTTCACGATCGTCGTGATGCCGGCGAACGCGGCCAGCGCGATCAGCAGGTAGCGCACCGGCAGCCGCGCGTAGATGTCGGTGTAGATCGCGCCGGCCACGAGGCCGCTGGAGCGCGTGGCGAGGTCGAAGACGCTGAGGTAGGTGCCGGCCGCGATCACCAGCAGGATCAGCCCGACCAGCAGCGAGAGGTGGATGCGCATCTCGCGCGTGATGTTGAGTTCGAAGCGCTGCAGCGAGAACGCCAGCGCGTAGACCGCCGCCGACCCGGCGGTCGAGACGACCAGCAACCCGAGCGCCCAGCCCTGCATGAGGTGGAACGCTGGCAGATCGAAGATGTAGAAGGCGACATCGCGGCTGAAGGCCGGATCCTTGAGGCCGAAGGGGATGCTATTGCGCCAGGAGAGGATCGTCTCCCACGCGCCGCCCAGCGAGGAGCCGAAGATCACCGCCACGAAGATCGTCACCGCCGCCAGCGCCATCGTCACGATGCGCCGGATCGCCTGCGGGTCGATATCCTCGATGAAGGACTCCTCGACGCCCTTCGGCGCGAAGCGCCGCGCGAGCCAGATGTTGAGCCCGATCACCACGCCGCTCAGCACCGTGCCGAGCGCGAATAACGCGATGCGCGCCGCCAGCACGCGGCGGAACACGTCCGTGAAGCCCACGGAGTCGAACCACAGCCAGTTGACGTAGAGCGATTTGGCGACGTTCAGCACCACGTACAGCACCAGTAGACCCGCGCCGATGCCGATCCAGCGCAAGGCGATGGGCGACCGCAGCCTGTCGCTGCCGATGCGGAACGGGTCAGTGGGCCGGCCGAGGTTGCCGCGATCCTCGAAGAAGCTCAAGTTGCCGGTCCTTCCATACGTGTGCCTACCGGATCACCGGTGACGATGCGGCGGAGCGTGGCCGTCTGGCGGCCGTCGGCCATGTACGCAACCGCGCCCAGCTCGACGGCTCGGAAACAGGCATCGACTTTCGGAATCATACCACCGGACAGCGTGCCCTCCCGGCGCAGCGCCTCGGCGCGGCGCGCGTCGAGCACGGGAATCAGCCGGCCACGCTCGTCCAGCAGCCCTTCCACGTCGGTCAGGAACACCAGGCGTGATGCGCGCACCGCGCGCGCGATCTCCCCCGCCACGGTGTCGGCATTGATGTTCAGCGCCTGCGCGGGCGCCTCCAGGCCGATCGGCGCGATCACGGGAATCGTGCCGGCGTCCAGCAGCGGCAGCAGCAGCGCCGTGTCGACGCCGGTAATGCGCCCCACGTAGCCAAGCCGCGCGTCGTACCGCTCGGCGCGCACCATGCCGCCGTCGACGCCGCAGAGGCCGACCGCCGTGCCTCCGAGCGCGCCGATCTCAGCCACCAGCTGTGCGTTCACCACGCCGCGCAGCACGCCCACCACCACGTCCAGCGCCTCAGCGCTGGTGGAGCGCAGCCCGTCGACGAACTGCGAACCGACGCCCATGCGCTCCAGCCACTGCGTGATCAGCGCCCCGCCGCCGTGCACGATGATCGGACGCGCACCGGCGCGCTGCAGTGCCACCACGTCGGCGAGACTCGTGTCCTGCGCGCCGAGCGTGGAGCCGCCGATCTTCACCACCACCGGCCCGCTCACGCTGCTGTCCTCCCCTGCGCTTCCATGCAGCCCGCGCTACGTGGTCGCCGCTTCGCTGCTACGTCGTGCTAGGTAGTGCTAGGTAGTGCTAGGTAGTGCTAGGTCGTGTAGTGTGCGTTGATATGGACGTACTCCGCCGTCATGTTGCAACCCCACGCGGTCGCGCGCTGCGCGCCCTGGCCGAGGTCGACGCGGATGCGGACCTCCTCGCGGTCCATCGCGGCCGAGACCAGCGCGAGGTCGATCGTTGACGGCACGCCGCGCTCGAGCGTGCAGTGCTCGCCGATCCAGACGCTGGTGGTGCGCTCTTCGACGCGCGCACCGGAACGACCGATCGCCATCAGCACCCGCCCCCAGTTCGGGTCGTGGCCGGTGATCATGGTCTTCACCAGCGGCGAGGCGCTGATCGTGCGCGCCGCGCGCCGTGCGTCGTCCAGCGTGGCCGCGCCCTCGACCACCACCTCGATCAGCGCGGTCGCGCCCTCGCCGTCGCGCGCGAGGGCGCGCGCTAAAGCCACGGCCACCGCCTCCAGCGCCGTCAGCAGCGGCTGCGCCGCTGGGTGGCCGTCCACGATCGGATCGCCGCCGCCGGCGCCGTTGGCGAACAGCAGCATGGTGTCCGAGGTCGAGGTGTCCATGTCGACGTCGACCATGTTGATCGAGGCGTCGGCCACCCGCCGCAGGGCGGCGCGCAGCCACGTCGCGTCCGCGGGCGCATCCGTGGTGAGGAAGCAGAAGCACGTGGCCATGTCCGGGTGGATCATCCCCGACCCCTTGGCGGTGCCGCCGACGATGTAGGCGCGGCCGCCCGCGGTGAAGCGCACGGCGTGCTGCTTCGGCACCGTGTCGGTGGTCATGATCGCGCGTGCGAACTCGCCGCCGCCGGTGCGCGAGAGCGCCACCGCCGCGATCCCGCGCTCGATGCGCTGCATCGGCAGCGCCCGGCCGATCACACCGGTGGAGCCGATGAGCACGTGCTGCTCCGAGAGGCCGAAGCGCTGCGCGATGAGCGCGGCCATGCGCAGCGCGTCGCGCTCACCTTGCTCCCCGGTCACGGTATTGGCGTTGCCGGAGTTCACCACCAGCGCCTGTGCCACCCCGCCGGCGACGCGCTCGCGGCTGAGCCGCACCGCGGGCCCGACGATGCGGTTGCGGGTGAAGACGCCGGCGACGGCCGCGGGCCGGTCGGACGCGAGGATGGCGAGGTCGCGGCGCGGCTGTGGACCGTAGCTCTTCACCCCGCTGTCGACGGCGCCCGCCTGCCAGCCCAGCGGCGACGTCACGCCGCCGTCGTCGAGCCACGTCAGCTCGCTGGTCATCGCAAGCCTTCCCGCGCGAGAGAGGATCGCGCGGCGAGTATAGGCGAGGCCAGCGGCGGGGACTACGCGCGGCGGCGACGGTCGCTAGCGCGGCGCCAGCCCTACGCGCGGGCAGCGCGCCTCCAGCGGGCAGCGCTCGCACTCGGCGCCGCGCGCGTGGCAGATGCGACGCCCGTGCTGGATCAGGTCGACGTGGAAGGCGTAGACCTCGCTGGGCTCGAGCTCCCCCTCCAGCAGCTCGTGCGCGTGCTCGGCGCTCACTGGCGGGGGCACGAGCCCGAGCCGGCGCGCGACCCGGTCGACGTGCGTGTCCACCGGCAACGCCGGGCGGCCGAGCGCGAACAGCAGCACGCAGGCCGCCGTCTTCGGACCCACGCCCGGCAGCGAGCGCAGCCACCGCTTCGCCTCGTCCAGCGGCAGGCGCGCCAGCAGGTCGAGGTCGTAGTCCGGTGCGCGCTCGCGCACCTCCGCGAGCAGTGCCTGCAGCCGCGGCGCCTTGGTGGGCGCGAGCCCGCCGGGCCGGATCGCGTCCTCGACTGCGCTGGTGGGGGCGTCGATCACCTCGTCCCAGCTTGGGAAACGCTCTAGCAGGCGGTGCATCGCCTTGCCTGAGTTGTGGTCGGAGGTGTGCTGCGAGAGCAGTGTGAGCACCAGCTCCGTGACCGGCGCGCCCGAAGGCTGCGGTGGCACGCGCCCGTACTCGGCGTCGAGGATCATGATCAGCTCGGCGGGGGTCCAGCGCGGGGGCGTCGGGCGGCGCGTGCGGGGCATCGCGGGCATCGTATCAGCGGCGGGCCGCGGCCCGGCTGTGACCGCGACCGGTGGCTGCGCGGACCGCGCGGTGCGAGGATGATGCGCGCACGCGCGGCGGGCGCGGGGAGGGGTCGCGCAATGGCTACCGAGGGCGCCGTGCGGCTGACGGAGCTGGCTTCCTGCGCCGGGTGCGCCGCCAAGTTCGGGCCGGCGACGCTGGCGCAGCTCGTGCGCCCGCTGCGGGAGCGCTTCGACGCGGCGGACTTCCCCGCGCTGCTGGTGGGGCTGGAGCGCTCCGACGACGCGGCCGTCTACCAGCTGACCGACGAGCTGGCGGTGATCCAGACGCTGGACTTCTTCCCCCCGGTGGTGGACGACCCGTACACCTACGGCCAGATAGCGGCGGCGAACGCCCTGTCGGATGTCTACGCCATGGGCGGCGAGGTGCTGTTCGCGCTCAACATCGCGGCCTTCCCGGAGGACCTCGACCCCGCGCTGCTGGCTGAGATCTTTCGCGGCGGCGCCGACAAGGTGCAGGAGAGCGGCGGCGTGATCGCCGGCGGCCACACCATCATCGACGCCGAGCCGAAGTACGGACTGGCCGTCACCGGCGTCATCCATCCGCGCGACATCCTGCGCAAGGGCGGCGCCCGGCCCGGTGACGCCCTGCTGCTCACCAAGCCGCTGGGCACGGGCATCCTGATGACGGCCGCGAAGCAACGGTTCCCCGGCCACGAGCGCGGCCTCGACGCCGCTGTGGCCTCGATGCTGCGCCTGAACCGCACCGCCTCGCAGCTGGCGCGCGCGGCGCGCGTGCACGCCATGACCGACGTCACGGGCTTCGCGCTCGCCGGGCACGCCGCCGAGATGGCGCAGCACAGCAACGCCACGATCGCGATCGACGCCGGGGCGCTGCCGGAGCTGACCGACGCGCGCCGCTTCGCGCGCGCGGGCGCGCTCACCGGCGGCGGGGGGCGCAACCTGGCGCAGCTCGGGGAGCGCGTGCGCCCCGGGAGCGCCCTGGACGCCTCGCTGCGGGACCTCGTCTACGACCCGCAGACCTCGGGCGGGCTGCTGATCGCGCTGCCGGAGGCCGCCGCCGAGCCGCTGCGGCGCAGTATCGAGGAGCGGGATGGCGGGTGCTGGCGCATCGGCGAGGTGCGCGCCGGGCCGCCGGTGGTGGTGGTCACCTAGTGGGCGACGTAGTGGGCGCTGCTCGCTCGCGGGCCCTGGTCGCGGTCGCGCTCGTGGCGCTGGCCGCCCCGGCGCTGCTCTCGGCGTGCCGCGGCGGCGACGCGCCCGGGGACGTGGACGCGGCGGCGTTGCTGCGCTCGGCGGCGGAGCGCACCGAGCTGGTCCAGAGCTTCCACTTCCTGCTCGAGCACGAACACGGCGCGACTCAGATCGTGCGCGGCCTGCTCATGACCCGCGCCGAGGGCGACGCGGTGGGCTCCGACCGCCTGAAGCTGGACGTGAAGGCGACCGCTGGGCCGCTGAACCTCAACGTCGGGATCGTGGTGATCGGCCCGGAGGCGTGGATCACCAACCCGCTCACCGGCCGCTGGGAGCGCGAGCGGATCTCGCTGCAGCAGGTGTTCGATCCCGCGCACGGCGTGACGGCGCTGATGCGCGCGGCCTCCGCGCCCAGCATCACCGCGACGGAACGCGTCGGCGGCGCGCGCACCTACCGCGTGGAGGCGAACGTCGATTCCGGGCAGGTGACGCTGTTCGGCACGCCGCAGGCCGGCCGCCGGCTGCGCGCGATCGCCTGGGTGGGCGTCGACGACCCACTGGTGTACCGCATCGTCCTGCAGGGGCCGATCACCGCCGGCGAAGCGCCGGACATCGAGCGCCACCTCATGCTCAGCAACTTCGACGCCCGGATCGACATCTCCCCACCACAGTGACGGATGCAGGGGCGGCGGCGTCGAGCGCGGAGGCCTCCGGGCGGCGCGGCTGGCTGCTGCTCGCGGCGGTCGCGGGCGGCGTGTTCGTGGCCGCGGACGACCAGACGTCGGTGGTGACGCTGCTGCCGTCGATGATCCGCGATCTTGGGATCACCGTGGACGATTTCTACCGTTCCTCGTGGATCGTCAACGGCTACCTGCTCGGGTACATCGTGGCGGTGCCGCTGGTCGGGCGCGTGGCGGACCTCTACGGCCACGCGCGCATCTACGCCGCGGCGCTGGCGCTCTTCATGCTCGGCAGCGCGCTGACGGCGGCGGCGCCCTCGTTCGAGTGGCTGGTGGCGGCGCGCGCGCTGCAGGCGGTGGGCGGCGGCGCGGTAGTGCCGGTGGCGATGGCGATCATCGCCGACGAGCTGCCGCCCGCGCGGCGGGCGATGGGCCTCGGCGCCATCGCCGCCGCCTCCGAGGGCGGCGCGCTGCTCGGCCCGCTCTGGGGCGGCGCGATCACGCAATGGCTGGATTGGCGCTGGGTGTTCTGGAGCAACCTGCCGCTCACCTTGCCGCTGCTCGCGATCGTGTGGCGGGCGCGCGCCGCGCCGAGCCGAGCGGGCGCCCTCGACTGGCCGGGCGCGACGGTGTTGGCGGCGGCGCTCGCCACGCTCACCGTCGCGCTGGTCGATGACCCGGTGCAACCCCGGCCGCTGCCCGCCACCGCGGCGCTGCTGGCGCTGGCGGTGGTGCTCGGCGTGCTGTTCCTCTGGCGCGAACGGCGCGCGACCGAGCCGCTGGTGAGGCTGTCGATGTTCGCGCCGCGCGCGGCGTGGGCGGCGAACGCCGCGGCGCTGCTGCTCGGCGGCGGGCTGATCACGGTGCTGATCGCGGTGCCGCTGTTCGTCAACATCGTGCTGGCGGAGAGCCCGCTCGACGGCGGGCTGACGCTGATGCGGTTCACGCTGGCGGTGCCGCTCGGCGCGCTCGCCGGCGGCTGGCTCGCGACGCGCGCCGGGGTGCGCGCCACCGCGCTCACCGGGATGTGGCTGGCGGCGGCGGGCTTCATGGGGCTGCGCGGCTGGGACCGCGAGCTGTCGGAGGCGTGGCGGACGCTGCCGCAGCTCGCCGGCGGCTTCGGCTTTGGGCTCGTGATCGCCCCGCTGGGCGCGGCGGTGCTGGAGCGCGTGCGCGAGCACGAGCGCGCCACGGCGTCGGCGTGGCTGACGCTCAGCCGCGTCGCCGGGATGCTGGTGGGCGCCTCGCTGCTGACGTCGCATGGGCTGGGGCGCTTCTACGCGAAGGCGGGCGCCGTGACGTTTGATTCGCCGGACTTCGTCGCGCTGGTGCAGTCCGCGCAGCTCTCCACCTTCCACGAGGTGTTCATCGGCGGCGCGGCTGTGATGTTCGCCGGAGGGCTCGTGGCGTGGCTGATCGGCCGCGGCGAGCGCGGTGGCGAGCGCAAGCCGTGGTGGACGCTGACCTAGCCGCCAGCTGGCTGGTCTCCCGCTTCGGTCACCGGCCGGCGGGCGGCTCGTGGCACGAACAGGGCCGGCCTCTTGAGGCCGGCCCTGCGTTCACCGTGATCGAGCGCCCCGCGGGGGGGGCGTGCGCCGCCAGTACTGCCTAGTACTGCCTAGTAGTCCGCCGCCGGCGCGGCGGACTTTCTCTCCGGCTCGTTCGCCACCAGGCAGTTGGTGGTGAGCACCATGCCCGCGATCGAGACCGCGTTTTCGAGCGCCGCCTTCGTCACCTTCGCGGGATCGATGATGCCGAACGCGCGCATGTCGCCGTAGCGGTTGAGGGCGGCGTCCCAGCCCGCGCCCTTCTTCAGCCCCTGCACCTCGCGCACGATCACCGACCCGTCCGCACCGGCGTTGGCGGCGATGCGGCGCAAAGGCTCCTCCAGGGCGCGGCGCAGGATGCGCAGGCCGGTCGCCTCGTCGCCCTCCAGCTTGAGCTTGTCGAGCGCCGGCAGCGCGTTCAGGTAGGCGACGCCGCCGCCGGGGACGATGCCCTCTTCGACGGCTGCGCGGGTCGCGGAGAGCGCATCCTCCACGCGGTGCTTCTTCTCGTTCAACTCCACCTCGGTGGCCGCGCCGACCTTGACCACGGCGACGGAGCCGGAGAGCTTGCCGAGGCGCTCCTCGAGCTTCTCCTTGTCCCAGTCGCTGGTGGCCTGGTCGAGCGCCGAGCGGATCGAGCCGACGCGCTCGTCGATCGCCTTCTTCGTGCCCTTGCCCTCGATGATCGTCGTCTCCTCCTTGGTGACGATGATGCGGCGGGCCGAGCCGAGGTCGCGCGGCTCCGCGGACGCCAGATCGCGGCTCAGCTCCTTGCTGATGACGGTGGCGCCGGTGAGGGCGGCGATGTCGCCGAGATTCTCCTTGCGGCGGTCGCCGAAGCCGGGGGCCTTCACCGCGACGACGTTGACGTTGCCGCGCAGCTTGTTCACGGCCAGCGTGGCGAGCGCCTCGCCATCCACGTCCTCGGCGATGATCAGGAGGTTCTTCGACTTCTGGAGCTGCTTTTCCAGCAGCGGCAGGATCTCGTTCGCCGAGCTGATCTTCTGGTCCGTGACGAAGACGTAGCAGTCGTCGATCACCGCTTCCATGCGGTCGGGGTTGGTGACGAAGTACGGCGAGATGTAGCCGCGGTCGAAGGCCATGCCCTCCACGTACTCGATCTCGGTCTGGATGCCACGCGACTCCTCGACGGTGATCACGCCGTCCTTGCCGGTGGCCTCCATCACCTCGCCGATCAGATCGCCGATCTCCTGGGAGGCGGCGGAGATCGCGGCCACCTGGGCCATCTGCTCGCGGGTGTTGATCTTGGTGGAGTTCTTGGTCAGCGCCTCGCTGATCGCGCGCGCCGCGATCTCGATGCCACGCTTGAGCGCCATCGGGTCGGCGCCGGCGGCGACGTTCTTCATGCCTTCGTGCACGATCGCCTGCCCGAGCACGGTCGCGGTGGTGGTGCCGTCGCCGGCGATGTCGTTGGTCTTGGAGGCGATCTGCTTCGCCAGCTGCGCGCCGATGTTCTCGAACGGCGCCGAGAGCTCGATGTCCTTGGCGATCGTGACGCCGTCGTTGGTGATCGTGGGCGCCCCGAACATCTTGTCCAGCACGACGTTGCGGCCCTTCGGGCCGAGCGTGATCTTCACGGCATCCGCCAGCGCGTCGATGCCGTCTCGCAGCGCCTGTCGCGCCGCCTCGTCGAACAACAGTTGCTTAGCCATGGCCCGTCCTCTGCTCTCGCTTGCCTGCAAGCGGCCTAATTGACCCCGGGTGCGTGTGTCGGAGCGTCACCGCCATCGCCAGACCGGGACGGCGGTTAGCACTCTCCGCCTGTGAGTGCTAAGAGGTTGTACAGAATCCCGCCGCTGGACGCAAGTGCTGGGCGCGCTGCGGGAGGCGCGGGGGGGCCGCGCGCGGGCGGGGCGAATCCGAGCTGCGGGGAAGCCAGTTCCGGGGGCAGGGCGGCTCAGGCGATCGCTGCGCCCCGCATGAAGGCCTGCGCGCGCTCCAGCATGTGCTCCATGCCGCCCTGCTGCTGCAGCACGCCGGATAGCGGCGGCGGCGTCCACTCGGAGGCCGCCGGCGGCTCCTCCTCGTCGAGCGCCGGGCGATCGAGGCTGAGGCCGGTGGGGAGCCCGTATGAGCGGGTGAACATGCGCGCGTGGATCACGAACGCGGTGAGACTGTGGCGGTCCGGCAACTCGGTGAGCGGCGCCGAGTGCCCCTGGGTCGCCTTGACCAGCGGTCGCGGGAAGTGCCAGCGCGCCGCCAGAGAAGCCCCCAGATCCGTGTCCGTGAACCCCAGCAGCTCACGTTCGACGCGGGCCAGCGAGGTACCGCGTCGCCCGGCGGCGTCGATCGCCTCGGTCAACGCGTCCGGCAGGTGCTGGTCGAGTGCGAGCAGGCCGATGTTGTGCAGCACGCCGGCGGTGAACGCGTGGTCGCTGTGCTGGCGCTCGACACGCGCCAGCAGCTCCGCCAGCAGCCCGGTGCTGAGCGAGAACTGCCAGACGCCTGGTAATCGAGGCTGTGACTGCTCGGCACGGTCTCGATCACGCACGACACTACCGTGGCCGCGCGCACCTCGCGGAAGCCCAGCAGCACCACCGCGTCGCGCACCGCGCTGATCTGACGCGGGAACCCGTAGAAGGCGGAGTTCGCCAGCCGCAGCAGCTTCGCCGTCACCGCCTGGTTTGCGGCGATCACCGTCGCCATGTCGTGAGCGGAGAAACGCTCGCCCTCCGTTACCTCAAGGATGCGGGCGGCCGCGGCCGACAGCGGCTGCAGCTCCACGATACGGTCGACGAGCGCATCCAGCGTGGGGCGGCCCGGCATTCAGCACCCCATCCCGTCGCCGCCCGCTGGCCGCCCAGCGGGCGCAAGCTCCGTCGCGCGGCTCCGCCGTATGGCTGTGTCGTATGGCTATATGGTCGGGCGCGCGCGTGCGCATGTACCTCAGGGAAGCCCAGCATTCTGACGCCGCGCTGGCGGCGCGCCGCATCCCGGGCCGGAGCCGGGCGGTGATTGCAATCACGCACCGCTCTACGCTGCGCACGCCGCCGCGCCGCGGCGGCGGCTGGGCGAGCGGGGAGCAGGGGCGAGGGCGAAGGCGATGGGGATGGCGGGCGGCAGGCGGACGGCGCGCTGGGCGATCGCCCTGCTGGGGTGCGTGGCGCTCACGGTCGCGGCGTGCGGCGGCGGGTCGGCACCCGCGCTGGGGCCCGACCCGCTGGCGGGCGCTCAGCCGCAGCAACGACTGAGCCTCGCCGCACGCGATGTGGCGTTCGACCAGCGGGAGCTAGCCGGCACCGCCGGAGAGGTGATCGAAATCGCGATCGTGAACCGCGGCACGCTGCCGCACGACTTCACGATCGACGAGCTGCTCGGCGAGATCGGCAACACGGGCCGCGAGCGGCCGGACGATCACGCCGTGCACGTCACCCTCCAGCGCAACAAGGAGCGGCTGCTGCTGCTGCGAGTGAGCGCGCCCGGTCGCTACCCGTTCTACTGCTCGGTGCCGGGCCACCGGAAGAGCGGCATGGAGGGGATGCTTGTGATCCAGTAGCTGCCCGCTTGACCGAGGATGCTACGCTGCGCACGCTTCGGGGCAGGACGCCTCGCGAGCTGTCGAGGGAGGACCGGGACATGGAGATCTTCACGCAGCAGGGGCTCGCGTTCCTCGCGCGCTGGGCACACTTCTTGGCGGGCATCACCTGGATCGGCATCCTTTACTACTTCAACTTCGTCCAGGTGCCGGCCTTCGCCGAGATGGAGGCGGGCGCGCGCTCCGAGGCGCTGCGCAAGATCACGTGGCGCGCGCTGTGGTGGTTCCGCTGGGGCGCCGTGCTGACGGTGGCCTCGGGGCTGACGATCCTCGGCTTCAACGAGCAGTTCGACGCCGACTACCTGAGCAGCGTGGCGGGCACTTCGATCCTCACCGGGTCGGCCCTCGGCATCATCATGTTCGCCAACGTCTGGGGCGTGATCTGGCCGGCGCAGAAGATCGCGATCGGCTCCGCCGTGACCGTGGCCGGGGGCGGCCAGGCCGACCCGCGCGCCGGCGCCGCTGGGCGGCGGGGCCTCGTGGCGTCGCGCACGAACACGCTGTTCTCGATCTCGCTGCTGTTCTTCATGGCCTTCACCAGCCACCTCGCGGGCGCGGCGCACTTCTCCGCGGACCCGGAGAGCGGGCGGTTGGTGACGTGGTGGGTCGTCTTCGGCGTGATCGCGGCGGCGATCGAGCTGAACGCGCTCGGGGTTTTCGGCGGCCTGGGGCCGCGCATCAACACCCGGCCGCTCGATTCGATCCGAAACGTGCTGATCTCCGGCTTCGTGCTGATCGCGGTGCTGTACGGGCTGTTCGAGGTGCTGTTCAAGGCGTAGTCGCGCAGCCATCGGTTCGGGGCGCGCGCGGCCACGCCGCGCACTCGCCACGCATCGCGAGGGTCGGGGGCGCGATCGAGGGCGCTAGCTGCGAGGCGCGAGCGGGTGACCGCCGACGAGCCGGTGCGGGTCGTCGAGGCCGGGGTAGGGCGGGAAGAGCGACTCCAGCTCGCGGCGCAGCGGGTCGTTGGCGGGGAGATAGCGCGAGAAGTCGCCGTCGGGCTCGGGGCGCTCACGCTGCCGGGCGACACCGAAGTCGCGGATCTTGTCCTGCAGCATCAGCAGCCCCTGCAACAGCGATTCTGGCCGCGGCGGGCAGCCCGGCACGTACACATCGACGGGCGTGATGAGGTTGACGCCGGGCAGCACCGAGTAGCCGTAGGCGAAGGGGCCGCCCATGATCGCGCAGCCGCCCATCGAGATCACCCACTTTGGCTCCGCCATCTGGAGGTAGACCCGCCGCACCGCGGGAGCCATCTTCCAGGTCACGGTGCCGGCCACGATCATCAGGTCCGCCTGCCGCGGCGAGGCGCGGAACACCTCGGAGCCGAAGCGCGCGATGTCGTAGCGCGAGGTCGCCGTCGCGATCATCTCGATCGCGCAGCAAGCGAGCCCGAACATCGCCGGCCACAGCGACGAAGAGCGCGCCCAGTTCAGCAGGCCGTCCGCCGAGCTCAGCAGGACGTTCTTGCGCACCTCCTCATCGAGGTCGAGGGGCGCGATCTCGAATGGCTGCTGTCGCAGCTCGAGCGGCGAGGGCTGTTGCCGGGCCATCATGGTGGTCCCTGTGGGCGCCTGTTGGCGGGATCGTAGCCCTGCGCCCCCGACGCCGCAAACGCTGTGCTGCGGAAGGCCGATGCGTGCCGCTCAGGCGTTGACGAGCCACGGCCGCCAGTCTGGCGGCGGCTCCGTGGTCGGGACCGGCGAGAGCGCGCGCATGCGCGCCACGATCGGGGGCAGCGCCTCCAGCAGGCGGTCCACGTCGCCGTCGCTGTTGAGCCGTCCGAGCGTGAGGCGCAGCGAGCCGCGCGCCAGCTCCGGTGGCACCCCCATTGCCACTAGCACGTGGCTCGGCTCCACGGAGCCGGTGGTGCAGGCGGAGCCGGAGGAGGCGGCGATGCCCGCGAGATCGAGCGCCAGCAGGATCGACTCGCCCTCCACGAACGCGATCACGATCGACACCGAGCCTGGCAGCCGTCGCTCGAGTTCGCGCGGGCCGGTGATGCCGATCAGCGGGATGCGCCGCGGCAGCTCGTCGAGCAGGCGGCGCTGCAGCGCGCGCTCGCGGCCGAGGTCGGCCTCGCGCTCCGCCACGGCGATGCGCACCGCCTCCGCCATGCCGGCGATCGCCGCGGTGTTCTCCGTGCCCGAGCGCCGGTCGCGCTCCTGCCCGCCGCCCTGGATCTGGGCGATGAGCGGCGTGCCGGAGCGCACGTAGAGCACGCCGGCGCCGCGCGGCCCGTACAGCTTGTGCGCGGCGATCGAGAGCAGGTCGACGCCCAGCCGGTTGACGTTCAGGCCGAGGTGCGCGGCGGACTGCACGGCGTCGCTGTGCACCACCGCGCGCGGGTTGCGCTCGCGCACGGCGCGCGCGATCGCCGCGATGTCGTTGAGCGCGCCGACCTCGTTGTTGGCGTGCATCACGGACACCAGCACGGTGTCGTCGCGCACTGCCTCGGCCACGGCCGCTGGGGTGGCGACGCCATCGCGGTCGACGGCCACCAGCGTCACCATCGCGCCCTCGCGCTGGAGTTGCTCCGCGGTGTCGAGCACCGCGTGGTGCTCGACTGCGGTCGTGACGAGGTGGCGTCCGCGCTTCGCGCTGGCGTCCAGTACCCCGCGCAGCGCCAAGCTGTCCGATTCCGTGCCGCCGGAGGTGAAGACGATCTCATCCGGCTGCGCGCCGATCGCGGCGGCCACAGTCGCGCGCGCCTCGTCGATCGCGCGGCGGGCCGCCTGCGCCTCGATGTAGATCGAAGACGGGTTGTGCCAGCGCTCGCGCAGGTAGGGGAGCATCGCCTCCACCGCGCGCGGGTCCGGCGGCGTGGTCGCGGCGTGGTCGAGGTAGATGCGGCCGGGGCTGGTCCCGCTCACGTGGCGCTCCCGCTGGTGCTCGCGCTCTCGCGTCGCATCGCCTTCTCATCGTACGCGGACTCACGGTCCACGGAGCGAGGGCGTCGGGAGCGCAGGGAGGCGCGGCCATGAGCCACCGGGAGCAGCGTTGACGCGCCGCTCCGCCGCTCGCTACGCTCGAAGCGATGACAACCACCGGCGGGGCGCGGGTCGAAGGCACGCGCGAAGCGATTCTCGACATCCTGCGTCGCCGCCGCGTCGTCTCGGTCGCGGAATTCGCGCGCGAGCTCGGGCTGGCCGGCGCCACCGTGCGCCGCCACCTCGACGTCTTGTTGCGCGATCGCTACGTGGCGGTCACGCAGGTGCGCGGCTACATCGGCCGGCCGCGCTACGCCTTCTCCCTCACCGAGCTCGGTGCCGAGCTGTTCCCGCACCACTACGTGCGGCTCACTCACCGCCTGCTCGACGAGATCGTGGCGCTGCAGGCGGGGGAGATGGCCGGGCGCGACGGCGCGGCGGTCGCCGGGCTGGTGTTCGACAAGATGGCGGAGCGGCTGGCGCGTGAGTACGGCCCGCGCGTCGCGGGCACCGCTCTGCAGGAGCGCGCCCGCTCCGCCGCCGATCTGCTCGCCGGCGAAGGTCTCGGCTTCGAGCTGGAGGTGGACGGCGGCGGCGATGTGCTGCTGCTCGGCCGCGGCTGTCCGTGCCTGCGCTTCTCCCGCGAGGGGCATGCGTTCTCCTGTGACCACGACCGCCGCCTGCTCGAGCGGGTGATCGGCGCCGAGGTCGTGGCGTTGCCGCGGGCGGAGCTGCCCGGCGACTTCCTCTGCGGCTACCGCGTCTCGCGGTCGGCGGCGGAATCCGCACCCCCGGCCCCGCGGGCGGGGTGATCGCGGCGGCTTGTGTACCGGCGCCACGCGGGACGATAATTAGCGAAGCGGCCGCTTCGCCCGACCTCACGGTCTGGGCCCAGCCGCGATAGCGACGGGAGCGATCATGCCGACCGAGATCTTCAACGAGCGCGCCGCCGCGCAGTCCCCGCAGCCGCTGGCGGTGATCGCCGTCGCGCAGCCGGTGACGCTCGTCAGCATCACCCCGCGCGCCGCGCAGAAGGCGCAGACGCTGCTGGTGGAGAAGGGCGCGCCCCAGGGCGCGCTGCGCCTGTTTGTGGTCGGCGGCGGCTGCTCCGGCTACCAGTACGGGATGGCGATCGCGGAGCAGGCCGAGGACGACGACACCGTGATCGAGCAGGAGGGCGTGCGCATCGTCGTGGACGCGGACTCCACCCGCTACCTCAGCGGCGCCGAGATCGACTACACCGAGGACCTGATGAAGTCCGGCTTCACGATCTACAACCCGACGGCCACCTCGTCCTGCGCCTGCGGCTCCTCCTTCCAGACCGCGGACGGTTCCGGCTCGCCGCGCGCCTGTAGCTAACGTCCCCGACGGCAGGCATCGTTGCGGGCCCCGCGCTGCGGGGCCTGCTCGTTCCTGTACCCTGAGTACCCTGAGCGCGGGCCGGATCCATCGCCGGGCCGCGCGCGGCGCGCGGGCGCGCGTGAAGGGGGCGCGATGCAAGCCTGGATCGTCGTCGGATCGCCGGACAACTTCGAGCTGCTACGCGAGCGGAAGTTCGACCTCTGCGGATTCAAGGCCTCGCGCGCGAAGCAATCCGGCGAGATGCAGCCGGGCGACTGCCTCGTCTTCTACCTCACCGGCGTGGTGCAGTTCGGTGGCATCGTCGAGGTGACGTCACCGATGTTCGAAGACACGAGCGACCTCGGTCTGCGCTCGCAGTCCAAGGTCGGCGAGGAGTTCCCCTACCGCGTGCGCACCAAGCCGGTGGTGATCCCGCCCCCCGGCCACTACATCGAGGTGCGCGAGATCGCCGACCGGCTGGACAAGACGCGCAAGTTCGGGCCGAAGAAGCTCGGCATGGCCTTCCGCGGCAACCTGCACCGCATCATCGACGCCGACTACCGCACGATCGAGCGACTGCTGCGCGCGCGCGCGTCCGCAGGCTGAGCGCGGGACCGCTCGCGATGCGCCACCCATTCCTCGATGCGCTCGAGCGCGGCGTCGTGCTGCTTGACGGCGCGACCGGCACGGAGCTGCGCGCGCGCGGCTGGCGCGGCCCTTCGGACGTCGCGGTGCTGGAGCGCCCGGACCTCGTGCGCCGGCTGCACGAGGACTACATCGCGGCGGGGTCCGACCTGATCCTCACTAATACCTTCGCGGCGAACCGCTCGCAGCTCGCGCGCCACGGACTCGGCGAGCGCGTGCGCGACGCTAACTTCCACGCCGCCCGCATCGCGCGCGACGCGCGCGAGATCCACGGCAGCCCGGTCTTCATCGGCGGCTCGGTGGGGCCGATTGGCCTCGACCTCGCGCTCGGCGCCTGGACGCTGGCGGACGCGCACGAGGCGTTCCTCGAGCAGATCGGCGCCCTGATCGAGGGCGGCGTGGACGTGCTGGTGCTGGAGACCTTCCCCAGCCTCGCCGAGGCAGGCGCGGCGCTGCGCGCGGCGCGGGCGCTCACGGACCTGCCCGTGGTGGCGATGCTCAACTTCAACGCCGACCTCGCTTCGCCGGCGGGCGAGCCGCCGGAGCAGATCGCGGCCACGCTGGCCGCGGCCGGTGCGGACGTGGTCGGGATCAACTGCGGCGTCGGGCCGCAGGCGGTGCTCGACATGCTGCAGCGCATGGCCGGCGGCGCCACTTCGGTGCGCCTGGCGGTGAAGCCGAACGCGGGCTTGCCGCGAGTGGTCGGGGGGCGCGTGGTCTACCCTTCGACGCCGGCCTACTGTGCCGACTTCGCGCTGCGGGCCAAGGACCTCGGCGCGAGCTGCATCGGCGGCTGCTGCGGCACCACGCCCGCGCACGTGCGCGCGATGCGCGACGCGCTGGGCTCCGGGCGCGCGACGGCGGCGGTGACGCTCAGCGCGCCGCACGACGAGCCGCAGCCGCTCGACGAGCCGCTGGCGCGGCCGCAGCCGTCGCGGCTGCGCGACAAGCTGGCGGCGGGCCGCTACGTGATCTCCGTGGAGATCGATCCGCCGCGCGGCACGAACCCGCGCAAGGCGATCGAAGGCGCGGCGATGCTGCAGCGCGCCGGCGCCGAAGCGATCAACATCGGCGACTCGCCGATGGCACGCGTGCGCATGAGCGCGCTGGCGCTGGCGGTGCTGATCCAGCAGCAGGTAGGGATCGAAACGATCATCCACCAGACCACGCGCGACCGGAACCTGATGGCGCTGCAGGCCGACATGCTCGGTGCGCACGCGCTGGGCATCCGTAACGTGATCGCGCTCTCTGGCGACCCGCAGCCGGAGGCCTCGCAGTCGTCGGCCGTGCGCGACGTGGACTCCACGGGCTTCATTCGCGTGCTGAAGCGCCTGAACGAAGGGCTGGATATCGCGGGCAACTCGATCGGGCGGCCCACGGATTTCTTCGTCGCTTGCGCCGCCAACCCCACCGCCGACGACGTGGCGCTGGAGCTGCGCCGCGTGCGCGCCAAGCTCGATGCGGGCGCGGACATGCTGATGACGCAGCCGGTGTACGATACGCGCTCGCTACGCCAGTTCTTCGAGCGGCTGGGCGCGGTGGACGTGCCGGTGCTGCTGGGCGTGATGCCGCTGCTCTCGGCGCGCAACGCCGAGTTCGTGCACCACGAGCTCGCCGGTGTGACCGTGCCGGACGCCGTGCGGGAGCGCATGCGGGCCGCGGGCGAGGCCGGGCTTGCCGTGGGCCTCGAGATCGCGCTGGAGCAGATCGAGGAGACGCGCGCGCTGGAGTACGTCTCCGGCATCTACCTGATGCCGGTGTTTGGGCGCTACGAGGTGGCCGCTGAGATCGTGCGGCGGCTGACCGGGAGGGATGCATGAGTGACGCGGCCTCGGGCCTGATCACGCAGCAGCGGTACCTGGTGTTCTTCATCCGCCGGCTGTTCGGCGAGCTAACGCAGGCGATCGCGGACCTCAGCGTCGAGGACCTGAACCACCTTCCGCACGAGCACGCCAACTCGATCGGCTTCAACGCCTGGCACGTCTTCCGCACGGCGGACAACGTCGTGCTCTTCGCCTTCGAACGTGAGCGTCCGCTCTGGGTGCAGCAGGGGCTCGACGCGGCGTGGGGGCTGCCGCGGGTTGCGCAGGGCACCGGCATGGACCCCGCGGAGGCGCGTGCGCTGCGCTTCCCGGAGGCGGCTAAGCTCACGCGCTACGCCGAGGACGTGCGCGACGAGATCTGCAAGCGCATCGTGGCGATGAGCGATGACTACCTGCAGGGGATCACGAAGGTGAACCCGTGGGGCGAGATCTCGCGGCTGGAGGCGATCGGCCAGACGGTGATCGCGCACGGCAATGGCCACCTCGGGCAGGTGAGCCTCGCGCGCACGCTGCTGGGCAAGCCCGGCCTCGACATCTAGTCGGCTGGCGAGCCAGAGCGAACTAGCGGCGCTGCGGCGCGCGCTCCGCCTGCGAGCGCGCCGGCGTACGGGGGTCGCGCGCCGCCGCCTGCTCATGCAGGCGGTGCAGTTGCCACATCGCCTCGAGGTCGCGCTCGTTGATCTCGCGCACCCACTGCTGGAGCGTGACGTCGCCGCGGTAGGGGTGGAGGCCGCGGTGCTGCCAGCTCTCGCCGGCGGCGCGTAGCGCCCACACCAGCCGCTCGCGCAGGTCGGCGAAGTCCCACAGCAGCGCCTCGACGTGGTTCCGGCGGAAGTCGTGCTCGGCGGGAGCGTGCTGGGCGCGGCGCTCCGCCAGCGGTGCGCCGTCGCGGGCGATCATCGCCTGTACGGCCGCCAGGTCCTCGCGCTCGCTCTCGCGCAGGAAGCCGACGATCTCCAGGGCGCACCACTGATCCGCAGCGGGGCGCCAGCGCAGCGTGGGCGCGTCGAGCTCCATCACCAGGCCCTCGATCTGGTGCGCCAGCTCGCGCAACGTCTTCAGGAGGTAGCGATCGGGGCTGCTGTACTGGCGCGAGACGTCGGGCACGTGGGCATGGTCCGGCGCGGCCGATCGGCCTGTCAATCGCCGGTCGCGCACGCGATCCGGCCCCCGCGTGGCCGGCAGGCGCGCTGCGCGCCGCGTTGACCATCGATCGGCGTGTCCATAGGATGCGAGGCCTGTGAGCGCGCTTTCGCTGCCGTACACGGTGCTGATCCTGCTGAGCGAGCTGGCGGCGGGGTCGTTGCTGACCGTGGCCGTCTTCGACGCCCGCGGCGGCGTGACCCGTGGCTACGTGAAGACCTGCGCCCTGGTGGTGTTGCCGATCGTCGCGCTGGCCGTGCTCGCGTCGCGAGCGCTCGGCGACGAAGACGCGATCGACGGCTTCGCGCTGCGGCGGTCGTGGCTGCCGTTGCTGCGCGGCTCGCTGCTGGCGCTGCTGCTGCTCTCGGCGGCCTACGTGGTGGTGGCGTTTCGCGGCTCGCGGCTGCCGGCGGTGGTGGCGGGCGGCGCGGCGGCCGCCGTCGGCGCGCTGACGCTGGTCGCGCTCGCCGGGATGGTCGCGGGGCCCACGTGGTCGTATGCCGGCACGCTCGGCGGCATGCTGGCGGCGGCGCTGGCGCTGGGCGGGGCGCTGATGGCGATGATGTGGGGCCACTGGTATCTCACCAACTCCGGCCTGCCGCAGGAGCCGATGGAGCGGATGTCGCTGCTCGTGCTCGCCGCGCTGGGCGTGCAGGCGCTGTTCGTGCTGCTGGGCGCGCTGCTGCCCGTGCGCGAGGTGCCGCTGAGCGACGCGGCGTTCGGCGTGACGCTGGGCCAGAACCCGGCGTTCTGGCTGCGCGTCGGCGTGGGCCTGGTCTTCCCGGCCGTGCTGGCTACGCTCGCGTGGAGGGCGGCGACGGTGCGCGGCATGATGTCGGCCACCGGCCTGCTGTACATCGCCGTCGGCACGGTGCTGGCCGGCGAGGTGCTGGCGCGGGGGCTGCTGTTCGCCACCGGCGCCGCCGTATGACCGGGGCCAGGCGGCCGCTCGAAGCTGCCCCGGCCTGCGCGCCTGCTCGCGCCGGGCCGGCGTGGGGGAGTGCGGCGTCACTGTCGCCCGACACTCCCCCGCTGCGATTGGATGCTGACTTGCGTGAGCCGTCGGTGCCCAGACGAATCCGCGTGCTGCTGCGCGACGTAGCACCATCAGAGGCCGGCATGCGGATGGCGGCGGAGGCCGGCGCGACGTCCGATGACGCCCTGGTGACGGCGCTCACCAGCGGCGAAATCGAGGCGCTCGACTGGCTCTACGAGCGCTACGCGCCGCTCACCTTCTCCGTCGCGCTGCGAGTGCTCGGCGACCGCCAGCTGGCGGAGGATGTCGCGCAGGACGTGTTCCTGCGGTTCTGGCGCCAGCCGTGATCGTACGATGCGGCGTGCGGGCGCTTCCGCAGCTGGCTGATGTCGGTTGCGCGCAACCGCGCGATCGACGAGCGCCGGCGCATGGCGCGGCGGCTCCAGCACGAGGAGCGGGACGACCCTGCCGCGCCGGAGCCGCCGGACCCCGACCGCTCCTTCGACCCGCCGCTGGAGGCGGAGCTGGCGGAGGAGCGGCTGGTGGTGCGGGAGGCGATGACCCGGCTGCCCGCCGCGCAGCGCGAGGTGATCGAGTTGGCATATTTCAGTGGGATGACGCAAGTGGAGATCGCCAGCCGCACCGGCGACCCGCTGGGCACCGTGAAGACCCGCATCCGGCTGGCGCTGCAGAAGCTGCGCGCCGACCTCGGCGTGCTGCGAACGAGGGACCGAACGTGACGCCCGACGAACGCGCGGAGCTGCTTGCCGCCTACGCGCTCGGCACGCTCCCGGAGCCCGAGGCGGCGGAGGTGCGCGAGCTGGTGCGCCGCGACAGCGCGACCGCGGCGGAGCTGGCCGGCTACCACGAGATCGTCGATCTGATCGCGCTCTCGGTGCCGCTGCGCCGCGGCGCCTCCAGCACGCGCCCGGCCCTGCGCCGGATGCTGCCCTGGGCCGGCGTGGCGGCGGCGGTGCTGCTGGTCGCCGTCTGGGGCGTGAACCTGCGCCGCGACCTTAGCGAGCTGCGGAGCCACAGCGCGGCGCTGACCGCGATCGTCGAAGCGGACGCAAGCGCCTCGACGCGCTGATGTCGTTCGAGGACGGCGACGTCAACTCGCGGCTGCTGCGCCTCCAGCTCCGGTCGGCGACTGCTGGGCTGCAGCTCGCGCTCGCGGTCAGCACGGCGCCCGACGTGAAGCCCTACCTGCTGCAGGGCACGTCGGCCGGGCACGGCGCGCAGGGCAACTTCCTCTGGAGCCCGGGCCTCAGCGCCGGCTGGGTGACAGCGCGCGATCTGCCTCCGCTGCCGCTGGGCGGGCAGTACGAGATCTGGCTGATCGACCGCCTGCACGCGGTCTCGGCCGGGACCTTCACCCCCAACGACCAGAGCCGTGCCGAGGCGGTGGTGGCGCCGGTCAGCCCGATCAAGCCGATTTGCATCGTGATCGCCGTTGCGGGAGAGGCCGACGATCTCACGCCCGCTCGCCGGTCGTGCTGGCCGCGGACATCAGGTAGCCCGGCACGTCCTCGGCCCGGGCGGTCTAGGCCGCGCCCTCGCCATCTCCCGGATCGGTCGTGCCCCTGGTTGCGGTGTGCCGGGCGCCGCGCGCCGGCCGGGCGAGGCGCCGCCGCAGCGCCGAGGCCGCGCGGCGGGCGAGCGTGGGGGAGCGGTTCTGCATGCGGGCGGCCTGGGTCGGTGCGAAGGCCTCGGCGGGCGAGGCGCCGCTTAGCCGGCGGTCCATGTACCAGAAGAGGTCGCGGGCGATCCCCGCGAGCGGCACGATCGCGAGCAGCCCCCAGAAGCCGAAGGCGGCGCCGCCGACGATCAGCAGCAGGATGATGATGGCCGGGTGGAGGGCGACGGCTCGCCCCTGCACGCGCGGCACCAGTATTTGGTTCTCCAGCTGTTGCACCACGAAGTAGAACACGGTCACCCAGAGCAGCTTGTCGGGATCCGTGCCGGCGACCAGGATCACGCCGGGGATCGAGCCGATCCACGGCCCGATGATCGGGATCATCTCGGTCACGCCCGCGAAGACGCCCAGCGCCAGCGCCAGCGGCACGTCCATCAGCGTCAGCCCGACGCCCACAGCGACGCCGACGATCAGCCCGAGCAGCAACTGGCCGCGCACATATCGCAGCAGGATGCGGTCGCCCATCACCATCACGTGGCGGACATCGTCGCGGAACCGCTCGGGTACCGCGTTCATGAAGTTGCGCTCCACGTTGTAGCGGTCGCGCAACGCGTAGAACAGCCAGATCGGCACGATCAGCAACCCGAAGAGCAGGCCGAGGGTGCTGCCCAGCAGCCCCAGTGAGCTCTGCACCGTTTCGTTGATCCAGTCCGAGAGCGCGGCGGTCGCGTCTCCGGCGTAGCGGTCGACGCGCTTCTGCACGTCGACGGGAACGCGCTCGTGGTACTCGGCGAGCCATTCCGTGGTCTGCGCGCGGGCGTCTTCGACGATCGCCGGCAGGTTATCGACGAACTCCACGACCTGGTCGGCCGCGAGCGGCGCCACGGCGATGCCCGTCCCTGTGAGTCCGCCCGCGATCACGGCGTACACCAGCAGCACGGCGACGCCGCGGCGGTAGAGCTCCAGCTTCTGCGGCGTGCGGGCGAATGTGGTGAACGCTCGTCGCGGCAGCAGCGGGACCATGAAGTCCACGACCGGCGTGAGCACGTAGGCGAAGATCGCGCCCACCGCGAATGGGAGCAGCGCGGAGCGCGCGCGCCAGATCACGAAGCAGAGGAACAGCAGCAGCACCATCCACAGGGCGGTGCGCCAGCGCTGCAGGGTCATTCCGGCCCCTCTCCACGGCTTCGATCGGCGTCAATCCTGCTCAGCATTGTGCCTGAAGCACGGCGGAGGCGCGCATTGACAGGCGCGGGGTCTGCGCCGGACCATCGGGCCGTGGCTTCCACCGACGTGCTCGAACGCCGCATCTCAGGCAGCGGCCACCGCGTGACCGCCCCCCGGCGGGCACTGCTCGACGCCATGCAGAGGCTCGGTGACCACTTCACCGCCGAGGGCCTGGTGGAGGCCGCCCCCGCGGTCGGCCGTGCCACGGTCTTTCGCACGCTGCGGCTGCTGCTCGGGATCGGGACGCTCTGCCAGGTGGTGCTGGACGACGGCGCCATCGAGTACCGGCTGGCCAGCGGCGGGCACCACCATCACATCGTCTGCTCGCGCTGCGGCGCGGTGAACGACTTCGCCTCCTGCGACATCCAGGACCTACTGGACGAGCTCGCCCGCCGCACCGGCTACGACATCGAGGCGCACCGCCTCGAGGTCTACGGGCGGTGCGCGCAGTGCCAGCGCGAGCTGCGTCCGGCGGAGCGCTTGCCCGCCGGCGGCTAGCGCGAGGCCGCGCTCGCGGCGGGCGAGCGGCGTCTCCCCGGCTGCGCCTGTTGCCTTGCCGCCTTGACGGCTGCGGCCTTGCGCGCGTGCGTTGAGACTGGGTATCATCAGGCTCGCACTCCGCGAGACTGAGTCTCAGCAACTGACGTGGCGGACCGATGCACTCTAGCGCGCGCCGCCGCTTCGCCTCCGCGTCCATCCCCCTGCGCTGTGCCGCCGCGCTCGCATGTGCCCTGCTCGTGGCCTGCGGCGGCGGCACGGCGCGCGAGGGCGGGCGCACGCGCGTCGTGGCCTCCACGCCGCTGCTCGCGGAGCTCGCGGCCAGCGTGGCCGGCGATGACGCCACGGTGAGCGCGCTGATCCCGGCGGCGGTCGATCTCCATAGCTACGAGCCGCCGCCGCAGGCCGCACGGCTGGTGGCGCAGGCGGATCTGCTGCTCGTCAACGGCTACCGGCTCGAGGAATCACTGCTCGACGTGATCGTGCAGAACCGCCGTTCCGGCACGCCGATCGTCGCCGCCTCCGAGGGCATCGACCCGATCGCCGGCAGCCCGGCCCGCGGTAAGGCGGCGATCGGCGCCGCGGGCGATCCGCACTTCTGGCTCGACGTCGCGAACGCCGTTTCCTACGTGGAGCGCATCCGCGATGCGCTCGTGCAGGTGGATGTCGCGCACGCGGCGGGCTACCGCGCGCGCGCGGCCGGCACGGTCGAGGCGCTGCGCGCGCTCGATGCCGAGCTGCGCTCCCAGCTCGCGGCGATCCCGCCGCACCGGCGCAAGCTGGTGCTGTTCCATGACGCCTTCCAGTACTTCGCGCGCGCCTACGGCTTCGAGCTGGTGGCGGCGGTGCTGCCGGCGAGCGCCGCGCAGCAGCCGAGCGCCGCCGACGTCGCCCGCATCGTCGAGCTGGTGCGCCGTACGGGTGTGCCAGCGGTGTTCCAGGAGCCGCAGTTCAGCGGCCAGGTGCTGGAGCTGGTCGCGCGCGAGACGGGCGTGCGGGTGCTGATGCTCACGGACACTTACACCGACAGCGCTCCGAGTTATGCCGAGATGATGCCTGCGAACGCGCGCGCGCTCGTCGAGGGGCTGCGTTAGCGTGGAAGGCGGCGCGGCGTGAGACCGCGCGGGGAGGCGGGCAGGGTGGTCGACGGGCACGGCCAGCGGCTGGAGCAGCACGTCCCCGCGCGCGCGGCGCTCGCCCCCGAGCACCAGCACCGCGAGTACGCGCTGGAGGTGCGCGATCTCTGGGCCGGCTACCCGGGGCAGCCGCCCGCGATCGAGGGCGTCTCGCTGCGGGTGCCGGTCGGGGAGCTGGTGGGGCTGATCGGCCCCAACGGCGCCGGCAAGTCCACGCTCTTCAAGGCCGTGCTGGGGTTGCTGCGGCCGCTGCGCGGCGAGGTGCTGGCGTTCGGGCGGCCGGTGTCGGAGGCGCGCGACCGTATCGCCTACATGCCGCAGGTGGAGGAGGTGGATTGGAGCTTCCCCGTTTCCGTGCTGGACGTGGTGCTGATGGGGCGCTACCGCGTCTTGCGGCCGTTCGGCCGCTGGAGCCGGGCCGACCGCGCGCGCGCCGCGGAGGCGCTGGACCGCGCGGGGCTGGGCGGCTACGGCGCGCGGCAGGTGGGCGAGCTCTCGGGCGGGCAGCGCCGGCGCGTGCTGACGGCGCGCGCAATCGCGCGCGGCGCGCGGCTGCTGTTGCTGGACGAGCCGTTCGCGGGGCTCGACGCGGCGGTGCAGCACGATCTGATCGCGGTGCTCGACGGGCTGGCGAAGGATGGCTGCGCGGTGCTGGTCGCGACGCACGACCTCTCCTGTGTCGCCAGCTCCTGCGACGAGGCGATCTGCTTGCACCGGCGCGTGATCGCGGCCGGGCCGCCGGCGCAGGTGCTGACCGAGGAGGTGCTCACGCAGACCTTCGAGCGCCACCTGCTCGCGGTGGTGGCGATGGGCGGCGTGCGCGTCGCGCGCGACGAGCACGGGGACGGCCCGCCGGGCGGTGGGGGCGATGCGGGCGGTGCGGGCGGTGCCTGATGTGCTCGGCTGGCTGCTCGATCCATACGCTTTCGAGTTCATGCGCCGCGCGCTGGCCGTGCTGCTGATCGTGAGCGTGGTCGGGGCGGTGGTTGGCGCGTTCGTGGTGCACAAGGGGCTGGCCTTCTCCGGCGACGCGCTGGCGCACGCCACGCTCGCCGGGGTAGCGGTGGCGTTCGTCAACGGGGCCAGCGTCGGTCTCGGCGCGCTGGTCGCCGCCGTGGTCACCGCGCTCGGCGTCGGCTGGATGCGACGTCGCACCGCGGTGTCCTACGACACCGCGATCGGCATTCTCTTCGTCGCGATGTTCTCGCTCGGCATCCTCGTGCTCTCGCGCCGCACGGCGTACACGCCGGACCTGCTGTCGTTTGTCTTCGGCAACATCCTCGGCGTCTCGCGCGCCGACCTCGTGGGCGCGCTGCTGATGGGCGCAGCGGTGCTGCTGTTCGTGTGGGCGTTCTACCGCGAGCTGCTGTTCGTCGCCTACGACCCCGCGATGGCCGCTGCGTCAGGGGTGCGGTCGGCGCTCTTCCAGTACGCGCTGCTGGTAATGATCGCGGTGGCCGTGGTGGTGGCGCTGAAGGCGATCGGCATCGTGCTCGTGAACGCCTTGCTGATCATCCCCGCGGCGACCGCTGCGATGCTGTCGCACCGCCTGTCGATGATCATGCTGCTCGGCGCGCTGATCGCCGCCGCCGTCTCCGCGGTCGGCCTGCACGTCTCGTACTACGCCGGCGTGGCGGCGAGTCCGGCGATCGTGCTCGCCGCTTGCGCCGCGTTCGCGCTCGCCGCGCTGGTGAGCGCCCGGCGGGGCTCCGCGCGCCGCTCGCCCGCATACGCACCCCCGGGCGCGACCGGCGTGCGGAGCGCGCCTGACGGCCGCTGACGGGCGCGCGCACCCTCAGGGTTGAGCGCCCCCGGACGCGGCCCTACGCTGGTGGCCGGAAGGAACGCGGCGCAGCAGCCCCCACGGGCCCGACTGGACGGATCGCCGATGCCCCCGACGCCATGACGCGCGAGGAGATTCGCGCGCGCCCGAAGCCGCTGCGCCCGGACGTCGACCGCAAGGCGCGTCTGAAGCTCCCGGCCCACCTGCCCAAGAAGCAGGCGCCGGCGGTGCGCACCGGCAACTGGGACGAGGTCTCGTTCCTCTTCGACGAGGCGACCGCCCGGGCGGAGGCCGAGCGCTGCATCCAGTGCCCGGGCGCGCCCTGCATCAAGGCTTGCCCCGTCGGCAACGACATCCCAGGCGCGCTCTGGCTGCTCGAGCACGGCGATTTCGACGGCGCCGCCAACGTCTTCCGCCAGACCAGCGAGCTGCCGGAGATGTGCGGCCGGCTCTGCCCGCAGGAGCGGCTTTGCGAGGGTCACTGCGTGGTGGGCAACAAGGCGCTGCCGGTGGCGATCGGCAAGCTCGAAACCTTCACCACGGAGTGGCAGCAAGCCCACGGCGGCCCGCCACCGGCGGCGCCCGTCCCGAGTAGCGGCCGCAGCGTCGCCATCGTCGGCAGCGGACCGGCTGGCATCGCCTGCGCCGAGCCACTCGCGCGCGCCGGCCACCGCGCGGTGATCTACGAAGCCTGGCCGGAGCCGGGCGGCATCTTGCTCTACGGCATCCCGGACTTCAAGCAGAACAAGCCCGCGGTCGCACGCAAGTTTCGGCAGCTCACCGCGCTCGGGGTCGAGGTCGTTACCTCGACCCGCATCGGCGTCGACATTCCGCTCGCGCAGCTCGAACGGGAGTACGACGCGGTCTTCCTCGCCTTCGGCGCCACCGAGGGCGCGCGCCTGCGCCTGCCGCACGAGGACGCGCCGGGCGTCTATCGCGCGACTGACTTCCTGGTGCGCGCCAACCTCCCGGCGGAGCAGTTGCCGGAGGCCATGCGCGCGCCGCTGCCGGCGATGCGCAACGTGGTCGTGGTGGGCGGGGGCGACACCTCGATGGACTGCGTGCGCTCGGCGGCGCGCCTGCGGGCGGAGCGCGTGACGCTGATCTACCGCCGCACGGAAGCGGAGATGCAGGGCCGCGCCGAGGAGCGCAAGCACGCGGTGGAGGAGGGCGTCGTCTTCGAGTACCTGGCGGCACCGCTCGCGATCCTGCTCGACGACGAGGGCGCGGTGCGCGGGCTGCGCTGCCAGCGCATGCGCCTCGGCGAGCCCGACGAGACCGGCCGCTCGCGGCCCGAGCCGGTGCCCGGCTCCGAGTTCGAGATCGCCGCCGACGCGCTCGTGCTCGCGGTCGGCTACGACGTGGACGCGGCGTGGGGGGAGTACGCCCCCGACATCGTCCGGGACCGCTGGCACCGACTGGTCGTGGACCCGCAGACGATGAAGACGAACCGGCGCGGGGTGTTTGGCGGCGGCGACAACGTCAACGGCGCCGACCTCGTCGTGACGGCGATGGCGGACGGGCACCGGGCTGCCGCCGCGATCAAACACTACCTCGCGGACGGCAAGTGGTAGGCCGCGACCGACCGCTCGGCCGCGGGGCGACGCGGGGGCGGGGGGCTTGCGCTTCAGCTTGTGGCGCTACCCCCGCTGAGGTAGGGTGTTTGCGATGACCACGACTCGCCGTCCTGCCTGCGCGCGATGATCGAGCAGAAGCTCGCGCGCACCCCGGAGGGGGAGTTCTGCCCCGTGCGCGCGACGCTCGCGCTCGTCGGGCAGAAGTGGGTCCCCCACATCGTTTATCAGCTGATGCAGGGCAAGTGCCGCTTCAACGACCTCGCGCAGGCGATCGGCGGTTGCAACTCGCGCACGCTGCGTGATCGCCTCGTCGAGCTGGAGGAGATGGGCCTTGTCACCCGCCACATCGTCACCACCATGCCCCCGTGGGTGGAGTACGAGCTCAGCGCGCAGGGGCGCGAGCTCGGCGAGGCGCTGTCGCCACTCGAACGCTGGGGCCGGCGGCATCTCGCCAACGGTTTCTAGACCGGGCCGCGCCGCACCGCCCCGGCTGCCGTTGACCACTCCCTTGACCACTCCCTTGACCACTCCCTTGACGACCCCATGACGATCGCGCTGCGCTCGCTGGTGCGCGGCGACCGCCTGCCCGAGCTGGCGGTGCGGATCGATGCCGCCGACGTGCGTGCATACCTCGAGGCCACCGGGGAGGCGGCCTCGGCGTCGGCGGCGCTGTGGGGCGACACGATGCCGCCGCTCGCGCTCGGCGCGTTCGCGCTCGCCGCGCTGCTGGAGCAAGTGCCGGTGGTCGCTGGCACGCTCCACACCGGACAGGAGCTCGCGTTCCGGCGCGCGGTCGTGATCGGCGAGCCGCTGACGGCGCGCATCAGCGTGGCGCAGCGCGCCGAGCGCGCCGGCACCGTGCTGATCGCGCTCGACCTCGAGTTGCATGCGCCGGACGGCGTGGTGGCGAGCGGTCGCATCACGATCGTCTACCCGGCGAGCGAGGGCGCGTGAGCGCGCCGCCGCAGGTGCCGGCGGTCACACGCCTGCTCGACCGGGCGCGTGTCGGCGCCTATGCCGGCGCCGCCCGCGACGGCAACCCGATCCACCTCGACCCGGTGGTGGCGCGCGCCGCGGGGCTCGACGGCCCGCTCGCGCACGGCATGCTCGTGCTCGCGCTGGTCTCCGAGGCGATGAGTCGGGCGTTCGGGCGGCGCTGGGCGGACAGCGGCTCGCTGAAGGTGCGCTGGCGCGCGCCCGCGCTCGTGCCCTCGGTCGTGACCGCGCGCGCGGTGCTACGCTCCGAGCGCGACGGCGTGGCCAGCTACGACGTGAGATGCGAGGACGCGCGCGGCGTCGTGCTGCTCAACGGCACCGCCAGCGCGCGCTACCGCTAGCGGTCACCGCCCTCGACGCTGGTGGGCGCGACGGCCGGTGCCGCGGCGCCCGGGCGTCGCAGCGTCTCGCGCGCGAACACGAAGAGCAGTGCGGCAGCGCCCATCAACAGCGCGTTCGCCGCCAGCGCCCAGCCGAACGAGCTGGCGTCCGCGATCAGGCCGAGCAGCGGCGGGCCCACCATCAGCCCGAAGTCCCCGGTCGTGCGGTACACGCCCATCGCCAGCCCGCGCGCCTCGTCGGGCGCGATGTCGGCGACGTACGCGGCGGGCGCCGGCCCGGCGATCGAGGAGCCGAGCGCGAACACCAGCGAGGCGAGCAGGAACAGCTCCATCGTCCCGGCGCCGGCGTAGAGCGCCAGCCCGACTGCGGTCACGATCCCGCTGGGGATGATCACCGCCTTGCGGCCGAAGCGGTCGCCCGCGATCGCCGCCGGGGTGATCAGCACGAGGTTGAGCAGCGCCATGCCAGAGAAGATCGCGCCGAGCTTCCCCGGCGAGATGGCGAGCCGCGCGTAGCCGATCAGCGGCACCATCGTCTGCTGGGACGCGCTGCGCGTGAAGAACGTCGCCATCGTAAAGAGCGCCGCCGCCACGAAGTCGAGCGAGCGCACCATGCGCAGCAGCGCGGCGCGCGGCGCCGGCAGTGGTGGCGGGGCCGCGCCGCCGGCCGGGGCGGCGGGCTGCGGCATCGCTTCCGCGGCACGCAACGCCGATTCGGCCCGCGCCAGCCCGCGCGTCTCCGGCAGCCGCAGGTAGGCGTAGGCGGCAGCGATCAGCGCGGCGGCGCCGACGGCGAAGAACGGGGCCCGCAGCCCCCACCCCTCGGCGAGCGCGCCGCCGATGGCGGGGCCGATCGACACGCCGAGCAGCAGCGCGCCCTGGTTGGTGCCGAGGAAGCGCGCGCGGTTCTCGCGCGTGGAGATGTCTGCGAGGTAGATCATCGCGCCGGTCATGTACATGGCGGAGCCCGCGCCGGCCACGAAGCGCCACGCCAGCAGCTGCCAGATGTTGAGCGCGAGACCGGAGCCCACCATCCCGGCCGAGGTCACCAGCGGCCCGCCGGCGAGCAGCAGGCGCCGGCCGCGGCGATCGGCGAGCACGCCCAGCGGGACGTTGAGGATCAGGCGCGCCAGCGCGAACGAGGAGAGCGTGAGGCCGATCGTGCTGGCGCCGACGCCGAACTGCCGGGCGAAGAGCGGCAGCACGGGCGCGATCACGCCCTGGCCGGCCATCACCAGCACTGTGGCAGCGCTGATCATCAGCAGCCGCTCGTGCCGGCGCAGCAGCTCGACGCGGCGCCCGAGGTCGCGGAGCATCAGGCGCCCGCGTCTAGCAGTTCCTCGAGCGGCCGGTACGGCAGGCCAAGCGATTCGGCCACCGCGCGGTGCGTGATGTGCCCGCGGTAGATGTTGACCCCGCGCCGCAGCGCGGCGTTGCCGCGCACCGCCGCCGCGAACCCGTCGTTCGCCACGCGCAGGATGTACGGCAGCGTGAGGCCGGTGAGCGCGCGCGAGGAGGTCTGTGGCACCGCGCCCGGCATGTTCGGCACCGCGTAGTGCACTACCCCCTCCTCGACGTATATCGGGTGCGCGTGGTCGGTCGGGCGGGTGGTTTCCACGCAGCCGCCCTGGTCCACCGCGACGTCGACGATCACCGCGCCCGGACCCATCGAGCGCACCATCTCCCGTGTCACCACCACGGGCGCGCGCCGTCCGGGCAGCAGCACCGCGCCGATCAGCAGGTCCGCACCCGCGATCGTGTCCGCCAGCGCCTGCGGGCTGCTCAGCACCGTCTCGACGCGGCCGGCGTACAGCTCCTCGAGGCTGCGCAGCTGGTCCTCGTTGATCGAGAGCACGCTCACGCGCGCGCCGGCGCCGACGGCGGAGCGCACGGCGTTTTTGCCGACGTTGCCGGAACCGACCACCACCACGTGCGCCGGCGGGACCCCGGGCAGCCCGCCCAGCAGCATCCCGCGTCCCGGCCCCGGCCGCTTCAGGTAGTGCAGCCCGATCTCCACCGCCATGCGGCCCGCGACCTCCGACATCGGCGCCAGCAGCGGCAGGAAGCCGTCGTCGCGCTCCACGGTCTCGTAGCCGATCGCGATGCAACGCGAGTCCAGCAGCGCCCGCGCCACCGCAGGCTCGGCCGCGAGGTGCAGGTAGGTGAAGAGGATCTGGCCATCGCGCAGCAGCGCGAACTCCTCGGCCTGCGGCTCCTTCACCTCGCACATCAGGCCGGCCCGCGCGTAGACCTCGGCCGGCGTCTCCAGCACGCTGGCGCCCGCCGCCCGGTACTCGGCGTCCTCGTAGTTCGAGCCACGGCCCGCGCCGGCTTCCACCAGCACGCTGTGCCCGGCGCGCGCGATATCCGTCACGCCCTGTGGCGTCAGCGCGACGCGGTACTCCTCGGTCTTGGTTTCGCGCACCGTGCCGATGATCACGCGCCACGCTCCAGTACGTCGCCCGCTCGCACCTGCTGTGCGAGCGGCTCAGTATAGGCGTGGTCTTGCGCACGCTCACGCGCGAGCGGCAGCGCGGTCTATGCGGGCGCGGCCGTCTCCACCGTGTCCACGGCGCGCCACATGTACCAGCTGCCCACCGAGCGGTACGGTGCCCACGGCGCGCCGATCCCGCGCGCCTGCGCCGGGGTCGGCGGCTTCGCCAGGCCGTACACGATCTGCATCCCACGCCGCACGCCGAGATCGCCGGCCGGCAGCACGTCCGGGCGCCCGAGCTCGAGCAGTAGGAATATGTGCGCCGACCATTCGCCAAGGCCGTGGACCACGGTCAGCGCGCGCGTCACCGCCTCGTCCGGCGCCGCGCCCAGCGCCTCGAGGTCCAGCCGCCCGTCGAGCACCTGCGCGGCGAGGTCGCGGAGGTAGGCGGCCTTCTGGCGCGAGACGCCCGCGGAGCGGAACTGCTCGTCGCTGGTGGCGAGGATCGCGCGTGGCGCGGGCGTGGCCGCGCCGTCGCCGTAGAGCGTGAGCCAGCGGCGCTGGATCGCGCGCGCGGCGGGGCCAGCGAGCTGCTGGAAGAGGATCGTGCGCACCAGCCGCCCGTAAGGGTCGTCGCCGGGGCGCGGGGTGAAGGGCCCGCTCGCCTCGATTAGCGCGCCGAGGCGCGGGTCCACCGCCCGCAGGTGGCGGTATGCCCGCGCGAGCGAGAAGCGCACGCGCGCCGTCACGGGCCCGCCCCGCCGGCGCCGGGCCCAACGGCCGCCTCAGCCAGCCTCGCCGCCAGCCAATCGTCGAGCTCGCGCTGAGAGCGCAGGCGCACCCAGCGTACGTGCGCCAGCTCCGGGTCGCGCATCGCCGCCTCTTGGCGTCGCCGCACGGCGCCGCGGTTGCACACCGCGAAGGCGATCAGCGAGTTCTGTGGGCTCCAGAGCTTGACCTGCCGCCAGAAGCGTTCCACGTTGGTGCCCCAGAGCAGCTCGTGCGAGCGGGAGTGCCGCCAGGAGCGCCGCAGGATGCGCTGGATCACTACCCGTAGCGGCAGGTCCAGCCAGACGATGGTCTCCAGTCGCGGCCAGAGCACCGGCCGCGTGTGTCGGTAGTAGCTCCCGGTGCCGACCCATGCGTCCCCCGCCGCCACCTCCCGCAGCCGGGCTCGGAACTCTTCCTCGCTCGGCGCCTGCCAGCCCGGCCGCCAGTAGAGGGCGTCCAGCTCGGCGAATGGCACGCCGAGCGCCGCGGCGAGCCGCGCCGCAAGCGTGGACTGCCGGAGCAGCTTGGCCCCAGCACCTGGATGCGCCGGCCGAGCACGGCTGCCACGGGGCGTGTGCTCGCGCCGCTAGACGACGGTAGGGGGCGTGTACTCGCCCCACTCCTGGCGTAGCACGCCGCACATCTCGCCGAGGGTGGCGTAGGCGCGCACCGCCTCCAGGATCGGCGGCATCAGGCTCTCGCTGCCGCGGGCCGCCTCGCGCAGTCGGCGCAGCGAGGCGTCGACGGCGGCGCCGTCGCGCTCGGCGCGCACGCGGCGCAGGCGCTTGAGCTGCGCCGCGAGGATCTCGGCGGCGTTCGCCGGGCGGAAGAGCGCGGGCGGGCGCCGCTCATCGCTGTCGACGTAGTCGTTGACGCCCACGATCACGCGCTCGCCGGACTCGATCTCGCGCTGGTAGGCGACCGCCGCCTCCTGGATCTCGCCCTGCATGTAGCCGCTCTCGATCGCCGCCACCGCCCCGCCGAGGTCATCGACGCGGCGCAGGATCGCGTTCGCCTCGCGCTCCAGCTGGTCGGTGAGCGACTCCACATAGTAGGAGCCGGCGAGCGCGTCCACGGTGTCGGCCGCCCCGCTCTCGTGCGCGATCAACTGCTGCGTGCGCAACGCGATCGTCTGCGCCTGCTCGCTCGGCAGCGAGAGCGCCTCGTCGTAGCAGGAGAGCGCCATCGACTGCACGCCGCCGAGCACCGCGGCGAGCGCCTGCAGCGCCGCGCGGGCGATGTTGTTGAGCGGCTGCTGCGCGGTGAGTGTGGAACCCCCGGTCTGGGTGTGGGTGCGTAGCATCCATGAGTCCGGCTGTTTCGCGCCGAAGCGCTCGCGCAGCAGGCGCGCCCACATGCGGCGCAGCGCGCGGTACTTCGCGATCTCCTCGAAGAACTGGTTGTGGGTGTTGAAGATCCACGACACGCGCGGCGCGACGTCGTCGATCTCCGCGCCCTGGCGCTGGCACGCCTCGAGGTAGGCGATGGCGTTGGCGAAGGAGAACGCGATCTCCTGCGCCGCCGTCGAGCCCGCCTCGCGGATGTGGTAGCCCGAGACGGAGATCGAGTTGAACTTCGGCGCCTCGCGCGCGCAGTAGACGATCAGGTCCGCCGCCAGCCGCACTGAGGGCTGCGGCGGGAAGATGTAGGTGCCGCGGGCCACGTACTCCTTGAGCACGTCGTTCTGGGCGGTGCCCATCACCTTCGAGGCGTCGTGCCCCTGCCGCTCCGCCGTCACCAGGTACATCGCCACCAGCATCGCCGCCGGCGCGTTGATCGTCATCGAGGTGGAGATGCGGTCCAACGGCAGTCCCTCGAACAGGGTCTCCATGTCGGCGAGCGTGTCGATGGCGACGCCGACCTGCCCGACTTCGCCCTCCGCCATCGCGTCGTCGGAGTCGTAGCCGGTCTGGGTCGGCAGGTCGAACGCGGTCGAGAGCCCGGTCTGGCCATGGGCGAGCAGCTCGCGGAAGCGGCCGTTCGTCTCCTCGGCGGTGCCGAATCCCGCGTACTGGCGCATCGTCCACAGCCGCCCGCGGTACATGGTGGGCTGCACGCCGCGCGTGAACGGGTACTGGCCGGGGAAGCCGACGTCGCGCAGGTAGTCGAGCCCCGAGAGGTCGAGCGGGGTGTACAGGCGCTGCGTCTCCGCCGAGGAGGTGCGGAAGCGCGGGCTGCGCTCCGGGAAGCGCTGGAGCACGCGCGCCAGCGCCCCTTCCTCCCACGCGCGCTGCGCGTCGCGCAGCGCGGCCGCCTCGCCCGTGTGGCCCGTCGGCTCGCTCACCGTGTACCTGCCATCCCCGGGGGCGCCGGCCGGGCCGCCGCACGCGAGGCGCTCACGGCCGGGCGTCCGTCCCGCCGATCGTAGCCGAGGAGCGCGCGCCTGTCAGTCCCGTCAGTCCCGCGGCGGGCGGCGACGTCCACCGTCAGGCCAGCGCCTCGACCACGACTACCGCCTCGCCGGCGATCACGTTCGTGCCCGCATCGTTCGCCACCATGGTCTCGAGCGTGACCCGCGCCCGCTCGGTGTCCAGCGCGGTGCAGGTGACCGTCGCCGTCAGGTGATCGCCGGGGCTGACTGGAGCACGAAAGCGCAGGCTCTGGCTGACGTAAATGATCACGCGGTCGGGGGCCAGCTGGGTGCCGATCGCGGTGCCGATCAGGCTGGCGCACAGGAGCCCGTGCGCGATCGGGTGCTTGAAGCGGGTGCGGGCGGCGAACTGCGGGTCGCGGTGCAGCGGCTGCGTGTCCTCGGTGAGCGCTGTGAAGGCGGCGATGTCGGCGTGCGTGATGGTCTTCTCGAACGTGACGCGGGTGCCGACCTCGATGCCCTGGACGTTCTCGGTCATGCTCTGCCTTCCCCTCGTGCGCGCCCGGCGGAATCGTACGTGGGAGGCTGCGGGCTGTCCAACGCGGGTGCGCTGGCTAGTTTGCTCAGTTAATCGCTATGAAATGCAAATAAACTTGACATTGGCAGTAGCGGGCGGATAATCGTCGCAGGCAGGCGGGAAGCTCATGCAGCGCACACGCGACCAGATCGTCGGGCTCCTGAACGAGCAGGGCAATGCCTCGGTGTCCGAGCTCGCCCGCGCCGTCGGCGTGAGCGAGGGGCCGATCCGCCGCCACCTCGACATCATGGCCGCCGAGGGCCTGGTGATGACGCAGCTCCAGCGCCAGCCGCGCGGGCGCCCCGCCACCCGCTACTCGCTCAGCGAGGCGGGCGAGGAGCGCTCGGCATCCGCCAACTACTCGCGGCTGCTCGACCGGCTCTTCCCCGCCCTGCAGCGGCTGCCGCAGGAGGCGGTGAGCGGACGCTCTGGTCCCGACCTGCTGGAGCGGCTGTTCGAGCAGCTGGCGCAGGACGTGGCGAGCGAGTACGCGCCGCGCGTGCGCGGCGCCGGGCTGGGCGAGCGCGTGGCGGAGGTAACCGACGCGCTGCGCGGCGAGGGCATCCTCGACGAGGCGCGCGACGAAGGGTCGGTGTTCCGGCTGCGCAACATGGGCTGCCCCTACCGCTCCGCGGCGGAGGGCACGCACGTGGCGTGCGACGCCGACCGGCGCGCGATCGAGCTGCTGCTGGACGCGCCGGTGAAGCAGGTGACGACGATCGCCGGCGGCGCCGCGTGCTGCGAGTACGTGGTGGCGAAGGGCTAGCGGGCTCGCGCCGGTGCGCGACGTGACGGGACGAGAGAGCATGAGGCGGGGGAGATGCCGATGAGCCAGCCGATCCTGGAGCTGCGCGACCTCAAGGTCAGCGTCGTGAGCGGCCAGTCCGAGACGCCGATCATAAAGGGCGTCAGCCTCATCATCAGGCCTGGCGAGGTGCACGCGCTGATGGGGCCGAACGGCTCCGGCAAGAGCACGCTCGCGGGCGCGGTCGCCGGCAACCCAACCTACCGCGTTAGCGGCGGGCAGGTGCTGTTCAAGGGCGAGGACGTGACTGCGCTCTCCGCCGACAAGCGCGCGCGCCTCGGGATGTTCCTCTCCTTCCAGTACCCGACGGCGATCCCAGGCGTGACGATGGTCAACTTCCTGCGCGAGGCGCTGAAGGCGCGCCGCGGCGCGGAGGTGCCGGCGCGCGAGTTCCTGCAGGAGCTGCGCGCCACGCTCAAGCTGCTGAAGATGGACGAGGAGTTCGCGCGCCGCTACGTTAACGACGGCTTCTCCGGCGGCGAGAAGAAGCGCGCCGAGATTCTCCAGCTCGGCATGCTCAAGCCGGAGCTGGCGATGCTCGACGAAACCGACTCGGGCCTCGACGTGGACGCGCTGCGCACGGTGGCGGAGGGCGTGGAGACGCTGCGCACCCCGCAGATGGGCGTGCTGATCATCACCCACTACCAGCGCATCCTGAACTACATCACGCCGGACTTCGTGCACGTGCTGGTCGGCGGGCGCATCGTGCGCAGCGGCGACGCCGCGCTCGCGCGCAGCATCGAGGCCGAGGGCTACGACCCGATCCTGAAGCAGCTTGGCATCCTGGAAGGAGTGGCCTCATGAACACCATCGATCCCGCGCGCGGCGCGGTCGCCGAGCAGTACCAGTGGGGCTTCCACGACGACGAGCAGCCGCTGTTCATCGCCGAGAAGGGGCTGAACGAGGCGGTGGTGCGCAACCTCTCGCGCATCAAGGGCGAGCCCGCGTGGATGCTCGAGTTCCGCCTCGACGCCCTGCGCACGTTCTGGCAGAAGCAGAACCCCGGCTGGGCCGGCAGCGCGGAGCTGCTGGAGGCGATCGACTTCGACAACATTCACTACTACGTGCGCGCCACCGACGGCGACGCCTCCAAGTGGGAGGACGTCCCGCAGTACATCAAGGACACCTTCGACAAGCTCGGCATCCCGGAGGCGGAGCGGCAGTTCCTCGCCGGCGCCGGCGCGCAGTACGACTCCGAAGTCGTCTATCACAACATCCGCGAGGACCTCGCGAAGCAGGGCGTGCTGTTCCTGAGCATGGACCAGGGCCTCAGGGACCACGAGCAGCTCGTGCGCGAGTACTTCGCTACGCTCGTCCCGCCCGGCGACAACAAGTACGCGGCGCTCAACTCCGCGGTGTGGTCGGGCGGGTCGTTCATCTACGTGCCGAAGGGCGTGAAGGTCGACGTCCCGCTGCAGGCCTACTTCCGCATCAACACCGAGAACATGGGGCAGTTCGAGCGCACGCTGATCATCGCGGACGAGGGTTCGTACGTGCACTACGTCGAAGGCTGCACCGCGCCGACGTACAGCACCGACTCGCTGCACTGCGCGGTGGTCGAGATCGTGGTGAAGAAGAACGCGCGCGTACGCTACACCACGATCCAGAACTGGTCCAACAACGTCTACAACCTCGTGACCAAGCGCGCCTACGCGTACGAGAACGCGGTCATGGAGTGGGTGGACGGCAACCTCGGGTCCAAGCTCACCATGAAGTACCCATCCGTGTACCTGATGGGCGAGGGCGCGCACGGCGAAATCCTCTCGCTCGCCGTCGCCGGCAACGGGCAGCACCAGGACGCCGGCGGCAAAGTGGTGCACGTGGCGCCCAACACCTCGTCGGCGATCATCTCCAAGTCGGTCTCGCGCGGCAGCGGCCGCACGTCGTACCGCGGGCTGGTGAAGGTCTACGAGGGCGCCGCGCACGCGACCTCCACCGTGCGCTGCGACGCGCTGCTGCTCGACGAGCACTCGCGCTCCGACACCTACCCGACGATGGAGATCGACGACGAGCGCGTGCGCATCGGGCACGAGGCCTCCGTCTCCAGGCTCGGCGAGGATCAGCTGTTCTATCTGATGTCGCGCGGCATCCCCGAGCCGGAGGCCGCGAAGATGGTCGTCAACGGCTTCGTGGAGCCGATCGTCAAGGAGCTGCCGATGGAGTACGCGATCGAGCTCAACCGTCTGATCGAGCTGCAGATGGAGGGCGCGGTCGGCTAGCCCGTGCACGCAAGACCCAGCATGAGCGACACTTCGCCCCCCGCCGCCCGCGCCGTCAGCGCCTATGACGAGCAGCGCGTGCTCGCAGCCGCGGCCGCGCGCGGTGAGCCGGCGTGGCTGCGCGCTCGCCGCAGCGAGGCCGCCCGCGCCTTTGCCGCCGCTCCGCTGCCGACCCCGGCGCTGCGGCCGTGGAAGTACACCGACGTCACGAAGCTCGACCTGGACGCGTTCGCGCCGGCCGTGGCGAGGCTGCGCGTGGAGGCACAGACGCCGGCGGGCACCTTCGCCGGTGCGCTGCAGGACGCGGCCGCCCAGCGCGAGGCGGTGGTGCGCGAGCACCTCGGCTCCGTGGTCACCGCTACCGAGGGCAAGTTCGCGGCCGCCAACGCCGCGCTGTGGAGCGCCGGCGTGCTGGTGCACGCCCCACGCGGCACGGCCTTCCCGCAGCCGGTCGTGCTGCGCCTCGACGCCGCGCTGGCCGCGCCGGCCGCGATCTTCCCGCGCCTGCTGATCGTCGCCGAGGAGCGCGCGGACGTGGGCGTGGTGCTGCGCTCGCAGTCGGGCGAGGCGCCGCTGCTCTCGCTCGGCGTGATCGAGATCGTGGCGGGCGCGGGCGCGCGTGTGCGCCTCGTGCTCGACGGGCGCTGGGGCGCGCAGACGCAGGAGTTCACGATCGTGCGCAGCCGCCTCGCGCGCGACGCCGATGTGCAGGTGTCCTCGCTCGCGATCGACGGGCGTCTCGTCAAGCAGACGATCGAGGCGCTGCTCGAGGGCGACGGCGCGAGCTCCACGATCCGCGGGGTCGCCCTCGGCGACCGCGGGCAGCATTTCGACTTCGTGACGCTGCAGGACCACATGGCCGCGCGCACCAGCTCGAAGGTCGAGATCCGCTCGGCGCTGGCTGGGCGCTCGCGCTCCATCTACTACGGCGTGACGCGGGTGGGGGAGCGCGCCGCGGGGGCGCAGGCGTACCAGGAGAACCGCAACCTGCTGCTCTCCGAGCACGCGAAGGCAGACTCCGACCCGGTGCTCGAAATCCTCACGGCGGAGGTGGCGCGCTGCGGGCACGGGGCCACCGTCGGCCCGGTGGATGCGGAGCAGTTGTTCTATCTCCAGTCGCGCGGCCTCGACCGCCGGCAGGCGCTGCAGTTGCTGGTGTACGGCTTCTTCCAGAGCGTGGCCGGCGCGCTCCCGCCGAGCGAGGCCGCCGACGGCCTCTACGAGACCGTGACCGCCAAACTGGCGAGCGCCGAGCTGTGAGCGCGGAGGCGTCGATGAGCCGCCACCGCCTGTGCGCGCCGGCCGACGTGCCGCCGGGCGAGGTGCGCGTGCTGCCCTGCGGGACGCGCGAGCTGGCGGTGAGCAACATTGGCGGCACGCTGTACGCCATCGACGACGTGTGCACGCACGACGGCGGGCCGCTGGGCGAGGGCACGCTGCGCGGCGACCGCCTGATCTGCCCGCGTCACGGCGCCGCCTTCAACGCTCGCACCGGCAAGGTGCTGACGCTGCCGGCGGTGCGCGATGTGCGCGCCTACCCGGTGAGCGTGGAGGGCGACGGCGTGTACGTGCAGTGCGACGGCGGGGAGAGCGAGCCGGGAGCGTGACCGTGGCGCGCCGCACCTACGACATCGAGGCGATCCGCCGCGACTTCCCGATCCTCGCGCGGGAGGTGAACGGCCACCCGCTCGTGTACCTGGACAACGCCGCCACCTCGCAACGGCCGGTGCAGGTGATGGCGCAGATCACGCGCTTCTACCGCGACTCCAACGCCAACATCCACCGCGGCGTGCACACGCTCTCCCAGGAGGCGACCGAGCTCTACGAGGGCGTGCGCGAGCAGGTGCGCGCCTTCATCAACGCGCCGTCCGCGCGCGAGGTGATCTTCACGCGCAACACCACCGAGTCGATCAACTTCGTCGCGCACGCCTGGGGGCGCAAGCACCTGCGAGCCGGGGACGAGGTGGTGCTGTCCGAGATCGAGCACCACTCCAACATCGTGCCGTGGCAGCTGCTGCGCGACGAGCGCGGGATCGTGCTGCGCTTCATCCCGATGCTGGACGACGGCACGCTGGATCTCGTGGCCGCGCGCGTCCTGATCACGGAGCGGACGCGCCTGCTGAGCGTGACGCAGATGTCGAATGCGCTCGGCACGATCGTGCCGGTGAAGGAGCTGGCGGCGCTGGCGCACGCGCGCGGCGCGCTGGTGCTCGTCGACGGCGCGCAGAGCGTGCCCCACCTGCCCGTCGACGTGCAGGACCTCGGCATCGATCTGCTGGCGTTCTCCGCGCACAAGATGCTCGGCCCCACCGGGGTCGGCGTGCTCTGGGGCCGCATGGCCGTGCTGGAGTCGATGCAGCCGTTCCTCGGCGGCGGCGACATGATCCTGACGGTCAGCCTCGAACGCTCGACGTGGAACGACATCCCCCACCGCTTCGAGGCCGGCACGCCCAACATCGGCGGCGTGGTGGGCTTCGGCGCCGCGCTCAACTACCTCTCGCGGCTCGGCATGGCCGCGGTGCGCGAGCACGAGATCGAGCTCGTCGACTACGCCTTGCGGCGACTCGGGGACATCCCCGGGGTCACGCTCTTCGGCCCGCCCGACGCGCGGCAGCGCGGGGGCGTGGTCTCGTTCGACCTGCAGGACGTACATCCGCACGACCTCGGGCAGGTGCTGGACGGCGAGGGTATCGCGATCCGCGCCGGGCACCACTGCGCGCAGCCGGTGATGCAGCGGCTTGGCCTCACCGCCACCGCGCGCGCCTCCTTCTACCTCTACAACCGCGCGTCGGAGGTCGACGCGCTGGTGCGCGGCGTCGAGAGCGCGACGAGATTCTTCGAGCACGCCCGTGGCTAGTCCCGAGCCGGTGCTCGCAGAGCTCTACCGCGAGATCCTGCTCGACCACTACCGCAGCCCGCGCAACCGCGGCACGCTCGACGGCCGCGCGACACATCGCTCCGAGGGTGCGAACCCGCTCTGCGGCGACGAGCTGGTGCTGGAGCTGGCGGTCGAGACCGGTCGCGTCACGGAGGTCGCGTTCCTCGGCCGCGGCTGCGCGATCTCGCAGGCCTCGGCCTCGATGATGACCATCTACCTGCGCGACCGCACGGCGGCGGAGGCGCTGGAGGCGGTGTGGTGCTTCCAGCAGCTGATGCTGAGCGGCACGGCGCTGCCTGAGGAGTTCGGGGACATCGAGGCGCTGGCCGGCGTCGCGAAGTTCCCGGTGCGCGTGAAGTGCGCCTCGCTCGCGTGGAAGACGCTGGAGCAGGCGCTGAGCAGTGACGGCGTCGCTACCGTCAGCACGGACGAGGGGAGCTAGCTGCGATGACCGAGACCGTGACCCGCCCCACCGTGGAGCAGATCCGCGAGGTCATCCAGCGGGTCGAGGACCCAGAGCTGCGGCTCAGCATCCTTGACCTCGGGCTCGTCTACGGCGTCGACATCGACGAGGACGGCCTCGTCACGGTGGCGCTCACGCTCACCACCCCGGCCTGTCCGGTGGGGCCGATGCTGCAGGGCCAGATCTACCACCTGGTCACGCAGATGGAGGGCGTCGAGGATATCGAAGTCAACCTGGTGTGGGACCCGCCCTGGGACCCCAAGACGATGGCCTCCGAAGAGATCAAGCTCCAGCTGGGGATCTGGTAGCGCCGAGTTCGTCCGCCGCGGGCGTCGCGCGCTACGGCCTGCGCCCCGGCAGCACCGGCGCCGCCGGCAGCTCGCGGTACTGCGGCGCGCCTGGCTGGGAGCACTCCGCCGGCCCCGCCACGCCCGGCGGGCAGGGGCCGAGCTGCAGGCGCTCGAGGTCCACGCTCGCCGTCGTCTCCGCGACCGTGGCGTCGAAGCGGTCGAGCCCGCGCGGGGCCGGCCCGGAGAGCCGCGCGCCCTCCGCGTCCCAGGCGGAGCCCGAGCACTCGGCGCGGAAGACCGGGCTCACGCCCCCGAAGGAGGTATCCGTGCGCCACGGCACGTGGCAGCCGCTGAGGGGGTCGCGCGAGTAGAGCGCGAGTACGCCTCCGCCGCCGCGGCGCACCAGCCAGACGCCGAGCGTGTTGCCCGCGGCGTCTGCGCCGAAGCTGATGCGCGGGTAGAAGCGCGGCGCTCCGGGCATGAGGTCGCTGAGCGGCACCTCCAGCGTTCGGTGTGGCACGCTGGAGACGAACGCCGCCACACAGGCGCCGATCCCGATCAGCCCGCCCAGCACGACGATGCCGAAGAGCGCAATCGCCGGCCACGGGTTGCGCGGGCGCTCATCGTCCGTGCGGTGCGCGGGCGCGATGCGGCGCATGCGGCGGCTGCCGCGGCGGGGAAGGTCGTCCATCACGCTAGCGTAGCCGCCGGCGCCGCTTACGGGGCGTGCTGGCGGCCGCGCGAGCCCCTCCTTACGATGGCCGCCTCAGATGGCGCCTCGCCCCCGCCTCGCAGCCGGACGGAGCGACCGCCGATGCCCGCGACTCCCGCACTGCACAGTCGCCGCGACGTGCTGCGGCTCGGCGCCGGCCTGGCCGGCGTGGCGCTGCTCTCCGCGGCCTGCCGCGACGGCTCGCCCGCTGCGCCCGAGCTGCAATTGCGGGAGAGCAGCGCGAGCGGCGCGCCGCCACGCGGCGGTGTGCTGCGTATCGCCGCGCCGGGCGGCGATACGCAGCACACCGCCTCCCCGCGCGCCCGCGATGTCCTGCGGCGCGCGCTCACCTACTCGCAGCTGGTGGCACTCGACCCGCGCAGCGCGCTCCTCTACGGCGACCTCGCCTCGAAGCTGGAGCTGCCGGACCCGCTGACGGTGCGCTTCACGCTGCGGCGCGAGCTGCGCTTCCATCCGGACGGCGGCGGCCTCGCGGCTGCCCTCACGGCCGCCGACGTACGCGCTGACCTCGAGGCGCGTGCCGCCGCCGGCGAGTACCTCCCGACGCAGGTGATCGCACGCGTGGAGACGCCGGATCAGCAGACCGTGGTGCTGCGGCTGCGCGGGCCCTTCAGCCTGCTGTTCGAGTTCCTCGCGGACCCGGCCAGCGGCGCGGTGCGCGCGAAGGTGCGTTCGCCGCGCGACGGCGAGCCGCTCGGCAGCGGACCGTTCGTCCCGGCGGGGCAGCCGGGGCAGCCGGGCGGCGCACCCTTCGCGCGCAACGAGCTTTACCACCGCCGCGAGCTGCCCCGTCTGGACGGCGTCGTCGTGCGCGACGTGGACGATGAGCGCGCGGCGGCTGACGCGTTCGCGCGTGCGGAGGTCGATCTGCACGTCCACGCGCCCGGTGCGGTGGTGCAGAGCGGCGAGCGCGCCGCCGCCACCCTCCGCCGCGGGGGGTTCGCGCTGATCGGCCTCGGGCTCTCACTGCTGCCGGAGAAGGGCGGTCGCGCCGTGCGCTCCGTCACCGCCTTCCAGGATCGGCGCGTGCGCCGCGCCGTCTCCGTGGCGCTGGACCGCGGGCGGCTCGCGGCGCTGGCGGCTGGCGCAGTCACGGGGCCCGTGGGCCCGGCGCATGCCGCCGACGCGCTGCCTGCCGAGGAGCTGGCGGCGCACCCGCTTTATCGGCAGCAGCCCGCCGAAGCACGCGCGCTGCTGGGAGCCGCGGGCCACAGCGGGCTCGCGCTGCGGTTGCAGGCCCCGAACCAGTCGGAGCTGGCGGCGCTCGCACGCGAGGTCGAGCGCCAGCTCAACGATGCGGGGTTCGCCGCCGCGCTGCAGCTGGTCGACGCCCGCGAGTGGGAGCGCAACTTCCGGGCGGGCGACTTCGAGGCCACGGTCTTTCGCGTCGAGGGGCTGCGCACGCCGGATCTCGGGCTGCGCGAGCACACCGCGGCCGGGCTCGAGGGCGGCTTCTCGCCGTGGGGTTACTCGAACCCGGTCTACGACGCCGCGGTGCGCGCGGCGCTCTCCGAGCTCGACCCGACGCGGCGGGCGCAACGCTCCCGCGAGGCGCAGCGGACGCTGCTGGAGGACGTGCCGGCGATGTTCCCGCTCGCGGTGCCGTGGCAGCAGGCGTCGACGGTGCCGTCGCTGCGCGCGTACGAGTTCGACGGCTACGGCTTCAACGACGGCTGGCTCGCCGCGCGCTGGGGGCTGAGCCCGTCGGGGGGCTAGCCGCGGGCGGCCGCGGCGGCGCGGTACGACTCGTCCAGTAGCTCGATCACGTGCCGCACCCCGGCATCGAGGCCGCTGCGGCGCACCCCCGCCTCCAGTTGCAGTGTGCAGCCGGGGTTCGCGGTCGCGATCAGGTGCGCGCCGGTGGCCGCGATCTCCGCCATCTTCGACGCGAGCACCGTGCGGGACATCTCGCCCTGCACCAGCGCGTAGAGCCCGGCCGCGCCGCAGCAGCGGTCCGGCGTCTGCATCTCCCGTAGCCGCAGCCCCGGGATGGCGCCAAGAATCGCGCGCGGCGCGGAGCGGATGCGCTGCGCGTGCGCGAGGTGGCAGGCGTCCTGCAGCGTGACGTCGCCCGGCACCGCGCCGAGGCCCGGCGCGGCGAAGTCCTGCGCGGCGACGTACTCCAGCACGTCGCGCACCCCGGAGGCGAAGCGCTCGGCACGAAGCGCCCAGCGCGCATCGCTCCGCAGCAGCCGGCCGTACTCCTTCATCGCCGCGCTGCAGCCGGCGGCGTTCACGATCACCGCGTCCACGCCGGCCGCCTCGAAGGCCGCGATGTTACGGCGGGCGAGCGCGCGCGCGGTCTCGGCGTCGCCGGCGTGCGTGTGCAGCGCACCGCAGCACACCTGCGCCGGCGGCGCCACCACCTCGCAGCCGAGCCGCGTGAGCACGCTCACGGTGGCTTCGTGCATCTGCGGGTACAGCTCGCCGTGGACACAGCCGGTGAGCAGCGCGACCCGCGCGCGCATCGCTTGCGGCCGCGCCAGCACGCCGCTACGCCGGAACGGTGCGCGATCGAGCACCGGCGCCTGCGCCTCCAGCGCGCGCAGCGGCGCGGGCAGTGCGCGCGCCAGCGGCCCGCGCACCAGGCGCTGCAACCCGGAGCGCGTATAGAGGCGTGCCAGCGCGAGCACGCTGCGCAACACGCGCGGCCGCGCCAGCACGTACCGCAGCGCCAGCGCGCGCAGCGTCCACGCACGCGGGCGGTCGCGCGCCCCGCGCGCCATCGTGGCGGCGCGCGCGTCCTCCATGATGCGGCCGTACGGCACCTGCGACGGGCACGCGCTCTCGCAGGCACGGCACTGCAGGCAGAGGTCGAGGTGCGAGAGCAGCCGGTCCGTCGCCTCCGCCTTGCCGTCGAGCACGGCGCGCACCAGGTGCAGCCGCCCGCGCGGCGACTCCAGTTCTTGCCCGGTCGCGATGTAGGTCGGGCAGACCGGCAGGCAGAAGCCGCAGTGGATGCAGTTCTGGAGGTCCGCCAGCGCGGGCAGGTCCGGGCCGCGGAAGCCACCGCTCACACGTCCTCCATCCACCGCCCGCGGTTGATGGTGCCAGTGGGGTCGAACTGCGCCTTCAGCGAGCGTACCAGTTCGCGTTCGCCGAGCCCGAACGGATCGACGCTCGCGCGCAGCCATGCCGGCCCGGCCTCCACCTGCAGGAAGCCGCCGTAGCCCGCCGCGAGCGCGCGCAGCTCGCCCGCCGCCGCCGCGCTCGCCGTGCCGTGCACCAGCACGCTGCCCGCCGCGACGTGACCCCAGGCCGCGTAGCCGCGCTGCTCCGCCGCCTCCATGCTCTGTCGCAGCGCGGTCGCCGGCACGCCCAGCCGCAGCACCATCTCCTCCTCAGTCCCGCCGTCCGCGCGCTCCGCCGCGAGCGCGCGCAGCCGCCTCCACGGCTCGGCGTCGACCGCCCCGGCGGCGGGAGCGTGCGCGTTCGCGGCCGCGCTGCGCAGCGCCTCGACGCTGCGCTCGACGGCGGCGCGCACGCCCGCGAACTCGCACAGCACGTGCGCTGCGCGCGGCAGTCCGGCGGCGGCCGCCGCCGCCTCGCCGAGCAGCGTGATCGCGCGCGCCGCCAGTGCCTGCCGCCAGAGATCGAGCGCGATCGCCTCGGCCTGCGCGATCTGCGTGCAGCGCACCGCCGCCGCGCTCGTCGCCTCCGGCAGCGGCGCGAGCTTGAAGGACGCCTCGACGATCACGCCGTAGGCGCCGAGCGCGCCGGTGTGCAAGCGGTGCAGGTCGTAGCCGCTGACGTTCTTCACCACCCGGCCCCCCGATCGCGCGAGCGTGCCGTCGGCCTGCGCCACGTGCACCCCGAGCACGAGGTCGCGCGCGTCCGGCAGGTGCCCGCGCCACGCGCCCGGCCGCGCCGTCGCCAGCAGCCCCCCGACCGTGACGCCGTCGTGCGGCGGCGGATCGACCGAGAGGTACTGGCCGCGCTCGGCCAGCCGCGGTTGCAGCCGCTCCAGCGTCAGCCCAGCCTCGACGGTGAGCGTGAGGTCGTTGGGCTCGTAGTGCACGACGCGGTCGAGCCCGCCGAGATCGAGCGCGACGTCGTAGTGCTGGAGCGGCCGGCCGAGCGTGAGCGCGCTACGCCCGCCCTGTGGCACCACCACCAGCCCGGCGCCCGTTGCCGCAGCAAGCAGCGCCGCCACCTCCTCGCGCGAGGCTGGCCGGAACGCCGCCGCCGGGCGCACGCCGTCGATCGCGTAGCCCTCGGCGCGGCGCTCGCGGTCCGGCGGCAGCGCAGCGCGCAGCGGGTCAGTGGCGGAGGGGGCGGTCACGCTGCGCTAGAGGTAGACGCCGGGGGTCGCGAGGTGGCGCCGCGCGTCGGCCGCGTGGGCCTGGCCGCAGCCGTGGCCAGTGGGCAGGATCTTGCAGGGGTTGAACAGCTCGCTGGCGCCGAAGCCGAGGCGCACACGCTCCATCGCGCGCAGATCCTCCGGCCCGAAGATCCACTCCATGTACGACCGCTTCTCCTGCCCGACGCCGTGCTCGCCGGTGATCGAGCCGCCGGCGTCCACGCACAGGCGCATGATCTCGCCGCCCAGCTCCAGCACCTTCGCGGTCGCGCCCGGCTGCAGCTCGTCGAACATGATGTTCGGGTGCAGGTTGCCGTCGCCGGCGTGGAAGATGTTGGCGACGCGGAAGCCGTAGCGTGCGGTGAGCTCCGCCACGCCGCGCATCACCTCCGGCAACCGCGTGCGCGGCACCACGCCGTCGAGCAGGTAGAAGTTCGGCGTGACCGTGCCAATCGCGCCGATGCCGGCCTTCCGCCCCTCCCACAGCCGTGCGCGTTCTGCTTCGCTCTCGGCCACCCGCACCTCGCGTGCGCCCTGCTCACGACAGGCGGCGACCACCTGCGCGGCGTCCGCCTCCACGCTCTCGCGCAGCCCCTCCACCTCGATCAGCAGCACCGCGCCGGCGTCCAGCGGGTAGCCGATGTGCAGCACGTGTTCCACGGCGGCGATGATCTCGTGATCCATCATCTCCAGTGCCACCGGGATCACCCCGCGCCGGATCACCGCCGAGACCGCCTCCGACGCCGCCTCCACGCTCTCGAAGTCGGCGAGCATCGTGCGCACCGCCGCCTGCACTGGCACCAGCCGCACGCAGATCTTGGTCACGATCCCCAGCGTGCCCTCGGAGCCCACGAACAGGCCGCGCAGGTCCGGGCCGGGCGCGTCGAGCTGGCGCCCGCCCAGCCAGGTGATGCGCCCGTCCGGCAGCACCACCTCCAGGCCCAGCACGTGGTTGACCGTGCTGCCGTGCGCTAGCGTGTGCGGGCCCCCGGCGTTGGTGGCGATGTTGCCGCCGAGCGTGCAGATGCGCTGCGAGGAGGGGTCGGGCGCGTACAGCAATCCGTGCGCGGCCGCCGCGTCCTGCAGCGCGAGGTTGATCACGCCGGGCTCCACCACCGCCACGCGGTTCGCGGGGTCCAGCTCCAGGATGCGGTTCATGCGCGTCAGCACGCACAGCACGCCCCCGCGCGCGGCGAGCGCGCCCCCGGCGAGGCCGGTGCCGGAGCCCCGCGGCACCACCGGCACGTCGTGGCGGCGGGTGATGCGCACCACCGCCGCCACCTCCTCAGCGTTGGCGGGGAACGCCACGGCGTCGGGGCGGGCGCGGTCGATCGTCGCGTCGTACTCGTACCCGAGCATGTCCTCGGGCGCCCACAGCACGTGCCGCTTGCCCAGTGCACTCTGGAGCTCGCGCACCACGGTGGCGAGCGCGTTCGTAAGCATCGTGCGGCGAGTGTAGCATCAGCCCCGGGCGTGAACGCCGCGCATGCCGCGCACGCAGCGCCGCGCGGCCCCGCACGTGAGAGGCGGCTGCGTGGCCGAACTGGACCTCGACGCCCTCCGCGCCGGCCTCGAGGCGGCGGTGCTGGCCGCCGCCGACGCGATTCGCGAGGTACTCACGCAGGACCGCATCCTCGTCGGCCACAAGCACGGACAGGGCCCCGTGACCGAGGCGGATCACGCTGCCGACGACGTGCTGCACGCTCGCCTGATGCCGCTGGTCGGCGGCGCGCAGTGGCTCTCGGAGGAATCGCGCCAGATCGCGCCGCTGCTCCACGGCGAGCCGACGTGGGTGGTCGATCCGCTCGACGGCACGCGCGAGTTCCTGCGCGGGCTGCCGGAGTTCGGCGTCTCGGTGGCGTTGTTCGTCGACGACCGCCTCGCGCTCGGCGCGCTGGCGCTGCCGGCCCAGCGCGAGCTCTTCTCGGGGCTGCTCGACGGCCAGCGCCGCGAAGCACGCCGCAACGGCAAGCCGATCGCGGCACTGCCGGGAGGCGGCGAGGTGCGGCGCGTGGTGGTCTCGCGTCACGACTACGAGCGCCGCGGCCTGCAACACCAGATCCCGTACGACGTCTACCCCTGCGGCTCCGCGGCGGTGAAGCTCGCGCACCTGGTGGAGGGCAGAGCCGATGTGTACTTCTCGAGCGGGCCGCGCTCGGTGTGGGATGTCGCTGGCGGTGCGGCGGTGCTGCGCGCGGCCGGCGGCGAGCTCGTGGGCTACGGCGGCGATCCGCTCGCGCTATCGCCGCGGCGGGTGCGGGTGCCGCCGTACGCGGCGGGTGCGCGCGCGGCCTGCGTCACGCTGCTGCGGAAGCTGGGAGCGGCGTTTTAGCCGCGGCCGGCGGGAGCCGGGCGAGGTGGGCGCTGTGGGCGCGGTCGGGGCGCCAGGCGCTGCGGCGGTGTTGGCGCTCTGTTGGCAGATTGTGGGTGGAGAAAGTTTCAGGCCGCCGGCGTCCCGGCGGCCTGAGATCTTCGTGGCAGCTGCCCGAGTCGACTCGGACGCTACTACTTGCGCTTCGCCGCCGGCTTCTTAGCCGCGGGCTTCTTAGCGGCGGTCTTGGCCTTCGCCTTCGGCGCGGCCTTCTTCGTTGGCAGCTCAGTATCCTTTCCAAGTCTCGTTTTGGGGTCTCTGTGTAGGCGCCTAGACCCTAACGCAATCATAACGCTCGATGGGGCTAATGGAAGCCCTGCAACAACTTTTTTCCAAAGATCATGAAAATATTTTTCGCGCCCCCGGATCGCGATCGGGCCGCTCGCCCAGCGCGCGGCGCGGCGATCGCCACCACGAACCTGTCCATCGCCGGGCTGATCGATCGCGATCGATCAGCCCGGCGCCGATCAACCGCGGGCCGCTGGTTGTGAGCCACGCGCCGTGCGACCGCGACCGGCCGCGTGCCCCGGGCCGGAGCACCGGGCGTCGCGACGCGAGCAGCTGCTGCGGACGCGCGCGGCGCTGCGCCGAGTCGTCGAGCGCGCGGGCCGCGCCGCTCGTCCGGGCCGCGGGCATTCGGGGGATGGGAGCGGCGCTCAGGGGGCAGGCGCTCAGGGCGTCGCGGCGTTCCCGGGCGCGAGCAGGCGCGCCACCTCGGCGAGGTCGGCGACGCGCGTCAGCGTGGCGGCGTCCGCGGCGGGGAGGTTGCGGTTGCGAGGCCAGTCGCGGAGGAAGACGCGCGCCGCCCCGCGTTCCGCCAGCAGCAGCGCCGTACGCGCGTCGTCCTCGACGTGCGCCGCCGCCCCGAGCCGCTCGATGCACCGCAGCTTGAAGTGCGGGCTGCGGTCGGGGCCATCGTTGATCACCAGCCGCTCCACGAAGCCGGCCAGGCCGTGGCGCCGCAGCCATCCAGCCGGGGAGGTGCGGCGGCCGGTCAGCACCACCACCTGATGGCTGAGCGCGAGCGCGGCGAGCGCCGCGCGCGCCTCCGGCAGCGGGCGGCGGAGGTCGAAGCGTAGGTGGTCGAATGGTGCGCCCAGCCAGCGCGGTGGTACCCGCGCCGGCCGCGGCGGCGCGTGCGGGTCGAGGCGCCGCCGGCTGATGCCGAGATTGATGCCGAGCGGCGGCCGGCAGATCACGCCGTCCAGGTCGACCGTCACGACCGGTCGCGCGGAGGCGTCGCTCACCCCCGTCTCACTCGCGCTGCACCCGGGTCGGCGGCGGCGGCGGCGGGGGGGGGATGCCAGCCGGCGGCGCAGGAGCCGGGGGCGGCGGCGCGATCAGGCGCGTCACGGCGGGCGCGCCGACCTCCTTGTGGTTCGCCAGCTGGTGGTAGAAGGCGTCCAGCTGGTCCTCCACCAGGCGGTACAGCGTCCCCTCCGGGTAACGCCCGTCTTCGGCGCGCGTTCCCGCCGGCATGCCCGTGAGCAGCTCGATGCCCTCCTCGATCGTGCCCGCCGCCCAGACGTGGAAGCGCCCCTCCGCCACCGCCTGCGCGACCTCCGGTCGCAGCGTGACGTTGGGGACGTTGGCGCGCGGGATCATCACGCCCTGGCGGCCGCTGAGACCGCGTGCGCGGCAGACCTCGTAGAAGCCCTCGATCTTCGCCGTCGCGCCGCCGATCGGCTGCACCTCGCCGCGCTGGCTCACGGAGCCGGTGACCGCGATCCCTTGGTCGATCGACATGCCGGAGAGCGCGGAGAGCAGGGCGTAGATCTCCGTGGAGGAGGCGGAGTCCCCGTCGATCTCGCCGTAGAGCTGCTCGAAGGTCAGGCTGGCGTTCACCGCGTTCGCCTTGCCCCCGAAGCGGTCGGCGAGGAAACCGCGCAGGATCAGAAAGCCCTTGTTGTGGATCGGCCCGGCCATGTTGGTCTCGCGTTCGACGTTCACGATCGCGCCGTGGCCGGCCGCGACCACGCAGGTGATGCGCGACGGACGGCCGAAGGTGAAGTCGCCGAGGTCGTACACCGAGAGCGCGTTGATTTGGCCGGTGATCGACTGCTCGGTGTCGATCAGCAGCGAGCCGTCGTCGATCATCTGCTGGATGCGGTCGCGCAGCAGCGAGGAGCGGTACTCGCGCTCCTCCAGCGCGCGCTCGACGTGCTTGCGGCGCACGGTTTCCTCTTCGGCGGCCTCGGCCCAGAAGTTCGCCTCGTGGATCAGATCCGTGAAGGTGCCGAGGTTGCCGGAAAGCCGCCGCTGGTCACCCACCATGCGCGAGGAATGCTCGATCAGCCGCGCGACCGCCTCCCGGTCGAAGTGCCGCAGGCTGCCCAGCTCGCACTGGTTGCGGACCACGGAGGCGAGGCCGAGCACGTTATCGCGACTCCGCTCGAAGTCCAGCTCGAAGTCGGCCTTTACGCGGAAGAGGTCGCGGAAGTCCGGGTCGAAGCGGAACAGCGCGGCGTAGAGCTCCGCGTCGCCGATGATCACGACCTTCACCCGCGCCGGCATCGGCTCCGGGCGCAATCCCAGCGTCGGCACCATGCCCAGCGACTCGCCGAGGTTCTCGACCGCGACCTCGCCGCTGGAGAGCGCGCGCTTCAGGCCCTCGTAGGCCTGCGAGTTCATGATCAGGTCGCGGATGCGCACCACCAGGAACCCGCCCGCGGCGCGCGCCAGCGAGCCCGCCTTGATCAACGTGTGGTCCGTCACCATCGTCCCTAGCTGCCCGGCGTAGTCGATGCGGCCCAGCAGGTTGTAGTAGGTCGGGTGCCGCTCCACGATCACGGGCGCCCCCGCGTGCTCGTCGTGCGTGACGTAGACGTTGACCTCGTAGCGCCGCAGCTCCAGTGCCTGCTGCCCCGTCTGGCCGAGCATGGCGGCGAGCTGCGGCGGCACCTGCGCGTGCTGGTGCTGTGCCCGTTCGCGGTTGCGCTGCAGATCGTCGCGCAGCGCGCCGACGAAGCGCGCGATCTCCTCGTAGTCGGCGTAGCGCTCGAGCAGTGACTGGAACAGGTGCTCGATCGCGAACGCCGCCACCTGGTCGTCCAGCGCGCGCAGCTCGTCCTGAGCGCCGCGCTCGAGCGCGCGCACCTCGAGCATCGTCTCCTGCACCCCGCGCTCGAGCTCCTTGGAGGCGGCCTGGATGCGCTCGCGCTCGGACGTGGAGAGCGCCACGAACTCCTGGTCGGTGATCGGGTGCCCGTCCCGGATCGGTGCCGAAGAGATGCCCTGCGGCGTCATCTGGAGGAAGAAGCCCAGCTCGAGCGCGCGCGCGGTCAGGCGTTCCAGCAGCACCCCCCGCCGCTGCTCCAGCCGCTGCGCAAACCCGGCGTGCTGCTGCGCGTAGGAGTCCGACTCGAACGCCTGCCGCAGCTCGCGGGTGGAGGCCTCCACGGTCTCCTGCACCTGGGCGGCGAATGCCCGGCCCTGGCCGGCGGGCAGCCGGATGCCCACCGGACGATCGGGGTCCGCGAAGTTGTGCACGTACACCCAGTCCGGCGGAGCGGGCAGTTGCCCCGCCCGGCGGCGCAAGAACGACTCCACGATCGTGGCTTTGCCGAAGCCGTCCGGACCGGCGGCGTAGAGGTTGTAGCCGCGCGCGTCCATGCCGAGCGCGAACTCGATCGCGCGCACCGCGCGCTCCTGCCCGAAGACCGCGTCGAGCGCCGGCAGCTCGCCGGTGGTCTCGAACGGCAGCTCGGCCGGATTGCAGCGGCCGACGAGGCGCTCGCCCTCCACCCGCAGCCGCTGTCGTGAGTCGCTCATGCTGGGGCTATCCTCTCGCGAGCGGCGTGCAAGCCGGCCGAGTCCATCATCTTGACGTTTGAATAACTGAACGTCTCGTTCTTCGTCGTCAAGTTTTCGATCTTCAATGTAGGCGGAGCGGTCGAGGTCAACGTCACTTGGAATGTCTCATCGACTTGGACGGGCTGTCCGACGCTCAGATCTGAGGTCTCTGTCACAGACTGCGACACTCTCGCAACGGTTATCACCGCGCAGAGTGCCGTCCAGATAAGCATCACCCAGGTTGACTTGCGGAAGCGCTTCATAGCTCGTGTGCTCCTGCCCACGCCCCCGCATCGCCGTGACTGATTGGCCCCCTGGTCGGGCGCGATGATAGCAAGCTGCACGGTGCGGCCGCTCGCCGGTTGTACGGCAGCGGACTCGGCGCTAGGCTGGTTACCCGGTCGGTGTTCGCCGGCGGGCGGTTAGCTCAGTTGGTACGAGCGCCCGCTTCACACGCGGGAGGTCACTGGTTCGAGTCCAGTACCGCCCACCAACGAGCGAGCCCGCTGGTGGATGAACGTGCCGAAGTGGCGGAACCGGCAGACGCGCTGCGTTCAGGGCGCAGTGAGGGTTACCTCGTGCGAGTTCAAATCTCGCCTTCGGCACCACCTCCACGCTGTGGCATCGATACGGGGTCCGGGTTCTCGCGCTCGTAGCTCAGGGGATAGAGCGCTGCCCTGCGGAGGCAGAGGTCGAAGGTTCGAATCCTTCCGGGCGCACCACCACTTCTTCTTTCCGGCCGGCCGGGCGCCGCGACCGCTGGGGTAGGCCGTGGCCGAGTCGGTGGCGCTGATCGTCCTCGGTCTGGCGGCGGGCACGTTCGGTACGCTCGTCGGCTCCGGCGGCGGCTTCATCCTCGTGCCGGTGCTGCTGCTCGCGTACCCCGGCCGCGAGGCCTCCACCATCACCGCGATGTCGCTGCTGGTGGTGTTCGCCAACGCCGCCTCCGGCGCGGCGGCGTACGGTTGGCAGCGGCGCATCGATCTCCGCAGCGGCGGCTGGTTCGCGCTCGCCACGCTGCCCGGCGCGGTCGCGGGCGCGCTGCTGGTGCACCTGCTGCCGCGGCGAGGCTTCGACGCGCTGTTCGCGGCCGTGCTGGGCCTCGCCGGCGCCTACCTGCTCGCGCGCCGCCGCTCCGCGCTGATCCGCGAGCCGCTGGCCGGACGGGGCGTGGTCACGCGCACGATGCGCGACCGCGAGGGCTACAGCTACGTCTACCGCTACCGGCTCTGGCAGGGGATGGTGCTGAGCACCGGCGTGGGCTTCCTCTCCAGCCTGCTCGGCATCGGCGGGGGCATCGTGCACGTGCCGATCATGGTGCTAGTGCTGCGCTTCCCGGTGCACATCGCGGTCGCCACCAGCCAGTTCGTGCTGGCGCTGACCGCGCTGCAGGGCACCGCGGTGCACCTCGCCAGCGGCTCGCTGGCGCACGGCGGCGCCGCCCCGGATGCCGCGCTGCTGGCGCTGGGCGTGGTGCCGGGCGCGCAACTGGGGGCGCGGCTGGCGGCGCGCCTGCGCGGCGAGACGATCGTGCGCGTGCTCGCGGTCGCGCTGCTGCTGGCCGCCGCTCGCCTCGCGCTTGCCGGCGTGCTCGGCTGACGAATCGCACCGCCGTCGCGAGGATCAGGGCGTTCGCCCGCCGGGATCAGGGGATTCCCCGACCATCGCGCCTGCGGCGCGGACCACACTGGTGCTCACACCAGCAGTGGCCGCCCGCATGGCGGCACCGGGAGGAATCGACATGAACAAGGCACAGGCGATCGCGGATCTCTCGCTCCAGCTGTCGGCCGTCACGACGATCGAGCGCACGCAGGAGATCATCCGCCGTGCCATCCGCGCTGCGGGCCTCTCCAACAGCGCGGTGGTGGACGAGGCGGGCATGCAGGCGCTGCTCGAGGTGATCGCCGCCGAGGGCGGGGCGATCCAGCAGCTCGCGGAGCAGCTGGCGGTGCAGGGCACACGCGGCAGCGGCGGCTCCACGAGCAAGACCGCCGCCCCGGCCCGCTCCCACGGGTGCGCACTGGCGCGCCGTGCGGTGGGCCGCCGATTCCAGCGCGCTACAATCGAAGCGTGACCGATTCCGCTGTGCTGCAGCAGGCGCGGGCGCTCCCGGAGCGCCCGGGGGTCTACCTGCTGCGGGACGGCCGCGGCGACGTGCTCTACATCGGCAAGGCGAAGCGCCTGCGCGCCCGCGTGCGCTCCTATTTCGGCGCCGGGCGCAGCCTCGAGCCCCGCCTGCACGCGCTGGTCGGGCAAGTCCAGACCATCGATCACGTGGTGACGGCGACGGAAGCGGAGGCGCTGCACCTCGAGGCCTCGCTCGTGAAGCGGCACCAGCCGGTCTTCAACGTCCGGCTCAAGGACGACAAGCACTACCCGTATCTCAAGGTCGACGTCCAGAACGACTGGCCGCGCGTCACGATTACCCGTCGCGTGGAGCGCGACGGCGCGCGCTACTTCGGCCCATACGCCTCCGCCGGCTCGGTGCGCAGCGCGCTGGACGTGGTGAAGAAGCTCTTCCCCTGGCGGTCCTGCACGAAGCCGATCACCGGCACCGACCCGCGCCCCTGCCTCGACTACTACATCAAGCGCTGCATCGCGCCCTGCACCTCCTACTGCACGCGCGAGGAGTACGACGCCGTGATCGGTCAGACCCTCCTCTTCCTGGAGGGCCGCAGCGACGAGGTGCTGCGCCACGCCGAGCAGGAGATGCGCGCCGCCGCCGAGGCGCTGGAGTTCGAGCGCGCGGCGCGCCTGCGCGACCAGGCGCAGTCGATCCGCCGCGTGGTCGAACGCCAGCGCATGGCGACCACCACGCCGCTGGACGCCGATGTCTTCGCGCTCGCGCGCGAGGGGAACGAGGCCTGCGTGCAGGCGTTCTTCGTGCGCGGCACCCAGGTGGCCGATACCGACTCCTTCACCCTCGATGGCACCGCCGAGGCCAGCGACCGCGAGGTGCTGGGCGCCTTCCTCGCGCAGTTCTACGAGTCCGCCACCTACGTCCCGCGCAGCGTGCTGCTATCCGGCGAGCCCGCGGACGCCGAGCAGCTGGGCGCGATGTTGCGCGAGCGCCGCGACGGTGCGGTCGACCTGCACGTGCCGGAGCGCGGCGAGCTGCGCGCGCTGGTGGCCGCCGCCGAGCTGAACGCCCGTGAGGCGCTGGCGATGCAGCACACGCGCTGGCTGGCGGACCGCGACAAGACCCACGCCGCGCTGGCGTTGCTGCAGGAGGAGCTGGACCTCACCGCTCCACCCGCCCGCATCGAGTGCTACGACATCTCGACCACCCAGGGCACGAACACCGTCGCCTCGATGGTGGTGTTCCGCGACGGCATGCCGGTCAGCAGCGAGTACCGGCGCTTCCGCATCACCACCGTGGAGGGCCAGGACGACTTCGCCGCCATGCGCGAGGTGCTGGCGCGCCGCTTCAAGCGCATCGCCGCTCGCCGCCGCCGTGAGCTCGCGGCCGTGGCCGTCGCCGCTTCCGCCGAGGGGCCTGCCTCCCCGCAGGCGTCCCAGCCGCCGGAGTCGCCGTCGCCGTGGGACGCGTTGCCCGACCTCGTGATCATCGACGGCGGCAAGGGCCAGCTGGGGGCGGCGCTGGACGTGATGCGGGATCTCGGCCTGCGCGACGTGCCGGTGTGCGGGCTGGCCAAGCGCGAGGAGGAGATCTTCGTGCAGGACGTGGACGAGCCGATCCGGCTGCCACGCGCCTCGGAGGCGCTCTACCTCGTGCAGCGGGTGCGCGACGAGGCGCACCGCTTCGCGATCACCTACCACCGGCAGCTGCGCGGCAAGGCGGCGCAGCGCTCCGTGCTGGACGCCATCACCGGCATCGGCCCGAAGCGCAAGCGCGCGCTGCTGCGCAAGTTCGGCTCCGTGCGCGCGGTGCGCGAGGCCCCCGTCGAGGAGATCGCGGCCACGGTCGGATTCACGCGGCGGCTCGCGGAGACCGTCAAGCGCTCGCTCTAGGGGGGACGGAGGCCGCATGGCCGGCCGCGAGCCGACCCCCGCCGAGCGCATGCTGCTCCGCGTCGCCAGGCAGGTGCGCGACCAGCGTGTGCTGGCGGCGATGCGCGCCGTGTCCCGCGAATCCTTCGTGCCGGAGCACCTGCGGGCCAGCGCCTATGCCGACATCCCGCTCCCGATCGGCGAGCGGCAGACGATCTCCCAGCCGGTGATGGTCGGCCTGATGGCGGAGGCGCTCGCGCTCACCGGCACCGAGCGCGTGCTGGAGATCGGCACCGGCTCGGGCTATCAGGCCGCCGTCCTGGCACGGCTCGCGCGCGAGGTGATCACGGTCGAGCGCATCGACGCGCTGCGCGAGCGGGCCTAGCGCACCCTGCGGGCACTCGGCGTGGGCAACGTGCGTTGCCTGCCGGCCGGCGCGGTGCTGGGCGCCCCCGAGCAGGCGCCCTACGACGTGATCGTGGTGACCGCGGCCGCCCCCGTGGTCCCGCCCTCGCTGCTCCAGCAGCTTGCGCCGGGCGGTCGCATCGTGGTTCCGGTTGGCAGTCGCCATGAGCAGGAGCTGGTGGTGGCGACCCGCACCGGGCAGGGTCTCAAGCAGCGCACGATCACGCGCTGCGCCTTCGTCCCGCTGATTGGCGCGGAGGGCTTTCCCGCCGATCCCCGTGACGATGACGGCCGGCGCACGGGAGCATGATCGCGCCCGGCGCGCACGTGCCCTGCGCGGGGCCAGCCACTGGACGCGTGTGTATACTGCGCGCGCGCTCGGGAGGGGTCCGGCCCCGTCCACAGCGCCGGGCGGGGGAGGCGTCGATGGAAGAGCGGGTCGAGGCTTTCCTCCACTACATGTCGGCGGAGCGCGGCGCGTCGAAGAACACCACCGATGCCTATCGCATCGACCTCCGAGGGTTCCGGGGCTTCGCGCAACAGCACGGTGTCAACGGCGCCCGCTCCGGTCCGGCGATCGACCGCGGCCTGATCCTGGCGTATATCGGCTGGCTCAACGACTGGCGCGACCAGAAGGACGACAAGCCTTACGCGAAGGCGACCTTGGCGCGCAAGGTCGCGGCCGTGAAATCGTTCTGTGCCTTCCTGCTCGACCACGGCGATCTCACCAGCAACCCCACCGCTGCGATCTCCTCGCCGCGCGCGCCCAAGCCCGTGCCGAAGCCGATGTCGACGCAGGAGGTGGATCGCTTGCTGCGGGAGCCGCTGCACCACGGCACCCCGGAAGCAATTCGCGACGCCTCCATGCTGGAGTTGATGTACGCCACCGGGATGCGCGTCACCGAGCTGGTCTCGCTGAATCTGGATTCGCTGCACCTATACCCCCCGCCGGCTTATGTTCGCTGCCTCGGCAAGGGCGCGAAGGAGCGCACGCTCCCGGTCTATGAGCAGGCCACGCTCGCGGTCGAGCGCTACCTGGACGACGCGCGCCCGGCGCTGCTCAAGCAGCGCACGCAGGTGGCGCTCTTCGTCAACCGTCGCGGCGAGCGACTCACGCGCCAGGGCTTCTGGCTGATCCTGAAGAACTACGCGCGCGCGGCTGGCGTCGACGAGCGCGTCACGCCGCACACGCTGCGCCACTCGTTTGCCACCCACATGCTGCGCGGCGGGGCGTCGGTGCGCGACGTGCAGGAGTTGCTCGGCCACGCCAACGTCTCCACCACGCAGGTCTACACTCAGCTCGCCGACGAGCACCTGCGCGACGTGTACCAGCAGGTCCACCCGCGCGCGAGCTGAGGCGGCGGCGCAGCGGGCGTCCGTGAGCGGGCCCCTTGCGCCCGCCGACCAGCCGCGGCGGTTGTCCGCGCCCTCCGCGCCTGGGAGGTTGCGCGGCGAGGAGAGGCGGGGGCGTGGTCAGCTCAGCCGGCATCCGCATCGCCGCGCTGGTGGCGCGCGAGGTGCTCGATTCCCGCGGCCACCCGACCGTGGAGGTCGACGTCACGCTGCATGACGGCTCGCGCGGCCGCGCGGCGGTGCCCAGCGGCGCCTCCACCGGTGCGCACGAGGCGGTGGAGCTGCGCGACGGCGACCTCGCGCGCTATCACGGCCGCGGGGTGCTGCGGGCCGTCGCGCACGTCGAGAGCACGCTCGCCGACCGCGTGCTCGGCCTCGACGCCAGCCGGCAGGCGGAGCTCGACGAGGCGCTGATCGAGGTCGACGGCACGCCCAACAAGAGCCGCATCGGCGCCAACGCCATCCTCGCCGTCTCGCTCGCCGCCGCCCACGCCGCCGCCGCCTCGGCGCGCCAGCCGCTCTACCGCTACCTCGGCGGCGCGGACGCCCGCGTCCTGCCCGTGCCGCTCTGCAACGTGCTCAACGGCGGCGCGCACGCGGCCGGCTCCACCGACTTCCAGGAGTTCATGCTTGTCCCGCTCGGTGCGCCCACTTTCCGTGAGGCGCTGCGCTGGCTCTCCGAGATCTACCATGAGCTGCGGGCCCTGCTGCGCACGCGTGGCCTCTCCACCACCGTCGGCGACGAGGGCGGGTTCGCGCCCGCGCTCGGCTCTAACCGCGAGGCGCTCGACCTGCTGATGCACGCCATCACCGCCGCCGGGCGGCGCCCCGGCGACGAAGTCGCGATCGCGCTCGACCCGGCGACCACGGAGCTGTACGCCGGCGGCACCTACCGCCTCGCGCGCGAAGGCCGGGAGCTGAACTCCGAGCAGCTCGGCGCGCTCTACGTGGAGTGGTGCGAGCGCTACCCGATCATCTCGATCGAGGATGGCATGGCGGAGGACGATTGGGAGGGCTGGACCGCGCTCTGCCGTCGCCTCGGTGAGCGCGTGCAACTGGTCGGCGACGACCTGCTGGTGACGAACATCGAGCGCCTGGGGCGGGCGATCAACGAGCGCGCCGCCAACTCGATCCTCATCAAGCTGAACCAGATCGGCACGCTCACGGAGACCCTGAAGGCGATCCACATGGCGCACGGCGCCGGCTGGAGCGCCGTGATCTCGCACCGCTCCGGCGAGACGGAGGACACCACGATCGCGCACCTCGCGGTGGCGACGGGGGCCGGGCAGATCAAGACCGGCGCCCCTGCGCGTACCGACCGCACGGCGAAGTACAACGCGCTGCTGCGCATCGAGGAGGAGCTGGGCGGCGCGGCGGTGTACGCGGGTCGCTCCGCGTTCGCGCGCTTCGCGCGCTGACGCCGCGCCGATGACCAACCACGACGGCCCGGGCGACGAGCACGACCCGCTGTCGATGGCGGGCCGCGAGTTACCGCTCCTCGATCCCCCGCAGCGCGTCTCAGGCATGCGCGTGCCCGCCGCGTGGACGCTGCCGGAGCGGCCGGAGGGGCTCTCGCCCGCCGCCGCCGACGCCTGGCGCCAGAGCGGGTTCCTGCTCGCCGCCGACCTGCGCCTGCTGGCGCAGAGCCTCGATCTGCAACTGCGCATGGCGGCCACCGGCTACACGCCGCGCGCGCGCACGATGGCGATGGCGGCCTACGCCTCGCTCTGGAGCCGCGCCTTTTCCAGCCTCGCCGACGCCGCGCCGCTGGTGCGGCAGGGCTCCTACCAGAGCGCCCTGCCGCTGCTGCGCCAGGCCGTCGAGCTGGTGGCGGCGCAGGCGGGGCTCGTCGCTGATCTCGATCTCTTCAAGACGTGGGCGCACCGTGCCTACGCCCGCGACCCCGCGAGCCGCGCCGAGGAGGTCGGGCTGGGCCGCTACTTCTCCGGCGAGTCGATCGCCGGCGACGAGCAGCTGCGCCTGATCTACCGCGCCGCCAGCGACCTCGGCCGCCCTAACTTCGGGCCCACCGCGCTCTTCGTCGCCGCCGACGCCACTCACGAGCGCTACCCGCTGATCTTCGCCGATCAGGCCTTCCATCTCGGCTGGGCGCAGCTGCTGCTCGGCTGGCAGCTGCGCATCGGCGTCGCGCAGCTGCACGTGGCGATGCACGCGCCGCAGCACTTCCCGGCGCTGCAGCCGCTGCGCGACGAGGTGACGGCGCACGCCGTCGCCGTCGATGGGTCGCTGGCCGACCCCGCCCGCTGCGCCGTGCAGGAACACACGGATGGGGATGGGCGCCGGCGGCACCTGCTTGTCGGCTTCCGTCGCCGTCCCGCGGACGCGGCGAAGCGGCTGCTGCTCTAGCCGGTCCGTGCGCCGGGGACTCGCGGCTGGCGCGGCGCGCGCTAAGATCTGGTCACTCCCTCGGGGGATTGCGACGGGAGGCACGCCATGACGCTCAGGGTCGGGATCAACGGGTTCGGCCGCACGGGCCGCACGGCCTTCCGCGCCTGGTGGGAGCAGCGGAGGGGCGACTTCGAGATCGTCGCCATCAACCGCGGCCCGGTGGGCATTCGCACCCACCTGCTGCGTCATGATTCCGACTACGGCCGCTTCCCGGCCGAGATCGTGGACCTCGCCCACTCCTTCAAGGTGGACGGGCACGAGGTCGCGGTCTTCAACGCCGACGACCCCGCAGCGATCCCGTGGCGGGATGCCGGTGTCGACCTCGTGATCGAGTCGACCGGCCAGTTCCGCGACCGCAAGAGCGCGGCCGTGCACCTGCACGACGGTGTGCGGAAGGTCGTGATCTCGGCGCCTGCGAAGGGCGTCGACTGGACCGTGATCATGGGCGCGAACGACGAGCAGTACCGCCCCGCGGAGCACGCCGTGATCTCCGCGGGCTCCTGCACTACCAACTGCGTGGTTCTGGCGGTGAAGGTGTTGAACGACGCCTTCGGTGTGCGGCGCGGCTTCATGACCACGATCCACTCCTACACCGGCGACCAGAACCTCGTCGACAACTCGCACAAGGATCTGCGCCGCGCCCGCGCCGCCGCGCTCAACATCGTGCCGACGTCCTCCGGCGCTTCCGAGGCCGTGGGCCAGATCATCCCCGCGCTCGCCGGGAAGTTCGATGGCCTCGCGTACCGTGTGCCGACGCCCACCGTCTCCGTGCTCGATCTCGTGACCGACCTGCGCGACTCGCCCTCGGTTGGCGCGATCAACGAGGCCTACCTCGCGGCCGCCGAGGGTTCGCTCAAGCGCTACCTGCACTACGAGCGCGAGGAGCTGGTGTCGATGGACTTCAAGGGCCACCCAGCTTCGGCGATCCACGACGCCCCCTCAACGATGGTGCTCGACGGCGACATGGCGAAGACGATGGCGTGGTATGACAACGAGTGGGGCTACTCTTCCCGTCTGGTCGATGTCTGCGCCATGATCGCGGAGCGCGGACTCGGCTAGCCCGCCGGCGCCGGCGCAGCGGCGCGCCGCGCGTTTGCCCGGCCCGCAGGGCGCTGCCTACACTCGGTCGATGCTGGACGCCCTCTCCGAGCGACTGCAGGCCACCTTCCGGCGGCTGGGGTCGCGCGGCAAGATCACCGAGGCCGACCTCGATGCGGCGCTGCGCGAAGTGCGCGTCGCGCTGCTGGAAGCGGACGTCAACCTCAAGGTCGTGCGCGACCTGATCGTGCGCGTGCGCGAGCGCGCGCTGGGCGCGGACGTGATGCGCTCCATCACCCCCGGCCAGCAGGTGATCGGCATCGTCCACCGTGAGCTGGTGGAGGTGCTGGGCCACGACCAGGAGCCGCTGCGCCGTGCCGCGCAGCCGCCGACCGTGATCCTGCTGTGCGGGGTCAAGGGCTCCGGCAAGACCACCCTCGCCGCCCGCCTCGGCCTGCACCTCAAGCAGCAGGGCCAGCGCCCGCTGCTCGTCTCCACGGACTTCGAGCGCGTGGCCGGCGCCGAGCAGCTGCGCGTGCTCGGTGCGCAGATCGACGTCCCGGTCTACACCGAGGAGCGCCCCGCGCCGGCCGCTGCGGTCGGGAGCCGCGCGCTGGCGGAGGCGAAGCGCAGCGGCGCCACCGCGGTGGTGATCGACACCCGGGGCGCGGTCGCCTTCGACGACGCGCTGGCCGACGAGCTGGCTGCGCTGGCCGACGCGGTGGACCCCACCGAGGTGCTGCTGGTGGTGGACGCGATGGCGGGCCAGGAGGCGGTCAACATCGCGCGCCAGTTCGACGAGGCGATCGAGGGCACCGGCATCGTCGTCACCAAGGTCGACTCCGACACCCGCGGCGGCGCGGTGCTCTCCGTGCGCGAGGTGACCGGTCTGCCGGTGAAGTTCATCACCACCGGCGAGCGGCTGGACGCGCTCGAGAGCTTCTACCCGGACCGCTTCGCCTCGCGCGTGCTCGGCATGGGCGATGTCGTGACGCTGGTGGAGAAGGCGCAGCAGACGCTGGGGGAGCGCGACGCGAAGGAGGTCGCGCGGCGCGTGCGCAGCGGCGAGTTCGACCTCGAGGACTTCCTGCAACAGCTGCAGCAGGTGCAGAAGATGGGCCCACTGAGTGGGCTGCTGGAGATGATCCCCGGCATGGGCGGGATGCAGCAGCAGCTCAAGGGCCTCGACGCCGAGGGGATGTGGAAGCAGAGCGAGGCGATCATCTACTCGATGACCGCGCAGGAGCGCCGGAGCCCGGAGCTGCTGAACGGCTCGCGGCGTCGCCGTGTCGCGCGCGGCTCCGGCACCACCCCGGCCGATGTGAACCGGCTGCTGAACCAGTTCAAGGAGGCGAAGAAGCTGATGCAGGCAATGGCCACCGGCAAGGGGGCGGGCGCCCTCGGCCGCATCGTCGGGCGGTAGCGGCGGGCGGGCAGCCAGCGGCCCCGCCTGCGTCCACCGGCCCGGTCCTGTACCATACGGGGCGACACGCCGGCGGGTGCCTCGGCGCTCGGGTTGCCTCACGAGCCGGGCGCGAACGCCACCCCTCGCCCACAGGACAGCGCCCCAGAGGACAGAGAAGGACCAGATGCTCAGAATCCGCCTGCGCCGCACCGGCAAGAAGAAGCAGCCGACCTACCGCGTGGTGGTGGCAGACCAGAGATCGCCGCGCGACGGCGCGTTCGTGGAAGTGGTGGGGCAATACAACCCGCGCACCGAGCCCAGCACGCTCGTGCTGCAGGAGGAGCGCGTGAAGTACTGGCTCGAGCACGGCGCGCAGCCGTCCGAGACGGTGCACCGCCTGCTGCACGGCCGCGGCCTGATCGGCGAGCCGCCGAAGCGCCCGGCGGTGGCGGCGAAGGCGGAGCGCGTAGCCGCCGCGGGCGCGGCGGAGTAACGCGATGCAGGCACTGATCACGTACCTCGCGCGGGCGCTCGTCCGCCACCCAGACGATGTGCTGGTGGAGGAGGAGCAGGACGGCGACCGCGTCGTGCTGTACCTCTACGTGCACGAAGACGACAAGGGCCGCGTGATCGGCCGCGACGGCCGCATCGCCAGCGCCATGCGCTCGCTGCTGCACGTGGCCGCCACGCGCGCCGGGGTGCGGGCCGCGCTCGACATCGAGTAGGGCCCCGGGCCGCCCCGTGGCCGGCGCCCGCGAGCCCGGCCGCCGTGTGGCGGTGGGGCGCTGCAACGGCGCGTGGGGATTGCGCGGCCACGTCAAGGTCACGCTGCTCACCACCAACCCCGACCGTTTCGCGCCCGGTGCGCTGCTGCTGGTGCGCGGCCGGCCGCGCCGCGTGCTCGAGCTGCGGTCGCAGTCCGGCGTGCCCTGCGTGCAGTTCGAGGGCTGCTTCGACCGCACCGCGGCCGAGGCGCTGCGCGGCGCGCTGATCGAGATCGACGAGGCCGATCTGCCGCCGCTACCGCCGGGCGAACACTACATCCATGACCTCGTCGGCCTCGATGTCGTCACCACCGCCGGCGCGGCGGTGGGGCGGCTGCACGAGGTGCTGCGCACCGGCGCCAACGACGTCTACGTGGTGCACGCCGCCGAGGGGCGCGAGGTGCTGGTGCCCGCCGTGTCCGAGGTGGTGATCGCGGTCGACCTCGAGTCCCGCCGCATCGTGATCGAGCCGCTCGCTGGCATGCTGGACCGCTGACGCAGCGCGGCCACCGGCCACGCCGCGGCCGCGCTGTTTGCGGTCGAGCGCGGGCGATTCCTATACTCGTCGTGCTCCGTCTGGCGCTGGGGATGTAGCTCAGTTGGGAGAGCGCCGCGTTCGCAATGCGGAGGTCGGGGGTTCGAGCCCCCCCATCTCCACCAGCCCCTTGCGTAGCCCGTCCGCAACGCCAGCCGCTCGCGCCGTGCCCGGCGAGAGGAGCGTGCCGGTGCCAGCCTCCATCCCGTTCGGCCCCGAGCAGCTCGACGCCCAGTGGCTGACCGAGGCGCTGCGCGAAGGCGGCGCGCTGCGCGACGCCGCCGTGCGGGAGGCTACGATCGAGCGCATCGGCGCGCAGCAGGCCTTCGCCGGCCAGACCGTGCGCGTGCGTTTGGCCTACGACCGCGAGGAGCCCGCCGCGCCTCGCACGCTCGTCGCCAAGTTTCCCGCCGCCGACGCGACGCTGCGCCGCGCGCTGGCCGGGCTGCGCTGGTACGAGAGCGAGCTGCGCTTCTACGATCAGCTCGCGGCCCGCTCGGCGATCCGCACGCCGCAGCGGTTGTTCAGCGCCATGGACCGCGCCCGCGGCGAGTACGTGCTGCTGCTGGAGGAGGTGACCGCTGGCCCCGTCGGCGACCAGCTCGCCGGCGCGAGCGCCGAGCAGGCGCGCATCGTGGTGCAGCAGCTCGCGCGCTTCCACGCCGGCTGGTGGGCGGACCCGCGCCTCAATGCGCTCGGCTGGCTCGCCGTGGGTGCGGTGCGCCGCGCGCAGGGCGCCGAGGGCTGGCAGCAGTACTACGGTCGGGCGTGGCCGGCGGTGCGTCCGGTGGCGCGCGCGCTGCTTGCGGCGGGCGAGTTCGAGCGCCTGGATGCCATCGCCGGGCGGCTCGTCTGCTGCTACGCGAGCATCGTGCGCGCGAGCGCGGAGCCGCCGCGCACGCTGCTGCATGGCGACTGCCGCCTCGACAACGTCTTCTTCCCCGCGGATCGCTCGCCGCCAGTGTTCATCGACTTCCAGCTGCTGTCCCGCGCACGCGGTCCCTACGACCTCGCGTACTTCCTCGGCACCAACTTAGAGCCCACGCTGCGCCGGCAACTGGAGGACGAGCTGCTGCGCACGTACCACGCGGCGATCGCGACCGCGGCGGCGGGCGGCTATGACCTCGACGCCTGCCGTCGCGACTACCGTCTTGGGCTGCTGCTCGCGTTTGGGTTCTGGGTGCAGAGCGCTGGCGCTGGCACCTTCCCGGCGGCGGCGCGGCCGCTGCGCGACGTCGCGCTGCGGCGGCTAGCGCTGGCGCTGATCGACCTCGACGCGGAGGCGCTGCTCGCGGAGTTCGAGCGCGCCGGCTAGCTCCCCGCCTCGCGTGAGACCAGGCGCAACGCCTGCCGGCGGCTCAGGGGCCGCGTCGCGGCAGCGTCACCACGGCCGTGCCCTGCAGCGGGCGCTCGCCGCGCGCGTTCTCCATGTAGACGTCGAGCTTCACGCTCGCCGCGGCCGGGTCCGTGTCCGTGACCAGCGCCACCAGCCGCAGCCCGTCGCCGTGCACGATCGGCCGGCGAAACGAGATGTCCAGGCTGTCGAGCCGCCCCTCCATGCCGGCCCAGTCCGTGACCAGCCGGCTGATCAGCGCGAAGCTCATCCCGCCTGGCACCATCGGTCCCTCCGCGCCCACGCGGCGCGCCGCCTCCTCGCTGGCGAAGATCCCGTCGGGGTCCATCCGGCCTGCGCCGGAGGTGGCGGTGAAGAACTGCAACACGTCCTCGCGGCCCGGCGCGCTGTGCTCCTCGAGCTCGTCGCCGATCTGCACGTCGTCGAAGTAGCGCGCCGGCACGCCTAGACCTCGCGGTGCACGAGCGACTGCTCGCTGGCCGCGACGCGCTCGCCGCGCTGGTTGGAGTAGGTCGTGCGCCGGACCACGAACAGCATCGTCCCGCTGCGTCCGGTCTTGGGGTAGATCTCCTTCACCTGCGTCTTCGCGGTGATGGTGTCGCCCGCCCGTACGGGCGCGAAGCACTCCAGCCGTGAGCCAGCGAACAGCGTGGCGTTGCCGAACTTCACCTTCGGGTCCGGTCCCCTGCGCCCGAACGCGAGCGAGGGCAGCAGGCAGGGCGGCGCGATCAGACCGCCGTACGGTCCCGCCTGCGCCGCCCGTGCGTCGGTGTAGAGCGGGTTGGTCTCCGCGATGGCTGCACAGTAGCCGGCGATCAGCTGCGGTGTGATCGTGACCGACCCCAGTTCCACCTCGACGCCGATCACGTCGCGGTCGTAGTCGAAGCGCACGCCCGGGTTGGGCCCGGACGTCACCATGCGTTCCCGCTCTCGCCGGCGTGCACCGCCTGCGGCAAGGTCTCCTCCACCCGCAGCGCGTGGTACTCGCCCGCGCGCAGCTCCTCGACCAGGGCCTCGATCGAGGTCACCGGCCGGCGGAACGCGGTCAGGCAGCGGCCGATCGCGTTCACGAAGTGCGCGTCGCTGCCGCCGATGCCGCCCAGCCCGTGCGCGCTCGCCAGCGCCGCGGCGCGCGCGTTCTCCGCCACGCTGCTGCCGCCGTTGAGCTGCTCGAGCGCCTCCACGTGCTCCAGCGAGATGCCGCGCTGCGCCACGTGCTCGGCGATCCCGATGCGCGGCCGGCCCGCGTGCGCGCCGACCGCGAAGCCGCCGAACTCTCTCGCGGCGCGGAAGACCTCCGCGTACGGCAGCGCCACGTCGGCGAGGTCGAAGGCGCGCGTGAAGCGCGCGTCGATGCCGTAGACCAGCACGTGCCCGGCGTCGGTCTCCACCTCCGCGCCCCGCAGCACCGTGACGCCGTACTGCGCGGCGAGCGTGCCGTAGTCCAGACCGGGGTCGAACTGGCGGTGCTCGGTGAGCACGAAGCCGTCGATGCGGTACCCCTTCCTGCGGCGCGCCACGATCCACTTCAGGTAGCCCTCCACGGTGCCGCCGGCGTCGTCGGACGCATCCGTGGAGTGCGCGTGCAGGTCGAGGTAGGAGTGTCCGAGGTGTGCGGGGATGGACGCTCCTCCAGCGCTGGGCCGGGGCCGGGTGGAGCAATTCTTGCCCGCGCGCTCGAGCGGCGTCAACGCTGCGCGTTCGGCGGTCAGGTGGCCGCCTTGCCGTCTTCCAGTCGCTCGCGCACCACGCGGCGCAGTAGCTTGCCCGAAGCCGTGCGCGGCAGCGGCTCGCCGCTGACCTCCAGGCGCCGCGGCAGCTTGTACCCCGCGAGCTGCCCGCGCAGCGCTCCCAGCAGCACGGCGGGTGCAAGCATCGCGCCGGGCGCCGGCACCACCACTGCCGCCACCGCTTGCCCCCACTCGCGGTCGGCGAGCCCCACGACCGCGCACTCGTCGACACCGGGGAGCGCGAGCAGCGCCGCCTCGACCTCGGCGGGCGAGACGTTCTCGCCGCCGCTCACAATCAGGTCGTCGCGGCGGTCGCCGACGGTGAGATAGCCTTCCGCGTCGAGCGAGCCGAGATCCCCGGTGCGCAGTGGCTCCCCCGGCGCCCGCGGCGGCGCGCCGAGGTAGCCCGGCGACACCATCGGCCCGGCGACCACGATCTCGCCGCTCTCATCGGGCGCGGCGACGCGGCCCTCGATCTCCACGCGCACGGTCACACCCTGCAGCGGCAGCCCCGCCGAGCCGAGCTTGCGTCGCGCGTCGGCGGCGGAAAGCGTCGTCACTTGCGAGGCGGCCTCGGTCAGCCCGTAGCTCTGCAGCACGGTCAGACCGCGTCCGAGCGCGGCTTCCAGTAGCGCGGGCGTCACCGGCCCGCCCCCCACCAGCACGGCCCGCACGCTGGGTGGGAAGCGCTCGCGGTCCGCGTCCAGCATGCGCTGCAGCATCGTCGGTACGACCGACAGCAGCGTCACGCGCTGCGCACGCAGCGCGCGGTTGACGCTCGCGGCGTCGAAGCGCGGGAGCAGCACGGCCGTGGTGCCGTTGATCGCGGAGCGCAGCAGGATCGACAGCCCGCCGACGTGGAACAGCGGCAGGCACGCCAGCCAGCGGTCCGTCGGGTCCACGCCGAGGTTGCGCGTGGAGCCGGCCGCGCTGGCGGCGAAGTTGCCGTAGGTCAACAGCACCGCCTTCGGCGCGCCCGCCGTGCCGGAGGTGAAGATCGCGCTGTGCACCGTCGAGTCCTCGAACGCCGGCGGCGCATCCGCCGAGGCCCGTCCCGGCGCTGCCGCCTCGGCCGTCCAGCGCGCGTCCTCGGCGCGCAGCAGCGCGACCCCCGCTGCGTGCGCGGCCTCCGCTCCGAGCGGCGCGTGCTCGGCATCGACGATCGCGGTGCGCGCGTGCGCCGTCCGCAGCTGCGACGCCAGCTCGCCGGCGGTGAGGCGTGCGTTCAGCGGCAGCAGGATCGCTCTCGCCCGTGGCACGGCGTGCGCGAACACGGCGAATGGCACGCCGTTGCCCGCCAGCAGGGCCACGGGCTCGCCCGCCGCGGCGATCGCTCGCAGCGCGGCGGCGGCGGCGGCAACGCGCGCTTCAAGCTGCGCGTAGCTCAGCGTCTCGCCCGCGGCCTCCAGCGCTGGGTGCCGGGGGTGCGTGCGGGCCCGAGTCCACACCCAGTCGGTGTGCGGCGCGGCGCGCGTGGCCGCGTCGCTCACGCGCGAACCTCGGACCACGGCGCGGTTGCTAGCGCGTCGAGCGCGCCGGCGTCGAGCTCGACGCCCAGCCCCGGCCCGCGCACCGCCAGCCGGCCCCCGGCCGGCCGCAGCGGCTCCACCACCAGGTCCGCGGCGAGGTGGTCGCCGGTACCCAGCCCCTGCGCGGCGTCCCACGGCAGCGCGGCGGCGAGGTGCAGCGCGGCGGCGGTGCCGACGCTTGAGTCGAAGCTGGTGGTGGCGAAGCTGCCGATGCCGCGCTGCGCGGCGCGCTGCGCCAGCGCCAGCGCCGGGCGCGGCCCGCCCAGCAGCATCGGCTTTAGCACCAGCAGGTCGGCCGCGCGCAGCGCCAGCACGCGGTCGGCCCCCGCTTCGCTCGCGATCGCCTCGTCCGCCGCGATGCGCAACGGCGCGCTCACGCGCAGCCGCGCCAGCGCCTCCACCTCGGCCGCAGGCACGGGCTGCTCCAGCAACTCGACCCCGAACAGGGCCAGCCGCCGCATCGCCTGGGTGGCGGTGTGCTCGTCCCATGCGCCGTTGGCGTCCAGCCGCAGCGTCGCGCCGGGGCAGGCGGCGCGCACCGCCGCGACCGTGTCGATGTCGTGGCCAAGGTCGCTGGTGCCCACCTTCAGCTTTAGCACGCCGTAGCCGGCCGCGGTCGCGGCGCGGGCGTGCGCTGCTACCTCCTCCGCGGTGCCGCCGCCGATCACGGCGTTGACGAGCACGCTGGAGGCCGGGCGCTCCGCCAGCAGCGCCGCGACCGGCAGGTCGCGGCGCCGCGCCGCGAGGTCGAGCAGCGCCGTGTCGAGTGCGCAGCGCAGCGCGGCCGCGCCCGGGCCGTCCGCGACCGCGCTCGCTGCGGCGTCGCCGGCGGCCAGCAGCGCGGCGGCATGCCGTGCAAGCAGTCGCAGCACGTCCACGCGCTCGCCGCCACCGAGCGAGGCCGTTGGCGATGCCTCGCCGATCCCGCTCGCGCCGTCGGTGTCGTGCAACTCCACCAGCACGCCTTCGCGCGCCACCAGCACGCCCGTCGCGGACTCGAAGCGATGGCGCAGCGGCAGGCGGAACGGCCGCCAGCGTAGCAGCGCGAGGCGGGCGGCGGGCGGCGCGACGCTCACAGCGTGATGCCGAGCGCCAGCAGCGCCGCGAACGCGAGGTGCAGGCGCGCGGTCTCGCGCAGCGCGCGGTTGAGCGAGGGCCCGTCGGCGCGTCGCAGCACGGCGCGCGCGGGCGCGATCGCGAACGGCGCGCTGAGCCAGGGCAGCAGCACCCACGCCGACAGCGATCCCGCCAGCCACAGCGCCACCACCGCGAGGTACGCCAGCAGCAGCATGGCGACGAACTGCGCGCGTGCGGCCCGGCGTCCCAGCAGCACCGCCAGTGTGCGCTTGCCGGCGCGCCGGTCGGCCTCCAGATCGCGCACGTTGTTCACCACCAGGATCGCGCTCACGGTGAGCGCCACCGGCAGCGAGACCGCGAGCGCCTCGTCGGTGACCGTGCCGGCTTGCACGAAATAGGTGCCCGCGACGGCCAGCACGCCGAAGAACGCAAACGTGAACAGCTCGCCGAGCCCGCGGTAGCCGTACGGCCAGGGCCCGGCGGTATAGGCGACGGCGGCGAGGATCGACACCGCGCCGATCGCGATCACCGCCCAGCCGGCCACGAGCGTGAGGTATATCCCCGCCACCGCAGCGAGCGCGAACGCCAGCGCGGCGCCCGCGATCACCGCGCGCGCTGTCAGCAGCCCCTGCTGCGTCGCGCGCGGCGGGCCCAGGCGCCCTGCGCCGTCCGCGCCGCGGCGGAAGTCGGCGACGTCGTTGGCGAAGTTCGCGCCGACCTGCAGCGCGAGCGCGCCGAAGAGCGCGGCCAGCGACGGCGCGAACTTGAAGCTGTCGTCACGCAGCGCGAGGCCCACGCCCACCAGCACCGGCGCGACCGCTGCCGTGAGCGTGGGCGGGCGCGCCGCGAGCAGCCACGCGCGCACGCCGCCGCGCGCTGGCACGCCCGCGGCGCGGGGAGGGGAGGCGAGTCCGCTCATCGCGCGCACCGGCTACGGCAGCCGCGGGAACTGGCCGAAGTTCGGGGCGCGCTTCTCGAGGAAGGCGTTGCGTCCTTCCTTCGCCTCGTCGGTCATGTAGAACAGCGAGGTGGCGTCGCCGGCGAGCTGCTGCAACCCGGCGAGGCCGTCGGTGTCGGCGAGGAAGGCGGCCTTCAGGAAGCGCAGCGCCGTCGGGCTGTGGCCGAGCATCGTCCGCGCCCAGCGCACGCCCTCCTCCTCCAGTTGCTCCAGCGGCACGACCGCGTTGATGAGCCCCATCGCCAGCGCCTCGCGGGCGTCGTACTGGCGGCAGAGGTACCAGATCTCGCGCGCCTTCTTGTGGCCCACGATGCGCGCCAGCTGCGTCGCGCCGAAACCGGCGTCGAAGGAGCCGACGCGCGGGCCGGTCTGGCCGAAGCGCGCGTTCTCGGCCGCGATCGTGAGGTCGCAGACCACGTGCAGCACGTGGCCGCCGCCGATCGCCCACCCGGCGACCAGCGCAATCACCGGCTTCGGCAGCGTGCGGATGTAGCGCTGCAGCGGCAGCACGTTGAGTCGCGGCACGCCGTCGTCGCCCACGTAGCCACCCTCGCCGCGCACGCGCTGGTCGCCGCCCGTGCAGAACGCACGGCCGCCCGCGCCGGTGAGCAGCACCACCCCGATCGTGGGGTCGCGGTGCGCGTCTTCGAACGCCGCCTGCATCTGGTCGAGCGTCTGCGGCCGGAAGGCGTTGTGCACCTCGGGCCGGTTGATCGTGATCTTCGCGATCCCCTCCGCCTTCTCGTACAGGATGTCGCCGTACTGGGCGGCGGCGCGCCATTCGATGCTCATCGCGTCCTCCTTGCAGCCGGGGCCGGGGGCAGTGCCCCCCCGCGGCTCAACGCTCCGCGCTCGCCCGCGCGGCGCGGTGCGCGCCGTATACCTGTCGCAGGAACGCCAGCACGCGCTCGCCAAACTCGCGCGGCCGCTCCACGTGCGCGGCGTGTCCAGCGCCCTCGATCACCTGCATCGTAGCGTCGGGCAGCGCCTGCGCCATCTCGCGCGCGATCGCCGTGTAGCGGGCGTCGAGCGCCCCTGCGAGCAGCAGCGCCGGCACGCGCACCGCGCCGAGGCGGCCGTGCAGCGGCTCCTGCGCGCCGGCGCCCATGCCGCGCAGGCTGTTGGCCAGCCCGGTCGCGCGGTTCGCCAGCCGCCCGGCGCGGATCGCGGCGCGCGTCGCCGTGGGCAGCGCCGCCTGCGTGGCGAACAGCGGCTGCGCCTCCCACTCGTCGACGAAGGCGGGCACGCCGTCGCGCTCGATGCGCTGCGCCAGCGCTTCGTCGCTCGCCACGCGCCGGGCGCGCTCGGCGGCGTCCGCCAGCCCGGGCGAGGCACCCTCCAGCACCAGCGCGCTCACCGCCTCGGAGCGGTGCACCGCCACCTGCAGCGCGACCCGCCCCCCCATCGAGTAGCCGAGCCAGGCCGCGCGCTCGTGGCCGCAAGCGCGCAGCAGCGCCACGAGGTCGTCGACGGCGCGCCGCATGCGGTAGCGCTCCGGCGCCGCGGGGGCATCGGAGGCGCCGTGCCCGACGATCTCCATCGCCAGCGTGGTGAACTCAGGCGCGAGCTGCGCGGCGAGCGCGGACCAGCCGCCGGCGTCGCCGGTGAAGCCGTGCAGCAGAACCAGCGGTGGCCCCTCGCCGGCGCGCTCGACGTTCAGGGCGAGGCCGTCGAGTTCGACGCGGCTCACGCGCGCGCCTCGGCGCAGCCACGCACCGCCTCCTGCACCCGCCGCTGCACCTCGCGGTGCAGCTCGACGTTGCGCGTCCGCTCGGTGCGCAGCTCGAGCACCGTGAGGCCGCCGGCGGCGACGGCGCGCGCGATCGGCTCGCGCCAGCCCCCGCTGCCTTCGAGGTGCTCGAAGCGACCGCCGTGCATCTCGACCGCGCCCCGGAAGTCGAGCCCGTGCGGGGTGCCGAACCACGGCTCGAACTGATCGGGCGCCACCTCCGCTTGCGGCAGGAAGTTGAAGATGCCGCCGCCGTTGTTGTGCACGAGCAGCACCACGAGGTCGAGGCCGTAGCGGCGCAGCGGCCACAACCCGTTGAGGTCGTGGAAGAACGAGAGATCGCCGATCAGCAGCCCCACCGGGCCGCCGCGCGCCGCCGCCGCCCCGGCCGCCGAGGACACCACGCCGTCGATGCCCGACGCCCCACGCGTGCCCTCGATACGCAGATCGCGCGCGAGCGCCGGCAGGAACGAGTCGACGTCGCGCACCGCCATCGAGTTGCCGGCCACCAGCGTCGATCCCTCCGGCAGCGCCGCCGCGAGCTCCACCGGCGCGCGGCCCTCGAACGGCTCGTCCAGCGCATCGAGCGCGGCGCGCAGCGCTCCCCGCGCCGCCTGGTTCGCCGCCGACCAGCGCGCGCCCCAGGCGGGGTCCGGCCGCGCCGCGCCGTCGAGTCGCGGCAGCAGCGCCGCGCAGAGCGCGGCGGGGTCGGCGCGCAGCATCGCCGTGGCGGTGACATCCGGGTCGCGCCAGCCGCCGGCAACATCCACGACGTACTGCCGCGCCTCCGGCAGCGCCGCCAGCCAGCCGTTGAGCGGCTTCGAGGTGGGGGCGGCGCCGAAGCGCAGCACCACCTGCGGGCGCGCGCCCGCCGTGAACTCGGGGTCGCGCACCAGCGCGTCGTAGCTCTCCACCACCGCGCTCAGGTCGTGCTGCCCGACGCGCAGGCCGGAGAGCGGGTCGGCGAGCACCGGCCAGGCGAGCGCGGCGGCGAGCGCTGCGATCGCGCGCGCGGGCAGGGCAGGGGACTGCGGCCCGCAGACGATCAGCCCACGACGGCCCGGCAGCTCACGCGCCAGCTGCGCCAGCGCCGCCTCGGGCGGCGGCTGCGGCGCGCGCGTCACCGGCTCCATGGTCTCGATCGCGGGCTCGGGAATGCGCGGCCCCACTAGCGGCTCGCGGAAGGGGAAGTTGAGGTGCACCGGCCCCGCGGGCGGTCCCAGCGCGAGTTCGACGGCGCGCGCCGCAGTCGCACGCGCGTGGCGCTCCAGCGCTTCGCTGCCGTCGGCGAGCGGCAGCTCGGCGGCCCAGCGCACGTGGCTGCCGTAGAGGCGCAGCTGGTCGATCGTCTGCGCGGCGCCGTTCTCGCGCAGCTCCGGCGGCCGGTCGGCGGTGATCACCACCAGCGGCTGGCGGGAGAGCGAGCCCTCCACGACGGCGGGCAGGAAGTTCGCGGCCGCGGTGCCTGAGGTGCACAGCAGCGCCACCGGCGCCCCAAGCTGCCGGGCGAGGCCGAGCGCGAAGTAGCCCGCCGAGCGCTCGTCGAGGTGTAGCCAGCAGCGGAAGGCGGGATCGCGCGTGAACGCGAGCGTGAGCGGGGCGGAGCGAGATCCCGGGCAGATGATGACGTGCGACACCCCGCTGTGCCGCAGCTGCACGGTGAAGCCCCGCACCAAGCGGTCGGTCTCTGTTGGCACTGTTGCCCCTTGGCGTGTTCGAAGCGCCGGCGGGTCCCGCGCGGGGGTGGGCTAGCCGCCCCGTGGCGGCGCGCCCAGCGCCTCCGCGAGCGGGCTGAACTTCAACTCCACCTCGGCCAGCTCCGCCGCCGGATCAGAGTCTCCCATAATACCGTTCCCGGCGAACAGCCACGCCCGCTCCCCGCGCACCAGCGCGGCGCGCAGGCCGACCGCGAACTCCCCCTCGCCGGCGGCGTCCAGCCAGCCAATCGGCCCGGCGTACCAGCCGCGGTCGAAGGTTTCGTGCGCGGCGATCACGCGCCGCGCGGCATCCGTCGGCCAGCCGCAGACCGCGGGCGTGGGGTGGAGGCGCTGCACTAGGTCGAGCACGTCGACGCCCGGCCGCGCGCGTCCCGCGATCTCCGTCGCCAGGTGCTGGATGTTGCGCAGCCGCCGTAGCCGCGGCTGGTTCGGCGCGCGCAGCGCGCTGGTGAGCTCCGCCAGCCCCTCGCGGATGGCGCGCACCACCGTCTCGTGCTCGATGCGGTTCTTCGCGCTCTCCAGCAGCTCGCGGCCCAGCTGCTCGTCCTCCGCCTCGGTCGTGCCGCGTCGCGCGGAGCCGGCGAGTCCGAGCGCGTTGACCGCGCCGTGATCGAGGGCGACCAGCAGCTCCGGACTCGCGCCGAGGAACGTGGCATCGCCGGCTGTGAAGCTGAAGAGGTGGCAGTGCGGGTAGTCGTGCCGCAAGCGCGTCAGCGCCGCGCCGACGTCCACCGGTCCCTCGCCGCCGAGCTCGATCGAGGTGGCGAGCACCGCCTTCTCGTACAGGCCGTCGCGCACTTCAGAGGCGATCGTCGCCACGCTCGTGAGCCAGCGCGCGCGGTCCACGCCGCTCAGCACCGTGAGCGGTCTGGCGGCGGTGGAGCGCCGCGGGGGCCGCTCGAGCGCTGCCAGCAACTGCTGCAGCTCGCCCTCGCCGGCGCCCGGCGCGAGCACCACGCCCGTCACCCCGCGGTCACGTATGAAGAGCAGCCGCGGCAGCAGCAGCGCTCCCGCGCCGAAGCCATCCCACGGCGCGGCTGGCGTGTGGTCGGAACGGAAGGCGGCGGCGGCCAGCAGCCGCGGCCGCAGCTCGGGGGCGTCGGTCGCGAGCTCGTGCCCGAGCAGCCGTCGCACCGCCGGGCGCGCCGCGTGCAGCCCCCCCGGGGGCGCGGGCACGAGCTCGCAGGCGCCCACGGCCACCAGCGCGCGGCCGCGGTCGGGCCGCTCGTAGGAGGCGAGCACGCCGTGCGCGGCGGGGTCGTCCAGCAGCGAGATCGGGTCCCACGCGCCGGGGAGCCGGATGCCGAGGAAGCGGTCCTGACCCGCCTCCCGCAGCCGCTCGCGGATGCGGAAGGAGAGGGCCACGGTGGTGTGGTCGACGGCCACGGGCGGCTACCGCCCGCCCGCTGCGCGCGAGCCCGGCTGAGGGGACCGTGGAGCGAGCATGCTGCCCCTGCCGCCGCCGGGACACCTGGCGGTCCCGCGCGCGTTTAAGTATAGGAGTGGCTTCGCTTATGCGTCTGGAGGCCGGCCGCTAGCGGACGGTGATGCGGTGCTCCGTGGTGGGGGTACCGTCCCGCGTGCTGACGATCGTCACCGTGTCGTACTGCTGCTTGCCGGGGCCGAGGAAGTCGACGCACACATCGCCCTTCGAGAGCTGGTCGCAGCTGCGGATGCGCGCCAGGTTGGGATCGGCGGCGGGCCCGGTGTTGAGCGTGAACACGCGGCTGGGCCCAGAGACGTTTACCACGCCCACGATCGTGAACTGCAGCCGCCCGAAGTCGAACCCCAGCGCGAAGTAGTCGAACCCGATCTCCCACGCCGGCCAGCGGATGCCGCTGGCGAGCGGGCCGATCCCGGCCGGTGAGCAGCCCTTCGGGTTGCAGGCGCTGAGCGAGGTCTGGTGCACGTCGTTCACGAACACACGCGTGGCGGTGGCCAGCCCCTGCGTGTCCGGCGTGAACTGCAAGTCAATCGGCACCAGCGGCCGCGAGCCGTCGAAGCAGCGCTGCGCCGTTGGGCTCCCGGGCGGGTAGCTGCAGAACTGGTAGGCGGTGGCGCCGTCCGAACCCTCCCAGCCGAGCTCCGCCGCGCCGCTCGCCCCCGGCAGGAAGGAGGCGAATGAGGGCGCGATCGCCGGCGGCCGCGTGGCCGCGCCCACCGTCACGCGCGTGGAGGCGGTTGCGCTGTGCAGCAACGGGTCCGTCGCGGTGACCTCGAACTGCAGCGGCTCGGCGGTCGCTGGCGCGATGAAGCTGACGCTCGCGCCGCTGCTGCTCAGGCTTACCGCCGGGCCGGCGGTCTGCCGCCACGTGTAGCTGACCGCTTGGCCCTCGGGGTCGGTCGCGCTCGCCGCCAGCGTGACCGTCGCGCCGGCCGTCACCGCGCGGTCCGCGCCGGCGCTGACCGTGGGCGCGCGATCGCGGCCGTACAGCTCCTGGAGCTTGGCGCGCTCGGCTGCCGAGGGCGCGGTGTGGCAGGTGGAGAGGTCGCTGGGGCTGAAGGACTCGAACATGAGGTCGCCGCGGGTGGTGCTGTGCCCGAAGCCCAGCACGTGCCCGATCTCGTGCGTGATCACAGATTGCAGGCACTGGTACGGGATGCCGGTGACCTGTTGCCCGTCCACGATCACGTCGAACTCGGTGAAGTCACGACGCTCCGTGGGACCGAAGGCCGGGAACTCCTGCCAGCTGCCGCGGGCGATGGCCACGCGGCTGCCGCGCACGGCGTTGCGCTCGTCGTCGAAGCCGATTTCGTTGCGCCTGTTGCCGAACTCGTAGCGCGTGCCGGTGGAGCAATCGCCGTTGTAGCGCACGCCGGCGCCGGCCTCCGCCGCGTTCCAGGTCCTCGCGGCGTCCCGTGTCGCCTGCCGGAACTGCTCGGCGCTGAAGCTCGCGGTCCGGGGCGGCTGGAAGCTGCATATGTCGAGCGGCAGCTTGTCGGCGCGCCAGCGCCCCGGCGGCGGTCCGTCCACGTCGGTGAAGAACGCGATCACCAGCGGCAGCGGCCACGACCACAGCGGGCCGTCGAAGCGCCCGTCACGGTGCAGCTCGGGACCGTCGTCGTAGACCAGCGCGGGACCGTCCGCTCGCGCCGCACGCGCCGGAGCGAGCGCCATCAGTAGCGCGAACAGCAGCGGCGCGAGCAGCAGCGGCGCGAGCCAGCGCGCGAGCGCCGGCCGGCGCGCTGCGGTTCGACTGGTGGTGTGGATGCCCGTTCGTCCGTTCCCGTGCGCCGACGATACCCCCGTTACGATAACGGTGAGGCGGCGGATGCGTTGGGCGCAAGCGGCGCGCGCCGGGAGGGGTACGAGCGGACGGTGGCGCGGCGCTCAGGGCTGCGCGTAGACCATGATCGAGCGGCCGGCGATCTCCCCGCGCTCCAGCGCGCGCACGCCTTCGTTGATCTCGTCCAGCGAGCCGTAGCGCTTCGTCACCATCTTCTCGAGTGGCAGCGCCCCCTGGCGGTACCACTCGATGTACTGCGGGAAGTCCTCGATCGGGTGGCTAGAGCCACCCAGCGAGCCGATCAGGTGGCGCTCGCCCATCGGGAACAGCTGCTGGGACAGCGTGATCGGCCGTTGCGAGATGCCGACGATCACAGCGGTGCCGCCGCGGCGCAGCCCCAGCACGCCGGAGCGCACCACCTCCACCACCTGGTGGGTGGTGACCTCCGCGCCGATCGCGTCGAAGGCGAAGTCCACGCCGCCGCCGGTGAGCTCCTTCACCGCCGCCACGGCGTCGCCCTGCGTGGCGTTGACCGTGTCGGTCGCGCCGAACTCGCGCGCGAAGCGCAGCTTCTCCTCCAGCAGGTCGACCGCGATGATGCGGCTGGCGCCCGCGATCTTCGCGCCCGCGATCACGTTGATGCCCACGCCGCCCACCCCGAAGACCGCGACCGTCTGGCCGGGCTGCACCTTTGCGCTGCCGATCACCGCCCCCACGCCGGTGACGGTGGCGCAGCCGATGATGGCGGTGACGTCGGTGGGCACGTCCTTCGGCAGCGGCAGCACCAGCTGCTCGTGCGCCAGCAGGTGCTCCGCCCAGGTGTAGACGCCGGCTTCGTGCTCCTGTCCGCGCCAGCGGTAGGTGGAGGGACGCAGCGGCAGGCTCTCCGGCGTGGCGTCGCGCGGCACCCAGGTCACCATCACGCGGTCGCCTTCGTGCACATGGCGCACCTCGCGGCCGCGCCGCAGCACCACGCCCGTGGCCTCGTGCCCCAGCAGCTGCGGGTGACGGGCCTCCGGGTTGTGGATCTGGTGCAGCTGGGAGTGGCAGATGCCGGAGGCGTAGAGCTGGACCAGCACCTGGTCCGGCCGCGGGTCCGGCAACTCGATCTCCTCCACCACCAGCGGGCGGCCGTGCTCCGCCAGGACCGCGGCCCGTGTCTTCATCGTGCGCTCCTTCCCGCGCGGCGCCCCGCGCCGACCGCGCCACGATACACGAGCGGCCGCAGCGCCGGGGCGCCCGCCGCCGAATCCCCGGCCGCCCGCCACAGCCCCGGCGCATCGGCTCGCGCCGCGCTGTGGCGGTGCGGCCGCGCGTGCGTGCCACGGTATAATCCCGGCGCATGCTAGGCTCGGCTGGCGTTCAGGCAAGGGGTACCGACATGACCGTGCTGCACTACGCTGAGATTGCCAAGGATGTCTCCGCGATGACCGTCAAGCCGAATCTGCTCGACATCGAGCGGGAGCGGCAGGGCTGGTCCTGGGACAGGGCGAAGGCCGGGCTCGACCTGCCGAACGGCCTCGTCAATCAGGCCTACGAGTGCATCGACCGCCACGCGGCCGGCCAGCGCGCGCAGAAGCACGGGATGATCTGGGAAGGCGCCGACGGCAAGGTTGAGCGCTACACCTTCGCCGAGCTGAAGCGCCACACGAACCGCTTCGCCAACGCCCTCCGTACCCTGGGCATCAAGAAGGGCGACCGCGTCTTCTTCTTCGCCGACCGCATCCCGGAGCTCTACTTCGGGGTCTTCGGCGCCCTCAAGTTGGGTGCGATCGCCGCCCCGCTCTTCTCCGCCTTCGGCCCGGAGCCGGTGCGGGAGCGCGTGCAGCGCGCCGAGGGCGTCGTCATCGTCACCACGCCGAACCTCGTGGCGAAGGTGAACGCCATCCGCGGCCAGCTGCCCTCTCTCAAGCACGTGATCGTGATCGCGCACCGGCAGGGCAAGCCGGTGGCGTCGGGCGACCTCGACTACCAGCGACTGGTGGACGCCGCCTCCGACCAGTTCGAGATCGAGCGCACCGGCCAGGAAGACTGGTCGGTCATGCACTTCACCAGCGGCACCACCGGCATGCCGAAGGGCGCGGCGCACGTCCACGGCGCGGTGCTTGGCCACCTTGCCACCGGCAAGTACGTGCTCGACCTGCACGACGACGACATCTACTGGTGCACGGCCGACCCCGGCTGGGTGACCGGCACGAGCTACGGCATGTTCGCGCCGTGGAGCAACGGCGTCACCAACCTGATCTACGAGGGCGGCTTCGGCGCCGCGAAGTGGTACCAGGTGATCCAGCGCCACCGCGTCACCGTCTGGTACACCGCGCCCACCGCGATCCGCCTGCTGATGAGGGCCGGCGCGAAGGTGGCGAAGCAGCACGACCTCTCCACTCTGCGCTACGTGATGTCCGTTGGTGAACCGCTCAACCCCGAGGGCGTGGTCTGGGGCAAAGAGGCCTTCGGGCTGCCGATCCACGACAACTGGTGGCAGACCGAGACCGGCGCGATCATGATCGCGAACTACCTGAGCATGCCGATCCGCCCCGGCTCCATGGGCCGCCCGTTCCCCGGCATCACCGCCGCGATCCTCGACGACGAGCAGAACGAGATCACCGCGCCGATGGTGGAGGGCCAGCTCGCGCTCAAGCCGCCGTGGCCATCGATGTTCCGCGTCTACTGGAACGACCAGGAGCGCTACAACTCCCGCTTCAAGCGCGGCTGGTACCTCACTGGCGACAAGGCGAAGCGCGACGCCGACGGCTACTTCTGGTTCGTCGGCCGCGACGACGACGTGATCAACACCGCCGGCCACCTCGTGAGCCCGTTCGAGGTCGAGAGCGTGCTGATTGAGCACGAGGCGGTCGCGGAGGCGGGCGTGATCGGCAAGCCCGACGCGGTGGCGATGGAGATCGTGAAGGCGTTCGTGACCCTCCACGACGGCTACGAGCCGACCAATGAGCTCCGGCGCCAGATCATGGGTCACGCGCGCGAGCGTCTCGGCCCCGGCGTGGCGCCGCGCGAGATCGACTTCATCAAGATCCTGCCGAAGACGCGCTCCGGCAAGATCATGCGCCGCCTGCTGAAGGCGCGCGAACTTGGCCTGCCTGAGGGAGACACCTCGACGCTCGAAGAGGACTGATACGCCCCAGTCCGCGCACGCCTCGCAGGCGCGCGCGGACGCAAGTTCTGCCGGGGGGACGATGACCGAGGACGTCCAGATTCATCGCGGCTTCAACGGGGTCTACTTCGACCGCACCCGCACGTCGTTCATCGACGGCCGGGAAGGCAAACTCCTCTACCGCGGCTACAGCATCCACGACCTCGCCGAGCGCTCCACGTTCGAGGAGACCGCCTACCTGCTGCTGCACGGCGCGCTGCCGACGCGGGCGCAGCTCGCCGCCTTCGACGCCGAGCTGAAGGCCGCGCGCGCGCTGCCCGCGCCGGTGATCGAGATCATCAGGCAGATCAGGCACGCCCATCCCATGGAGGTGCTGCGCACCGCCGTCTCCGCGCTCGGCGCCTTCGACCCGGAGGTGGCCGACATGTCCCCGCAGGCGACGCTGCGCAAGGGCGTGCGCGTCACCTCGCAGGCCGCCACCGCCGTCGCCGCGCACCACGCGCTCCGCAACGGCAAGCCGGTGCCGCAGCCCAGCAAGACGCTCTCGCACGCGGCGAACTTCCTCACCATGCTGCAGGGCAAGGAGCCCAGCGCCGACACCGCGGCGCTGATGGATAAGGACTTCGTGCTGCACGCCGAGCACGGCGCCAACGCCTCATCCTTCGCGGCACGCGTGGTCACCGGTACCGACGCCAACCTCCACGCCTCGCTTACCGCCGGCGTGGCGGCGCTCTCTGGTCCCGCGCACGGCGGCGCCGCCGAGAACGTGATGAAGATGGCGATGGAGATCGGCGAGCCGGAGCGCGCCGCCGCCTACGTGAAGGCGCTGCGCGCCGACCGCCAGCCGGTGATGGGCTTCGGCCACCGCGTCTACCGCGCGGAGGACCCGCGCGCCCGCCACCTGCGCGAGGGCGTGGAGAAGCTCTCCCGGGAGATGGGCCAGCCGAAGTGGTACCAGATCCTGGAGGCCGTGCACGAGGCGATGCGGCCCTACGCTCGCCTCGGCGTGAACGTCAACGTCGACTTCTACGCTGGCGTGATCTACTACCTCAACGGCATCCCAGAGGATCTGTTCGTGCCGATCTTCGTGCTCGGCCGCGTCCCCGGCTGGACCGCGCAGGTGATGGAGCAGCTGGAGCACAACATCCTGCTGCGCCCGCTGCTCCAGTACGAGGGCCCCATGGACCTGCCGTACGTCCCGATCGAGCAGCGAGGATAGTCGGGGCCAGAGGCGTCGCCTCCTTACGCGTTACGATTGTCCCATGCCCCTGATCCCGCTGCTGCGCGCTGAGGCCGAGCGCCGAGCGGTGCTGGCGCCCGGCGAGGCGATCGACGCCGCGCGCGCGTTCGCGCTGGTGCGCGACCTGACGTACCAGCGCGCCTCCGCCAGCGACCCCGAGACCACGATCCGCGAGTGGCGCGGCACCTGCTCCGGCAAGCACCACCTGCTGCAGGCGCTGTTTGAGGAGCTGGGCTACCGCACGATCCTGATCGCGGCCACGCACCGCTTCACGCTCGAGAACACGCCGTGGGCGCCGCCGGAGCTGCGCGCCCTGCTCGCGGCGGGGCCGGTGCCGGACGTGCATGACTTCCTGCGCCTCCAGCACGACCCGCAAGTAGAGCCGCCGCGCTGGATGACCGTGGATGCCACCTGGCCGCTCGGCGCACACGTGCTTGGCCTGCCGGCGAACGAGCGCTTCGAGCCGGGGCGCGACATGGCGGTGGCCGCCGATGTCGACGAGCTGTTCCACGTCCCCCGCGACGTCGACCAGCAGCAGTTCAAGCAGCGCATCATCGAGCGCGAGTTCGGCGCCGCCGAGGTAGAGCGCCGCGAGCGCTTCCTGGCCGCGCTCAGTCGCTGGCTGGTGGAACGGGTGCCGGGCCCCGCCGCGCCCGCGACGGGCTGAGCGCGCGCGCGCTCGCTCGCCGTGCGCTAGCATCCCGCCATGCGCCCGCTGACCTTGCGCCAGCAGTTGCTCAGCACCTTCTCCTTCACGGTCCTCTTCTCGGTTGTCTACTATCTCTTCTTCACCGACCGCGACTGGGTGCAGGCGGCGCTCACCGCGCCGATGTTCTATGCCGTGATGTTCTTCTCGATGCGCGCCTCCAGCCTGCTCTTGCGGGTGGTCGCTAGCCGGCTGCGCCCGCCCCCGCCCGCGTCCGAACGCCCCTCACCGCCGGCCCCGAGCACCGAGCGCCCGGATCACGCGCTGCGAAGGCGCTCGCGACGGCGCCGGCGCGGGCGCCGCGGCTAGCGCGGGGCCGGGGGCCGGCGGCAGCGGGGGGCTAGGCCTCGACGGTGACCGTGCCGGCGAGGCCGTCGACCGTTACCATGGCGCCGTCGGGGATCACGCGCGTGGCGTTGCGTGCGGCGACCACCGCCGGCAGCCCGAACTCGCGGGCCACCACCGCGCCGTGGGTGAGCACGCTGCCGGAGTCCGTCACCAGTGCGCCGATCACCACGAAGTACGGCGTCCACTCCGGCGTCGCCGCCGCGCAGATCAGCACGTCGCCGCGCTCCAGCGTCGACGCCTGCTCGAAGTGCGCGATCACGCGCGCGCGGCCGCGGTGCACGCCCGGCGAAGCGGGGGTGCCGCGCACCGGCGCGCTCGCCTCGGTCGGGGCGGGTGCGGTCGCGGCCTCCTGGTCGAGTTGCTCGGGCGGCAGGCCGAGGCGCTGCGGCGGGGCCACTGAACGCCACGCTAGCTGCCGCTCACGACGCTCGTCGATCGTCTGTGCGGCGAGCCCCGTGCCTTCCTCGAGCGCCGCGATCAACTCGTCGAGGTGGTGGTAGAAGACGTCGTCGGCGCGTTCCACCAACCTGCGCGCGCGCAGGTGCTCGCCGACGAGCAGCCAGCGGGTGCGCGAGGCGGCGAGCAGCCGCTGGTCCGCCAGCAGGTTGTGATCCTCCGAAACCGGAACCATGTACTGCGCGGCGCGCAGCGTGTCGAGCAGGGCCGCGGCGCGCCGGTCGCCGGCCGCCAGCGCGCGCAGCTCGCGCTCCAGTGGTTCGCGGCGCTCGCGCTGCCGCCGCTCCTGCCCGCGCGGATCGCGGTCGTCGTCCTGCTCGGCGTACAGCAGGATCGCCCCCACCGGCACCGCCGGATCCTCGCGCCAGGGCGGGAGGTCCTCCGCGTGTCCCTGCGTGGTGCAGCCGAAGCGCTCCAGCACCGCCTCCAGTCCGCGGCGAAATTGCTCGGCGGCCGCCGTTCGTCCGGGATCGCGGCAGTCTCGCTCCAGCGCGCGGCGGAGCGGGGGGTGAGCGCGTACGAGCCGGCCCAGCTCCCACAGCGCCGCGGCGCGGTCGCCCGAGGCGTTGCGGAAGCCGTGCAGCAACGCCATCGCGTCGTGGCGGCGAGACTCGCCCATCAGCGCGACATAACCGCTGATGAAGGCCTCAGCCGCTCCCAGCGCCGGGCGCATCGTCGCCATGTGCACGCCGCGGAACACCTCGCCCAGCATCGCCTGCTGGCGATCGATCTCCGCGCGCCAGCCCCCGGCTGGCACCGCCGTCGCGTCGAAGCCCTCGAGCGTGGCGGCGGCCTGCTCGACTGGGTCCAGCCAGTCCTCGCGCCAGCGCCGCAGCTCCTGTTCCGCGTTCGGCGCTGGGAACGCCCCGAAGCTTTGCACGCCGGGCTGAGAGCGCGTGTAGACGTAGCCGTTGACGTGGATCATCCTCGGTAGCACAGCCTCGGCCGGCCGCACGAAGGCTTGCATCATGCCCGCGTCCTGCGCCAGCGGCGTCAGCGAGCACGGCATGTGCTCCTGGTGCATCCAGATTGCCCGTTCGTATGCCGGGTCGGGGAGCTGGAACTTGACCGGCGCCGCTGTTTCCACCGCAGACGGCCCTCCACCGGCGGCTGACCGGCCGGATGCGGAAACGACGCTCGTGGGCGATCATAGCTCCCCGCCCGCCATGACGGGGCTGCTGGCGGGCGATCCGCCGCCGGCACGCGGCGACGTTGCTGGAGACGCCATGACCGAGCCTGTGGCGCGACACGAGCACAGCGAGCGCCACGCACCGGCGGCGGGGCAGTGGGACCCCGGCCGCTACAACCGGTTCCGCGACGAGCGCAGCCTCCCCTTCTACGATCTCGCCGCGATGGTGGAGCCGCGGGCGGGGATGCTGGTGGTGGACCTCGGCTGCGGCACGGGCGCGCTTACCGCGTGGCTGCACGAGCGATTGGGCGCACGAGCGACGCTGGGCATCGACTCCTCTCCCTCCATGCTGGCGTCGACGGCGGCGCACGCGCGGCCCGGCCTGCGCTTCGAGCAGCGCGAGATCGTGGCCTTCGCGCAGGCTGGAGGGGGCTTCGACCTCGTGTTCTCGAACGCCGCGCTGCAGTGGATCGACGACCACGCGCGCCTACTGCCGCTGGTCGCCGGACTGGTCGAGGCCGGCGGTCAGATCGCGCTCCAGCTGCCCGCGAACGGCGATCACCCTTCGCAAAGCGTGGCGCGGGCGCTCGCCGCCGAGGAGCCGTTCGCGTCGGCGCTCGGGGGCCGCGTGCGCCCCGACCCGGTGCTGGTGCAGAGCCCGCAGTGGTACGCGGGCACGCTGCGCGAGCTGGGCTTCGACCCCGTTCGCGTGGAGGCGCGCGCCTACCCGCACCAGCTGCCCGAGCCGCGCGCGGTCGTGGAGTGGATGGAGGGCACGCTGCTCACGGTCTACCGCGCGGCGCTGACGCCGGAGCACTACGCCGCGTTCGTGGACGAGTACGCGCGCCGGCTGCTGGCCGCGCTCGGCGAGCGGCGGCCGTACCTCTTCACGTACAAGCGCATCCTGATCTGGGGGCGCCGGTAACCCTGTGACCGCGCAGCCCTCGTCGTCCCGGCCGTTGGGCTACGATGGGGTAGGGCACGACGAAGCGCGCCTCTATGTGTCTATCAGCGCCGTGTCCATAGGCGCCATGGCGGGAGCAGCAGATGCCGGGCACGGGCGAGTCGCAGAACAGCTTCGAGGCTCGCGGAACGCTGGGCGCCGGCGGCGGGCAGTACGAGATCTACCGCCTCGACGTCGCGGCGCGCGCGATCGGGCTGGACCTCGCGCGGCTGCCGTTCACGCTGCGCGTGTTGTTCGAAAACCTGCTGCGCAACGAGGACGGCCGCGCGGTCACCGCCGAGCAGATCCGCTCCTTCGCGCAGTGGGATGCGAAGGCGACGCCCGACCGGGAGGTCGCGTTCACGCCCGCGCGCGTGCTGCTGCAGGACTTCACCGGCGTTCCCTGCATCGTGGATCTGGCCGCGATGCGCGACGCGATGGCGGAGCTGGGCGGCGACCCGCAGCGCATCAACCCGCTGCAGCCGGTCGACCTGGTGATCGATCACTCGGTGCAGGTCGACGAGTTCGGCACCAGCACCGCCTTCCGCTTCAACGCCCGCAAGGAGTTCGACCGCAACGTGGAGCGCTACCAGTTCCTGCGCTGGGGACAGGGCGCCTTCAACGGGCTGCGTGTCGTGCCCCCGGACACCGGCATCGTGCACCAGGTGAACCTCGAGTACCTCGCGCCCGCGGTGATGCAGCGCGACGGGCGCGCCTACCCCGACACGCTGGTCGGCACCGACTCCCACACCACGATGATCAACGGCCTCGGCGTGCTCGGCTGGGGTGTCGGCGGCATCGAGGCGGAGGCCGCGATGCTCGGCCAGCCGGTCTCGATGCTGGTGCCGCAGGTGGTGGGCGTGCGGTTCACCGGGCGGCTGCCCGAGGGCGCGACCGCCACCGATCTCGTGCTGCGCGTAACCGAGCTGCTGCGCGCTCGCAACGTCGTCGGCAAGTTCGTCGAGTACTGCGGCGACGGCCTCGCCGACCTGCCGCTGGCCGCGCGCGCGACGATCGCGAACATGTGCCCGGAGTACGGCGCCACCGTCGGCTTCTTCCCCGTCGACGACGAGACGCTCGCCTACCTGCGCTTCAGCGGGCGCGACGAGGCGCAGGTGGCGCTGGTGGAGGCGTACTGCAAGGCACAGCAGCTCTTCCGCACGCCCGGCATGCGCGAACCCGAGTACAGCGAGCTGCTGGAGCTCGACCTTGGTGGCATCGAGCCGAGCCTGGCGGGGCCGAAGCGGCCGCAGGACCGCATCCCGCTGCGCGAGGCGAAGGCCTCCGCGCTCAAGACGATCGCGGAGGAGGTGGCGGCCGGCGCCTCGCCGCGCCCGCTGCCGGTGCGCGACGACGGCCGCCACTACGAGCTGGCGAACGGGTCGGTGGTGATCGCGGCCATCACCTCCTGCACCAACACCTCGAACCCGGAGGTGATGGTGGGCGCCGGGCTGCTGGCGAAGAAGGCGGTCGAGCGCGGGCTGGCGACGAAGCCGTGGGTGAAGACCAGCCTCGCGCCCGGCTCGACGGTGGTGACCGAGTACCTGCGCGCGGCGGGCCTCAGCACCTACCTCGACGCGCTCGGCTTCACGCTCGTGGGCTACGGCTGCACCACCTGCATCGGCAACTCCGGCCCGCTGCCGGAGCCGGTGCAGCAGGCGATCGAGCAGGGCAAGCTCGCCGTCGCCGCCGTGCTCTCTGGCAACCGCAACTTCGAGGCGCGCGTGCACAACTCGGTGCGCTCCAACTACCTCGCCTCGCCGCCGCTGGTGGTCGCCTATGCGCTCGCCGGCCGCACCGACATCGACCTCGCCACCGAGCCGCTGGGCGATGGCAGCGACGGCCGCCCGGTCTACCTGCGCGATCTGTGGCCGAGCCAGGCCGAGGTCAGCGAGACGATCCGCACCTCCATCCGCTCGCAGATGTTCCGCCAGCAGTACGCCGACGTGTTCACCGGTGACGAGCGCTGGCGCGGCCTCGACGTGCCGCGCGGCGACCGCTTCCAGTGGGACGACGCCTCCACCTACGTGCGGCGGCCGCCGTTCTTCGACGACCTCAAGCGCGTGCCCGACCCGCTGACGGAGATCGTGGACGCGCGCGCGCTCGCCGTGCTCGGCCACTCGGTGACCACCGACCACATCTCGCCGGCCGGGGAGATCGCGAGCAACAGCCCCGCCGCGCGCTACCTCGGGCAGCACGAGGTGCCGCAGAAGGACTTCAACACTTACGGCGCGCGCCGCGGCAACCACGAGGTGATGATGCGCGGCACCTTCGCCAACGTGCGGCTGAGGAACGCGCTAGTGGAGCGCGAGGGCGGCCTCACGCGCCACCTGCCGGACGGCGAAGAGATGACGATCTTCGACGCGGCAGAGCGCTACCGCGCCGAGGGCGTGCCGCTGATCCTGATCGCCGGCCGCGAGTACGGCTCAGGCTCCTCGCGCGACTGGGCCGCGAAGGGCCCGGCGCTGCTCGGCGTGCGCGCGGCGATCGCGGAGAGCTTCGAGCGCATCCACCGCAGCAACCTCGTGGGGATGGGCGTGCTGCCGCTGGAGTTCAAGGACGGCGCGACCCCGCAGTCACTGGGGCTGACGGGCCGCGAGCGCTTCACGATCACGGGCATCGCCGCCGGCCTCGCGCCGGGGCAGGACATCCCCGTGCGCGCCGTGTCCGACGACGGCAAGGTGATCGCGTTCACGACGCGCTGTCGCATCGACACGCCGGTGGAGGTGGAGTACTACCGCCACGGCGGCATCCTGCCGTACGTGCTGCGCGACCTGATGGCGCGCTAGCGGACGCTGACTCGCGGCGCGCGCCGTCGCGGCGCGCGCATCACTTGAGCGCTGACAATAATAGACGGCAGGCTCAAACCGCCGACTAGCAACTCATCGCGGTAGGAATTAGCCCCCAGACGCCGCAAAGGCGCGGCACTTGATCGCGCGCGCGAGGTCGTCGTTGGCCTCGCGCAACGAGCGCCGCAGCAGTGGCCAGCCGTCGCCGATCTCGGCCAGCAGCCGCTCGCTGCGGTCGAGCACCGCCTGCTCCACGCGGCCGGAGGGGAAGAGCGCGCCGAAGAAGCTCTGGGCGAACTCCTTCTCCTTCTGCTCGAACACCAGCGGCGCTGCCTCGAAGAAGCGCTCGACGTAGGGCGCGACCAGCTCGCGCTGCACCCACCAGTGGAAGCCGCCCATGGCGGCGGCGGTGAGGTGCAGCGAGCCGTAGCCCTCACCGAGGAAGCGCTCCCACGCGCGCGCCTTCACCGCCGCGTCGGGCACCGAGGCCTCCGCTCGCAGCAGCGCGCGCTGACCGCGGTCGGAGGGATCGCGCGCGCGCTCGGCGGCAAGGCGCTGCTGCGCGCCCGGCAGCCCGTAGCCGACGTAGAGCACCGCGACGGCCCAGCGCATCTCCTGGTCGATCGCCAGTCCCGCGACCGCGAGCTCGCCGTCCACCAGCCGCGCGACGCGCTCGATGTCCGGCGGCGAGATCGCCAGCCCGATCAGCGCGCGCGCCCAGATGATCTGGAGGTCGCCCGTGGGCGCCGTCTGCAGCGCGCGCCAGGCCACCTCCGAGACGGCATGCGCGCGCTCCTGCCGCAGCGCGTCGGGCAGGTAGCGGCCAATCGCGGCCTGCACGTTGCCGAGGATCGTCTCCACCAGCTCCTGGTCGCGCTCGCCCTCGATCTTCGCGGCGGCGAGATCGAGATAGTCGGTGGAGCGCAGCTGCTGGTCGCGCACCATGTTCCACAGCGCCTGCCAGATCAGCTGGCGCAGCAGCGGGTCCTCGATGCGCTGGAGGTTGCCGCGCACGAACGCCAGCGAGGCGGGGTCGAGCGCGATCTTCACGAAGGCGTGGTCGTTGTGGTTCGGCACCACCAGCCGCGGCGCCGGGCGGCCGATCGCCGCGGGCACCTCCGTCTCCGCTCCCTCGACGTGCACCGGCAGCGCCTCCACCTCGAGGCGGCCGCCGCGCTCGCGTACCAGCGCCACCTCGATCTGGTGCGGGCGCAGCGTGGGGTACTCGGGCGGCGCGGTTTGCGCGATCGCCAGGCGGCTGAGGCGGTCGCCGTCCACCTCCCACGAGGCGGCGAGCGTGTTGAGCGAGGGCGTCTCCAGCCACACCCGCGCCCACTGGTGCAGGTCGCCCACCGCGCCCCCCGTGTCCCCCGCGCCTGTCTGCAGCGCGTCGAGGAACTCGTGCAGCGTGGTGTTGCCGAAGGCATGGCGACGGAAGTAGCCGCGCATGGCGTCGCGGAAGCCGTCCATGCCCAGCACCGCCACCAGCTGCTGGATCGTGGCCGCGCCCTTGGCGTAGGTGATGCCGTCGAAGTTCAGCAGCGTCTGGTCGGTGTCGGCGACCTGGCCCGCGATCGGGTGGGTGGTGACGAGCTGGTCCTGGCGATACGCCCACGCCTTGCGGGCGTTGAACGCCTGCCACGCGGTCGTGAAGCGCGTCGACTCGTCGAGCGCGAGGTGCGCCATGTATTCGGCGAAGCTCTCGTTCAACCAGAGGTCGTTCCACCAGCGCATCGTCACGAGGTTGCCGAACCACATGTGCGCCATCTCGTGCAGGATCACCATCGCGCGACTGGAGCGCTGGTTCTCGGTCGGCGGGTCGCGGAACACCATGCGCTCGCTGTGCGTGACCGCGCCCACGTTCTCCATCGCGCCGGCGTTGAACTCCGGCACGAAGATTTGGTCGTACTTGTCGAACGGGTAGGCGTAGTCGAAGAAGTCGGAGTAGAACTCCATGCCCTGCTTCGTGATCTCCCACAGCT